>NZ_CP022436.1:1265888-1582360 GCF_002224285.1 Arthrobacter sp. YN | reverse complement strand
TGATGGTGCGTCCCAGCTCCAGCAGGTCTTCCGGTTGGCCTTTCACCCCGAGAAACGCCTCATCAATGGAGTAGACCTCCTGCCACGCCGAGTAGCGGGCCAGGAGTTCCATGACACGGGAACTGATGTCCCCATAGAGTTCGTAGTTGCTGGAGAGGGCAATGAGTCCCCATTCCTTGGCCCGCGGAGCAAGTTTGAACCATGGCTCCCCCAGCCCGATCCCCAGCTTCTTGGCTTCCGGAGACCGGGTCACTGCGCAGCCGTCGTTGTTGGACAGCACAATCAGCGGCTTGCCCTCCAGTGAGGGGTTGAACGCACGCTCCGCCGACGCATAGAAGCAGTTGATATCCACGTGGGCGATCTCCTGCATCTGATGCATGAGTGCTGGCTTGGACATCGCTCTCCTCCGTTCGGCCGTAGCACGCGCGCCGATGTTCCTTGGCAGGACACGCCGTGTATTCGAACATATATTCGAATACCTTTACTGTACTGCCACGCACCGACAAGAAGGCTTCTCTGACCAATTGCATCCAACGGAGGAACCCGGGGGTCCGCCGGTTGTTGAGTGGGTCGGGCAGGCGTCACTGTCACCCAATGTTTACGTTTGGCGGCGGAGAGGCCCAAGAGGCGGCCATGTTTGCCCGCAATGCTGGTGCAGAAGAGCCCTGAATTGTTCGCTATCTAATTTTGCGTCTCAGGATCAGATGAGGTTTTTGAAGGTGTTCCAGCCTGAACCGATTTGGCCCGCGTTGTAGAGCCCGCTCTGCCCCCAACCGGGGTAGAGGACGAGGTTGCCTTCTTGGTCAACGGCGGTGACGTCATTGGATTCTTGGGAAGGAGAATTGATCCTGGAAAATCTGCCGGCTCCGTTGATTTCGGTCATGCCCTCCCAGCCAGGGCCGACCACGGTCGGTGCTTTCCAGCCGCCGTGGCCGTCCGTTGGGTATTGGTGAAGGACACCTCTGTTATCGCGGGCGAAGATGTCCACGCCCCCGTCGCCGTTGGTGTTTCCGGGCGCGACAATTTTGTTGAAGATCTGCCACCCCGAGCCGACCTGGGATGGTGGGAGCCAGCCACCGTGGCCGTCACCAGGGTAGAGGAACAGCTTGCCTGCACGGTCGCGGGCCAGAACGTCGTTATTGCCGTCACCACTGAAGTCGCCGGCTCCGACGATGGAATCGAAGATCTGCCAGCCGGAGCCGACCGGACGGGGTGCCAGCCAGCCTCCTTCGCCGTCACCGGGGTAGTGGCGCAGGTTCCCCGCACCGTCTCTTCCCAGGACGTCGTTGAACCCATCGCCGTCGAAGTCACCCGGGGAGAAAACGATGTCGAAGATGTTCCAGCCCGACCCGACCAGCCTGGGTTCGTCCCAGGACCCCTTGTAGGACATGCATTGAATGCCCTGTCCACAAAAGACGCTCCACACGGGCTCGTAGGTTCGCGGGTAGAGAACGAGGTCACCGTTGTGAGTGCGGCCCAGAAGCTCGAAATTTCCGCGGCCAGTCCAGCCCGTGGCCCTGTTGGAAGCAGCAACAGGAGGTGTCTCGGCGCTGCGATAGGCCTTTGCTTCGGGGCACGTGCCCCGGGCGTTGAACGATATGCGGTTCCCTCGGTCCTCAGGGATGAGTTTCAGACTATGCCCCTGCTGCCGTTCGGCAGGGAGGGGAACCCCATTGCTGAGCCATTCCAAGACGAACCCGTTGGGGGCCTCCTCGGTCGGGCACGGGTTGAAGTGCTGAACCTGCGATATGGCCAATTCAGAGCCCACATAAGCCGTCCCATTCATGCGCGGCGCCCACTCATCGGAAGCGACCTGCGGGACCGCTGCAGTGGCCGGAGCCACCCAGGTTATTGACGAGGCCACCAGCAACGCGGCAAGAGCCGCCAATTTCATTGCAAACCCACGAAAATTGCCCATGATCCCCCTAATTCCTGCCCTTGAAAGGGCCCATTTTGTTCCAGAGCCTAACAGTGTGAATATCACGGGACAGCTGATGTTCCTCGTAGGAGGGCCCAACAATTTGAGGCACTTCCATATAGCGGACGTCTCTGGCGGCTAGATGCGGGACCGGGGCTATTCGTTCAGGTTTGATTGCGCACGTTACCAATATTCGGCCGGAGAGCGGCATCAATCACATAGCTACACTGCGGGCGAGCGGCGTTCGAGCAGGAGTGTGTCGCGCCACTGGCCGGCGGCGGGACCGTAGGTCATACGGGCGATGCGGCTCCTATGTCCGATGACCCGGAAACCGGCGGATTCGTGGATCCGGAGGCTGGACTGGTTTTCCGGGAAGACGCTGGATTGGATAGTCCACACCCCGTCGCGCTCGGTGGAGTCGATGAGTGCCTGCAAAATGGCTTTGCCCAGACCGAGGCCGCGGGCTTCGGCCGCCACATAAATGGAGTGTTCGACCACGCCCACGTAGGCAGGCCGGGACGAGACGGCGGAGACGGCAGCCCATCCCAGAACGCCCCGTCCGGGCGCTTCGGCGACGATCCGGTGCGCTTTCAACCTGGAGGTGTTGAAGGATTCCCAATCAGGAGCGTTTTCCTCAAAGGTGGCGTGCCCCGTCTCGATACCTTGCTGGAAGATGCGCCGCACAGCGGGCCAGTCGCCTTCCTGCATGGGCCGGACATCAAAATCACGGCTCATAGGGCAGTGAGGACTCCGGCGACGTCATCCAGGGCTCCGGGGACCAGCGAGTAGTACGCCCAGGTGCCGCGCTTTTCGCGATGCAACAGACCGGCCTCGACCAGGATCTTCAAATGGTGGGAGACGGTGGGTTGGCCCAGATCCAGCGGTTCGGTGAGGTCGCAGACGCAGGACTCACCGCCGTCGGCGGCCTTGACGATGGAGAGCAGGCGCAGCCGGTTGGGATCCGCCAGCGCTTTGAACACGACGGCCCGGCGCTGTGCCTCCTCAGCGCCAAGGGCAGGGGTAGCTGGCGGGCAGCAGATGGTCTGCGTGTCCGGTTCGAGCAAGGGCAGCGAGGTCATCTACCTATTATGCCGCAACATTGACATTCATCAATGTTTAGGCCGGCGGGACTACTGCTTGGCCGCTTCGACGGAGTGAGGGATGACGACGTCGGCGGCGGCCCGGCCGGCATGCGGGAAGAGCAGGAGCAGGATTCCAACGCCAACAGCCGCACCGAGGACCTGGACGGCGAGGAATGGTGGGACGGAACCCGGTGCAATGCCAGCGAAAGTGTCGCTGAAGATACGGCCGATGGTCACGGCCGGGTTCGCGAACGACGTGGAGGACGTAAACCAGTACGCAGCGCCGATGTAGGCACCTACAGCCGGGGCGGCCAAAGCGCCGCGTTTGGTGGCTGCAAGGGAGAAGATCAGCAGGACCAGACCGGCGGTCGCGACCACTTCGGCCAGCAGATGACCCGCCGTTGCCCGCTCTTTGGTCGAGATGGACGTACCCACCTCAAACATCGCGTTCGCCAAGACACTGCCACCGATGGCACCGGCGATCTGGGCCAGGACGTAGAGGCCGAGGTCCGGCAAGGACAGGCCGGATCCGCCGCGCCGTCCGAGGAACCAGTCGGCCATGGAGACAACCGGGTTGAAGTGGGCGCCACTGACCGGCCCGAACACCAGGATCAACACCGTCAGGCCAAGCACCGTGGCCGTGCTGTTTTGCAGCAACTGCAGGCCTACGTCATTGGGTGAGAGCTGGGCTGCGGCGATTCCGGAACCAACGACGATGGCAACGAGCAGGCCGGCGCCGAGGAATTCAGCGATGGCACGGCGCCACAGGGGCGGCTGGAGTGAAGTCATGCCAACAGCTTGACGCATGGAATTACCTCAGTCAAAATTGAATCAATGAATATTGAAGCAGTCGACACATTCCAGGCCCGGGTAGCCAGGCACGCAGCCCTTGCCGATCCGGCACGCCTGCGCATCATGGACCTGCTGACCCTGGGCGACTTCTCGCCATCGGAACTGCAGGCCGAACTGGGCATGCCCGCCAACCTGCTCTCCCACCACCTCCGCACGCTGGAGGACGCCGGGCTGGCAACCCGCCACCGCTCCGAAGCCGACAAGCGCCGCAGCTACCTCCGCCTCGCCACGGGCGCCCTCAGTGGGCTCGTACCCGGGGCGGCACATACAGCAAGCCGTGTCCTGTTCGTCTGCACGCGCAACAGTGCCCGCTCCCAGCTGGCCACCGCCCTCTGGCGGCAGGTCAGCGGCATCCCCTCAGCCTCGGCCGGAACGCGCCCCGCAAACCGCATCGCCCGCGGAGCCATCGAGACCGCCCGACGTCATGGGCTGGACCTGCCCGACATCGCACCGCGCACCCTGGAAGAGGTTGCGGAGGAGGCCGACCTGGTGGTGACCGTCTGCGACAACGCCCACGAAGAACTGACCGGGCTGGGCGGAATCCATTGGTCCGTGCCGGATCCCCTCCGCCTGGACACGGCGGCTGCCTTTGACCACGCCTTCGATGACATCACCCGCCGCATCAACGACCTCGCGCCACGCATCACCGCCGCCTGACCATCTGGCAGCAATTGCAATATTGACATTCATCAATCTATCGTCCGATACTCGCTATATCGACCATCATCAATGTTCGCTACGAAGAGCTTCGCGCTCGGGCGCACCGCTTCAAACCCAGCCACCCGTTCAACAACCATTCCAGGAGAGAAACCCGTGAGCTACGAAACCATCAAGAAGCCCTCCGTCCTCTTCGTCTGCGTCCACAACGCCGGACGTTCCCAAATGGCCGCAGCGTTCCTGACAACCCTTGGCAAGGGTGAGATCGAAGTCCGCTCCGCCGGCTCCCAGCCCGCCGACAAGGTCAACCCGGCCGCCGTCGAAGCCATGGCCGAACTGGGCATCGACATGTCCGCTGAAATCCCCAAGGTCCTCACCACCGAGGCCGTCAAGGAATCCGACGTTGTCATCACCATGGGATGCGGCGACGAATGCCCATACTTCCCCGGCAAGCGCTACGAAGACTGGGTCCTGGAAGACCCCGCCGGCCAAGGCGTGGACGCCGTCCGCCCGATCCGCGATGAAATCAAGACCCGCATCGAGGGCTTGATCGCCTCCCTCGTCCCGGCCGCCAAGTAACCCACATTTTCGAGCACCAGGAGAGTCTCACGTGAGCACCGACGTCAAGACCGAGCAACTGATCATCATCGGCTCCGGCCCCGCCGGCTACACCGCGGCGATCTACGCCGCCCGCGCAGGCCTGAACCCGCTGGTCCTGGCCGGGTCGGTCACCGCCGGCGGCGCGCTGATGAACACCACTGAAGTCGAGAACTTCCCCGGCTTCCCCGGCGGCATCCAAGGTCCTGAACTCATGGATGGGCTCCAGGAACAGGCGGAAAAGTTCGGCGCCCGGATAGTGTTCGACGACGTCACTGAAGTTGATCTGAAGGGTCACCTCAAGCGTGTGGTCACTGGAGGCGGCGAGACTCACGAGGCCCCGGCCGTCATCCTCGCTACCGGTTCCGCCTATAAGGAGCTCGGGCTTCCGGAAGAGAAGAAACTCAGCGGGCACGGCGTCTCCTGGTGTGCCACCTGTGACGGCTTCTTCTTCCGTGAACAGGACATCATTGTGGTTGGTGGTGGAGACTCCGCCATGGAGGAAGCGACCTTCCTGACCCGCTTCGCCAGGACCGTCACCGTCGTGGTACGCAAGGACCAACTCCGCGCCTCCCGGATCATGGCCCAGCGCGCCAAGGACAACCCCAAGATCAACTTCGCCTGGAACTCGGCCATCACCACGATCCACGGCGACAGCAAAGTCACCGGCGTGACCCTCACGGACACCCGCACCGGTGAAACCCGTGAACAGGACGCCACCGGGATCTTCGTGGCCATCGGCCACCTGCCCCGCACCGAGCTGGTTCAAGGGCAGGTCGATCTGGACGATGAGGGCTACATCAAGGTCGACTCACCTACCACAGTCACCAACCTCTCCGGCGTTTTCGCCTGCGGGGACGCCGTGGACCACCGCTACCGCCAAGCCATCACCGCAGCCGGAACCGGTTGCGCGGCCGCGCTGGATGCCGAACGGTTCCTTGCCGCCCTGGATGATGCGGACAGCATCGCCACGGCCCTGGTCGAAGAACCAACCCACGCCTAACCACTCGAAACGCCTCACTAACGGATGAAACAAGAGGACAGCATGGATTCAGAGACGAACCTTCCCATAGCAGTGATCGGCGCAGGCCCGGTAGGACTCGCCACCGCGGCCCACCTGCTCGAACGCGGACTCGAACCGGTCATCTTCGAAGCCGGCTCCACCGCCGGTGCCGCCATCGAACAATGGCGGCACATCCGGCTGTTTTCCCCCTGGCGGTTCAACCTCGACGACGCCGCCGTCCGCCTGCTCGAACCCACCAGCTGGGAATCACCCCGCCCCACCGCACTGCCCTACGGCGGCGAACTCATCGACAACTACCTCACCCCGTTGGCGGGTACACCCCAGATCGCTTCCCGGCTCCAGACTGGCTCCCGTGTGATCGCCGTGACCCGGCAGGGCATGGACAAAACCCACGTCCGGGACCGTGACACCACCCCCTTCGTTGTCCGGGTTGAGCACGACGGCGGAGAAACACGGGACCACACCGTCGCTGCCGTCATCGACGCCTCCGGCACCTGGTCCACCCGCAACCCGCTCGGCACCTCCGGCCTGCCCGCCATCGGCGAGAGCACGGCAGCTGACCGGATCTCCTCGCCCCTGCCCGACGTTATTGGCCGCGACCGCGCCGCTTTCGCCGGCCGCCGCGCCCTCGTCGTCGGGGCCGGCCACTCGGCAGCGAACACCCTGATCAACCTCGCAGACCTCGCCAAGGACGAACCCGATACCCGCATCCTGTGGGCCGTCCGCGGCAACTCCGCCGAGAAGGTCTACGGCGGCGGTGACGCCGACGGGCTCCCTGCACGCGGCCAGCTCGGCTCCCGCCTCCGCCGCCTGGTCGAAGCCGGCACCATCGAACTGCACACCGGGTTCGGCATCGCAGCCCTGAAAAACCTCGACTCGCACGTGAGCGTCGAAGCCGTCGATGGACGCACCATCGACGCCGACGTCATCGTCCCCTGCACCGGCTTCCGCCCGGACCTGGAGATCCTGCGGGAACTACGCCTGGACCTGGACCCCGCCGTTGAATCCCCCACCGAGCTCGGCCCGCTGATCGACCCTGAATTCCACTCCTGCGGCACGGTCCCGGCGCACGGCGCGAAGGTTCTGGCCCACCCCGAAAAAGACTTCTACATCGTCGGGATGAAGTCCTACGGCCGGGCACCGACCTTCCTCCTCGCCACCGGCTACGAGCAAGTCCGTTCCGTCGCCGCAGCCCTCGCCGGCGACCAGGAATCAGCGGACACCGTCCACCTTGAACTGCCCGAAACGGGGGTCTGCTCCGCGGACGCCGGTACCAGCTGCGACGTTCCCGCCCCTGTCACCACCGCGTCGCAGGAGCCCGAGTCAGGCTGCTGCTCCACGCCAGAACCGGCATTCGTCGGCTTCCCGACCGGGCTCGCACACGGCCGATCCGGCACCACCAACTAAAGCCAGTCACCAAACCCCCCATTGGAGCACTGTCATGACCGACCACCAGGAAACCACGCTGGGCCTGCAGGACAACACCGAAGTACTCCACCGCATCAGTGACCGGCTCGCCGGACGTTACGCAGGGATCTTCGCCGCAGAAACCGTCGAGCGCTACGTCTTCGAGTCCTACACCGCACTGGCCCGAACCGCGAAGGTCAGCG
This sequence comes from Arthrobacter sp. YN, assembly GCF_002224285.1. Classification (GTDB taxonomy): domain Bacteria; phylum Actinomycetota; class Actinomycetes; order Actinomycetales; family Micrococcaceae; genus Arthrobacter. Next base: position 1,574,620 of record NZ_CP022436.1, on the reverse strand, counting down.
CCTACCTGCCCGCGACCACCGAGCACTTCGCCAACGACAGGCTCCACGCCCTGGCCAAGTCAAAGGGCTCCCTCGCCTCGGAGATCCCGGAGGTGTTGTTCGTCTGCGTACAGAACGCCGGCCGCTCCCAAATGGCCGCGGCCCTGCTCACGGTCGAAGCCAAAGGCAAAATCCGCGTCCGCTCCGCCGGGTCCCTGCCCGCATCAGAACTCGACGCCAACGTGGTGACAGTTATGAACGAGATGGGCTTGGATCTGGGCAAGGAATACCCCAAACCGCTCACCGACGACGTCGTCCGAGCCTCCGACGTGGTCATCACCATGGGCTGCGGCGACTCCTGCCCGATCTACCCCGGCAAACGCTACGAAGACTGGGAACTCACCGACCCCGCTGACCAGCCCCTCGACACCGTCCGGACCATCCGCGATGAAATCCACGACCGTGTTAAGAACCTGGTCGCCTCCCTGACGAAAGAAGCCGCACTCTAATGACCTCAGAACATCCCGCCGTCCTGTTCGTCTGCAGCAAGAACGGCGGCAAATCCCAGCTCGCCGCAGCTCTCATGCGAGAACTGGCCGGGGATGACGTCGCCGTCTACTCAGCCGGAACAAAGCCCGGCGCGGCTTTGAACGCCCAGTCCGTGGAATCCCTGGCCGAACTGGGCATCGACGTCACCGGCGAGTATCCCAAACCGGTCACCGACGAAGTCCTCAACACCGTGGACGCCGTCATCGTTCTCGGAACCGAAGCCAAACTCGACCCACCGACCGGGAAACGCTTCGAAATCTGGGAAACCGACGAACCCTCAGAACGTGGCATCGAAGGCATGGATCGCATGCGCCTGGTCCGCGACGACATCAAAACCCGCGTCCAAACCCTCTACAGCGACCTCACGACAACCTAACCCGTAAAGGCGCCATCCCAAGCGCCCCGAAACCGGTCCCCAGCACTTGACCGGTTGATGGACCCGGAAGCGCCCATCACGCTGAACGGCGCCCACCTCCTGCGCCGGGCTCGAAAGAGCGCTCCAAGGCAGCGATGAGAACTGCGGACCCCAGCCGATCCAACAGGTCCACCGGCCTGGCGCCGCGAAGCGCCGGGCAACCGGTGACCATCCACGCGGCAAAGTAGTTATGCGGAATCCTCAGGGCCATGGCCCGGACAAACAACCCCATCACCGCGGGGTGAAAGGACAGGTCTTCCCGGAACTGGAAGCCCGGGCAGTACGTGCCATCCGCGGAAAACACCCGCACCACTTGTTGCATCACCGGTTCCGGATCCTCATATATCTGCGCAAGCCGGCTCCGGACCCTTTCCAGGCTTGGCAGGCCGAACTCAGCGCCCATCCGTTCCCACAGCCCGCTGGGAATGGGACCTTGCGTATGGGCCGGACTCAGATGTGGTGCAGGCACGTGGTGGCAACTCCCCAGATGGTGAGTTCGGAAAGGGCCGGCACGCGGATGTCCGGATACTTGGGATTGTCTGCTTGGAGGATCACTCCCGAAGGCGTGACGCGGAGCCTTTTGATGGTCAGTTCACCATCGAGGACAGCCACGACGACGGACCCATCCCTGGGCTCCAGCGCACGGTTGACGATCAGCTCGTCACCATCACTGATCCCGGCACCTTCCATGGACTGCCCCGTCACCCTGACCACAAAAGTGCTGGTGACGTCCTTGATAAGGTGCTCGTTGAGATCGATCCGGCCATCAAAATAGTCCTGCGCCGGCGACGGATACCCGGCCGCCACCGGGAGAGGTGCCAGCAAAACCGACATCAGGGAAAAGCCCGCATCTATCACGCGGGGGCCGACTATCACGCCCACAACACACCTTTATTCGAATATATGTTCGATACTCGAGTGTACAGCGGATGACGGACATTGTTATCAATCCACCAGACTCCTACGGCGCAGGAAGCCGGCGGAGCGTAGGTGGCCGCCGTTCACGCGTCGTGGCGAAAGACAGGTATTTTAGGGAAGGTCAAGCGAACTGGTACTTGGCAGGAACTCAACAAACCACCGTTTTCGGCTGCAGGGTTCACTACCGCGGTGGCCGGACTGTGTATTCGCGCATTGGAGAGCCATGACCGCCCGGAGCAAGGACGTCGCTGATGCGCTCAGCGCCGATGTCACACGCATAGTCAAGGAACGCTACCCGGATGAGCTGGCACGCGCGCAGGCCGTCCACGCACGCTCCGAGAAATTGGTTCTCGCGTTCATGTTCTCCTCGGTTGCGCTGTGGTTCCTCGGTCCGGCCCTGTTCCTGAACGGCCTCATCAGCCCGGTGGTCGCCATCATGGTGCCTGGGCTGCTGACCCTCGGGTTCCTCACGATCGTGCTCGTCTCCATCGTCCGCAACAGGGCTGCGGCGCGACCCATCGTCGAGTACGCGAAGCAATGGGGTCAGAACGTCACCAGTGTGACGAAGAAGGGCATTACCGTCGCCGTCCCGAAGGGCGCCATCACGGTACCCGCGGAGTTCCGTGAGACGCACAGGGTCACCCGCCAGCACTGATACCCCGATGGCGCCGGACCCGGATCAGCGCTGCACCCGATACCGCACGTGGGTGACGAGTCCGGTCCCGCGCGCTTCGATCGGTTCAAGCGTCACGTCCCCAACGCCGTCGAGCAGCCGTTCGCCATCACCCAGGATCACCGGCGAGATGTGAAGCCGCAGTTCGTCCATGAGTCCTGCGGAGAGATACTGACGAGCGGTTTGCGCTCCCCCCGCAATCGCCACATCCCTGTCCCCGGCGGCTTCCCGGGCCTGGGCCAAGGCCGATTCGATGCCGTCAGTGACGAAGTGAAAAGTGGTGCCACCTTCCATCGCCAGCGGCTCGCGCTGGTGATGGGTCAGGACGAAAACAGGTGCATGATACGGCGGTTCCTCACCCCACCAGCCGCGCCATTCCTGATCCCACGGGCCCGATCCGGGACCGGCGAACATGTTCCGGCCCATGATGTAAGCACCAGCTTCGAGGATGCCCGCGATCTCAGCTGCGCTGGCCTCCCGCTCCTCGAACTGCCAACGGTGCAGGCTCTCGCCGCGCTCCCCCAGCGGCTTGTCCAGGGACTGGTTGGGCCCGGCAACAAATCCGTCAAGGGAAACAGTCAAATCACACGTGACACGGCTCATGCGCCCATCCTGCCACCGCACGCCCGGTGCGGCCAGAGGGGCCGGCCCGGCCATCACAGCACCACCTGCATGGCATTCGGGCGGTCTATGCGGCGCATCCGGCGGCGCATCTGTACGGCGGAACGGACGAGTCCTACGCTGAACCTGTGCACCAGCGCGACGACGCGAAAAGAGGCAGCCATGGCACGGGATCCGAAACCCACGTTGGAGCAACTGAACATCCTCGTCGGCGCGTGGGAAACGTCTGTCCCTGGCCAGGAGGTCTCCGGCCGGACGACTTTCGAATGGCTGGAGGGTGGAGGCTTCCTCATCCAACGATCCACGGTCCAGCGGCCGGAGTACCCCAATGCGGTCAGCGTCATTGGTGCCACGGGCTCGGACGGAGCCTTCCAGCAGCACTATTTCGATTCCCGCGGGGTCGCAAGGATCTACGACATGACGCTCAAGGACAACGTATGGATTCTCTTCCGGGACGGCCCGGACTGGCCCCAGCGCTTCGTTGGCCGCTTCACCGAAGACAGCAACACCATCACCGCCCGCCTGGAGCGCGGCACCTACCCGGGCGGGCCGCTGGAGCACGACTTCGACATGATCTACACCCGCATTGTTTAGCGCACTCTGAACCCAAGTACTCCACCTCATTTACAGATCCCCTGCCCGGTGGGAACATAAGCCCCATAGTCCGCGGAGGCATCGCCCGGCCACACCCGGCGCCGTCAGCTGCAGCTATGTAGTCAGCTCTCCTCTGAGAGGAACGGCCATGGGTCGTCTGGGGACCGGGAACAGTGGGGATGCGGGGTCTGAGCCCGCGTCTGATCCGCCACGCCACCGTGGCAGTGGCATCGAAAAAGTCGACGCCGTGGTGGTGGGCTCCGGCTTTGGAGGTTCCGTTGCGGCGCTTCGACTGGCCGAGGCCGGACAGTCCGTTGTGCTCATGGAGCGGGGCAAACCGTACCCGCCGGGCAGCTTCGCGCGCTCGCCGTCGGAGATGGGCCGCAACTTCTGGGATCCGGACCGCGGCTTGTACGGACTCTTTGATGCCTGGACGTTCCGCGGCACGGAGGGACTGGTGTCCAGCGGGTTGGGCGGCGGCTCACTCATCTATGCCAATGTCCTCCTGCGCAAGGACGAAAAGTGGTTCGTGAACGAGTCCCCCATCCCCGGCGGTGGTTACGAGAACTGGCCCTTCACCCGGGCTGACCTTGATCCTTATTACGATGCCGCCGAAGCCATGCTGCAGCCTGTCCCGTACCCCTACAAGGACACCGCGAAGACCCTTGCCATGGAGAAGTCCGCCGCGAATCTGGGACTGTCCATCACCCGACCCCCCATTGCGGTCACGTTCTCAGCGGCGCCTGACACGGAGCCGCTGACCAATCACGCTTTGCCCCTGCCCGGCTACGGCAGCATCCACGGTCCCGCCACGGTGCGGACCACCTGCACGCTCAGCGGTGAATGCGACATCGGATGCAACGCCGGCGCCAAGAACACGCTGGACCACAACTACGTCTCAGCAGCGGCCTTCAGGGGTGCCGACGTCCGAACGTTCCACGACGTCCGCGGTATCCGGCCCCTGGACTCTGGGACGCAGGGCGGTGGCTATGAAGTCCGCTACGTGGTGCACCACCCGGATCGCCACGCCGAACTTCTGACAGAGCGCATCATCCATTGCCGCCGGCTCATCCTGGGTGCCGGCACGTTCGGCACCAACTTCCTCCTGCTCCGCAACCGTGGCTCACTTCCGGCGCTCAGCGACGCCCTGGGCACCCGTTTCAGCGGCAACGGCGACCTTTTGACGTTCATCATGGGCGCCAAGACTCCCCCGGCCAACGGCTCACGCCCGGGTGTCCGCACGTTGACCGGCAGTCGCGGCCCCGTGATCACCACAGCCATCAGGGTCCCGGATTCGAACGACGACGACGGCGATGGTCGCGGCTACTACGTGGAGGATGCCGGGTATCCGGCTTTCATGAACTGGCTCATGGAAACAGCCCAGCTGCGCACCACCATGAAGCGGACCGTGAAAGTGGCCGGGCAGCTGCTCAAGGACAGGCTGTTCGACGCCGGCCGTTCCAACGTATCCGCCGACCTCGCCGCAGCATTGGGCGACGGCCGATTGTCGTCCAGTTCGGTGCCCCTGCTGGGAATGGGAAGGGACATTCCCGACGGCGTCATGACCCTTCGCGACGGGAGGCTGGCCATCGCCTGGACCATGGCGACGTCCAAGGAGTACTTCGGCCGCGTCCGCGAAACCATGGAGGCGATTTCCAAGGACCTGGACGGGGACTTCATTGACAACCCCCTGTGGTGGGCCAAGCGCGTCATTACGGTTCACCCCATTGGAGGAGCCCCCTCCGGCCGTCATCCGGGGGAAGCAGTCTGCGATTCGTATGGCGAGGTGTTCGGATACCCGGGATTATTCGTGGTTGATGGAGCCGCGATGCCTGGTCCGGTGGGCGCCAACCCATCCCTGACCATCGCGGCGTTCGCAGAACGTACCTGCGCCCACATCATCGAGAACGCGGACAAGGCGCGTCACCGGGGTATCCGTCCGGAAGATGCGGAGGGCTCCGGCGGGCCCAGTGAAAAGGTGGCCGTTGAGCGGGAGGCAGCCGGCGCCGTCGTCGATGTCGGTGCATCCGCTCCGCGCGCGTTGGCGCCGGACGCTACCAAGGGCAAGGCGGCACCAGAGGAACAGCCTGCGAGCGCAGTGTCTGAGATGCCTCAGGTGCGCAGCCGCGGGCTCGGCAGGCCTGGCGCTCCCGACGCTCCTGATCAGGAGACCACGTCCGTGCGGTTCACCGAGCAGATGCACGGTTGGTTCAGTCCCGGCATCACCGATCCGGAAAAGGGGCGGAGCCTGGGCCGGGACCGCAGCCGGAAGATCATGTTCGAGCTGACCATTATCGCCCAGGACATGGAGGCGTTCGCGACCGATCCGAACCACCCGGCTAAAGCTGAGGGCTACGTCCTGGCGGACTACTTTGGTGGCCGGATGCCGGTAGAGCGGGGCTGGTTCAATCTGTTTGTGCAGGACGCGTCCGACGACGGCGCACCAGCCAGGCGCATGCTCTACCGGTTGTGGCTGCGGGACCCGGGCGGCACGCCGTTCACTTTCACCGGGCACAAACTGATCCATAACGAGGCTGGTTCCGACCTCTGGGCGGACACCACCACCCTGTACGCCACCATCCTCCGTGGCCATGTGCCGCCGGATGTTGTGCCGCCGGATACCGAACAGCCTGCTGCAAGCGGCGCTGCCCAAGCAGGCGTCGTTGGCGCCGGCATCCTCTACATCCGGCCTCTCGACTTCGCCAGGCAACTCACCACGTTCCGGGCCGAAGGACCGGCCCCGGCCGCAGGCTTGGTGACCTTCGGGAAGCTGTTCGCCGGCGAACTCTGGCAGGTCTACGGGCAGGGCCTCAGACGTGTCCCGTTCCCGTTCACGTCAAAGCAATGAAAAGCCGGGAGCTCGCGAAACACCATGCCGCGCTGGGCTTCACACCCCAGACGGCGGTTCGTTGGCTCTCGCCCATGTCCTTGGCCAGAACCGCGTTGAAGGTCGCGGCGGCCACGGTCTTTGCCGATTTTGGCGATAAGCGCGAGCTTGAGGGCAGCTTTCCGGCGGACCCCCTGCGCTTGGACAAACTTCCCGTCCCGGGCCAACCGGCGCAACCCGTTGCCAGCAGCCGTGGGCTTCCCTCGCCTGCCGATCTCGAGGATGAGCGCGCAGTGACTCCGGCGGCAACGGAGATGTGGCTCGACTTCACGGCCGACCTCGGCGATGGCTTCGACGCCACCTACACAGTGGCGTCCTTGCTGGCCCAGGATACGCTGACGGTGGACGGGCATGAACTTCCCCGCGGCAGGGTGCTGGTCCTTGGCGGGGACGAGGTCTACCCGGTGGCGTCCCCAGCCGCATACGAGAACCGCATGGCGGGCCCATACCGGACGGCATTCCCACCTGCGTTGCGAGGCCCGCTCAGCGCCCCGGGAAGCGCCGACGCCGCGCCCGGCGGACCCCACAACGCGCCTCCGGTCATGCTGGCGCTTCCCGGCAACCACGATTGGTACGACGGCCTCACCTCATTCATCCGGGTGTTCACCAGGCAACGGAGCATCGGAAGCTGGCGGACCATCCAAAACCGGAGCTACTTTGCCGTCCGGCTGACCGGAACCCCTCCCGGACCGGGCCGGAACGGCACCCCCGGCTGGTGGCTGCTGGGCCTGGACAGCCAATTGGGGCAGTACATCGACGAACCTCAACTGGACTATTTCTACCGGAACGTTACTCTGCAACTGCAGCCCGGCGATGCGATCATCCTCTGCGTCGCCGCACCGTTCTGGGTTGACGCCACTCAACCTGGGTGGGGTGAATTCCGGCAGGTGAACTTCTTCGAGCAGGACTACCTGCGCCGCCGCTTCAACCCTGACACGGGCCTGTTCGACGCCACGGGTGCCAGCGTCAGGCTCTGGCTCACCGGAGATCTCCACCACTACTCCCGCTATGAGGACGCCCCTTCCCAAAATCACTCCCCCAACCAGCACCAGACCACGGATCCGGGCAGGACCCAGATGATCACCTGCGGGCTGGGCGGCGCGTACCTCTCGGATACCCACGGGCTGCCGCAACATCTCACCCTGCCTGCCGACTCGGCCGCTCCCGGTGAATCATCCAGCGTGCGGCACACACAGCAGTCGGGCACACAACAAACAGCCACACAACAGACAGGCACAGGCCGCATCTTCGCCCGCACGCCCACCACATTCCCCGGCCAAGGGGACTCCCGCCTGCTCGGCCCGCAACTGGCCAACCCCTTCTCACAGTTCTGGCTCCCCATCCGCAACCCCGGTTTCGGACTATCGCTGGGCATCATGCATGTGGTGGCCGCCCTGACGCTGTGGACGGTCTTCAGCGCCTTTCGCGGGGAAGGATTCGTGGACAGCCTGCGCAGCCTGACCCGCGGAGACACCCCGGTACTTGTCATTGTCCTGATCCTTGCAGGGCCGCTCCTCCTGGCGGTTGCCTCATTGCTCGCGCGTTCGTTGGGCGTGGGCCAGGAGGGCATCGTCGTTTTCGCCCGCGGCGCGTTGTACCAACTGTCCGCACTCGCGGTGACTACCGCCGTCGTGATCCTGGTTCCTTGGCCGGCGAGCTGGCCGGACGTCGTGATCCTGCTCCTGGTGCTTGCCTTGGTACATCTGGGCGGGTGGGCACTGGGCAGCGAGGCCTTCGCCCTGTACATCCTGGCGACGCCCAGCGGCGAGGTGGCCTCGTGGAAAATGTCCGGCCAGGCGATCGAGGACCATAAAGGCTTCCTCCGCATCCACCTCTCGTCCGACGCCAACCTCACTGTCTACCCGCTGATGGTGGACACCGTCTGCCGTGATTGGCACCTGGCAGCGAACGACGACGGCGCGCGGCTGGTTCCGGTGACCGGTTTGCCTGCCGTGCGGCTGCTTGAAGAACCCATCACCATCGCACGGAAGGGAAGCACCCCATGACCATCACCCGTGCCGAGCACAGGACCGAGGTCATTCCTCTCCGTGCCCGGGACAACACGCCCTTGAGCCTGGTCCACGTCACTTCACCCCTTGAAGCGGTCAAAGGGCCGGTAATTCTGGTTCACGGTTCCGGAGTGCGGGCCGAGCTGTTCAGGCCGCCGGTCCGCACCACCATCGTCGATGTCCTCCTCGAAGACGGCTGGGATGTTTGGATGCTGAACTGGCGGGCATCGATCGACCTTGATCCCCTGTCCTGGACGCTTGCCGACGCCGCCGTGTATGACCATCCGTCCGCCGTCGAGCACGTCCTGAATGCTACCGGCGCGGAGACCATGAAAGCCGTGATCCATTGCCAGGGCTCTACGTCGTTCACGATGTCGGCCGTGGCGGGGCTGCTGCCGCAGGTGGACACCATCGTGTCCAACGCAGTGTCCCTGCACCCCGTCGTGCCGGCGTTCTCGCGGCTGAAAATCAACTACCTCACGCCCGTGGTCAAAGCCTTCACGCCGTACCTGTCGCCGGCGTGGGGGTACAAGTCCCAGGGCTACTTCACCCGGGCCATCCGGGGCCTGGTCAAAGCCACCCACCATGAATGCGACAACACCGTCTGCAAGATGGTCAGCTTCACCTACGGCAGCGGCCGCCCCGCGCTCTGGTCCCATGAGAACCTCGACGACGCCACCCACCAATGGCTCACCGGCGAGTTCGCCGAGGTGCCCGTGACGTTCTTCGAGGAAATGGGCCGCAGCATCAAAGCCGGGCACATGGTGGCCGCCGGCGAGCATCCGGAATTGCCGGACAACCTGGTGGCCGAAGCCCCGCAGACCGATGCGAGGTTCGCGTTCATCGCTGGTCTGGACAACCTGTGCTTCCTGCCCGAAAGCCAGCAACGCACCTACGAATTCTTCCAGAAGCACCGCCCCGGGAAGGATTCACTCCACCTCATCCCCGGCTACGGCCACTTGGACGTCTTCTTCGGCGAGCACGCCTGGCAGGACACCTTCCCCATCATCGTCGACGAACTGAACCGAACCCCGGAGTCGAAGCCATGAAAAACCTCACCGAACTGGCCGTACCCTTGCTCAAGCTCCTCCCGTCACCTGTTCCGCGGAGGCAGGAACGGCTTCGCGGGCAGCATGCGTTCGCGGACGGGATCAAATACGTCATGCCGGTCAATTCCGATGACTCGCCGGTGCTGATGGCGGCCTTCCCCATCAATAAGCGCGCAGCCGCCGCTGCACTCCCCGGTTCGGAAATGCGGCCGTTCACCCTCGGCGGCAAAGGGCTGCTGGTGGTGACAGTGGTCAACTACAAATCCACGGACATCGGCAAGTACATCGAGTACTCCCTGGCCATCGCCATCACGCATGGCAGCAGGCCTGCCCCGCCCATCCTTCCGCTGCTTTTCCAAAAAACGTTCAAGCTCGGCCAGTTCGTGGTGGACCTGCCCGTCAGTTCCGAAGTCTCCGTCAAAGGGGGCAAAGGAATCTGGGGCATGCCCAAACACCAGGCCAACCTGGACTTCGTGGTTACGGACACCACCGTGTCAGCCCAATACGACAAGGACGGCCAGTTGGGTTGCTACATCGAAATTGAACGGCCGGCGGCACCAGGGGCAACCCAGCTTCCCCTCAAACTTGCCGCGTCCAACTACTGCGTGTTCCGGAACATGCTCTGGAAATCGGACATCTACTTCGAAGCCACCGGGGACATCGCCCTCGGCGCCCAGGCCAAGGCCCGTCTTATCCTCGGTGACGCGCCCGGCGTCGAACCTCTAAAGGACCTGCAAGTAGAGAGCAAACCGGTGTTCACCGCCTGGCTGCCCCAAGCCCACGGGGTCCTGGATGACCACTACGAAGCGTGGTTCCTCACTGCTCCCACCCAGTTGGAGGCCGTGGCCCTTCGCGGCGGGGACATGATGGACAGCGTGGTGGACCTGGGCCAAGGGCAGGAATGGCTGGCACCACCGGACCGGAGCCGGATCCCGGGCGCTGCCGCACCAAGTGCCGGCCCCCGTGGTGGTGCCCAGTGAACTGGCTGCTCCTGCTCAACGCCCTCTACTTCCTCTTCGGAGCCACCATGTATGTGGGCACCATGTGGGTCCTCAAGTTCTTCCTCTACCCCACCTGGGAATCGTTGGCCCGGGACAACGTGGACATGCACTTCGGCATCCCCACCCGGGCTGCCACCAAGTTTTTCACCATCGTGGTGCCCGTCATGTTCATCTCCGGCGGCATTCTCGTGTGGTCCGAATGGGGAACCGTCCGGGTCATCCCCGCCATCATTTGCCTGCTGGGAATCATCGTCCTGACCTGGGTGGGCCAAGGGATCATCATCCCCATCAACGTCCGGATCCGTGGCGGCGACTTCGCGGACGATGCCGAGCTCCGGTCGCTGCTCAAACGCTGGATGATGCTCAACGACATCCGTTTCTACGTCTCCACCCTGACCTGGGCCGCCATGGTCTGGCTGTTGGTGGACCGCGGCCGGCTGCTGGAGTCCTACGCGTGACCGCGCACCAGCCGGCACACTCGGGGCGCCACCCCCGAAAAACACACCCGCCCGGCACCGTTGCCTGGGCCGTGGCCGATCCCCTCCGCGCCGTGCTCGCGGTCATCGCCGTCATTACCGTCCTGACCGGAGCCGTGCAAGTCCCGTTTGGCGGGCAAGTCCTGCAACTCATCGGCGCGGACTCCACCCCTGAAACCCGCCAACTCTTCGGCACTGTGGGAATGTTCATGGTGGTGGTCGGCGGACTGCTCCTCCACACCCTGCTCAACGCTGTTCCCTCCCCGGAAGTGGTGCTGTGGTCCGGGCTCCAGAAAACCGGCGCGTTCGGGGCCGTGGGCATCGGCGTCCTCAATGGTGTCTTCGCGCCCGTTGCTCTGTTGGTGGCCTTCTTTGACCTCGCAACCGGCATTGTCCTCTTCATCTATTGGCGCCGTCTCAGCGCCGCACCTGCCAACAGCGGGCTGGCAGGATGAAACACACGGCAAAGCGTTCCCTGGTCCTCGCCGGTGGCGGCATGCGGGTGGCTTGGCAGGCCGGAGTGGTGAAGGCGCTCACCGAGGAAGGCCTGGAATTCCAGCACGTTGACGGCACCTCCGGCGGGATCCTCACGGCCGGCATGATTCTCTCCGGCGTCTCGCCGGAGGAAATGTGTGCCCGGTGGTCGGGCGTCGACGTCAAGGACTTCGGCTCAGCACTGCCCGTGGGCGACTATCTCAAGGGTCCGTGGTCGTTGCCCGCCGTTGGCGACGCGGACGGGATCCTCGGCAAGGTCTTCCCCGCCTTGGGCATCAACGACGCCACCATCCGGGCCCGCGCAGCGGAACCGGACGCCGTCGAGGGTTCCTTCAACGTGGTGGAGTTCACCGGGAAGCGCTGCCACGCCATCGACGCCACGGACATTGATGCCGGGCTCATGGCTGCCGGCATGTCACTTCCGATCTTCCTGACGCCCCTGCGCCGGGACGGAAAGGTCTGGACCGACGCCGTCTGGATCAGGGACGCCAACGTGGCCGAAGCGCTGCGGCGTGGGGCCGACGAAGTGTGGCTGGTCTGGTGCATCGGAAATACGCCCTACTGGGGCGACGGACCGCTGGAACAGTACGTGCACATGATCGAGATGAGTGCCATGGGCGCCCTCCTGGCTGATTTCGATGCTGCCGACGCCGCTGGTCGCGATTTTGTGCTGCACGTAGTCCGTCCCCGGCATCCCCTTCCTCTGGATCCGGAGTTCTACCTGGGCAGGATCGACGCCGATACGCTGATCGGCATGGGCTACAGGGACGCCCGAGCCTACCTCGATTCGATGACTGACGCCGGCTTGGCCAAGGATGCCAACTGCACGGCGATGACAGAACCTGCGCCGGGTGTCCGCATCAACGACACGCTCCGGGGCGAACTGGACGGATCGCCCGTGACGTTCAAAGCCACGGTGGTCCTTCCCTCCGATCCCGGGGACGAAGCGCCGCAGCTCAGTGGCTATCTGGAACACTCCCGGTTCGGGCGGGTCTTCCTGGCGGGCGGGCGCGTAGAGACCCACGGCGACGACGTCACCTACCGTGCCCGCATAAGGGTCGACGGCGGCTGGCAGAGTCTTGTGGTGACCCGCACGTTACGCGATGACCCGGGACCGGATGCCTGGGCGGATTCGCGGCGAGCCAGGCTGGAAGTGGGTGGACTGGTTACCGATCTGACCATGAGCCTGGCCGATGCCGGCGGCCTTCTGGCTTCCGTTGAACCCGTGGGCGCCCACGGACTCGTGGACCGCGCAGGCGCGGTGGCAGGCTTCACGGGGAACGGTTTCCGCGAGTTCCTGCGCCGATACTGACGCCGGCGGCAGACCCAGTGTGACGTACGTTATTACCGGCCGGTAAACACCACGCTTCAGATGCGCCAAAGATGGCAACAGCGGGGAAACACCCGCGAAAAACCGGCCGCCTACGCTGATGATCAACAGCAGGTCATCTGAGCGAAAGGGCCAAACATGTCCTCCACCCCGTCCGCACCCTCCGTCCACATCGTGATCGCAGGCGCAGGTCCCGCCGCCCAGGCTTTGGTGCGGCGGCTTGCGGGAAGGTCAGACTCCCGGCAACGCGCGTTCGATGGAACCATCACCGTCCTCAGTAACCGCGATGAGTGCCCGGACGCTTTGCTGGAACTCGCCGAGCTCCCCCAGGTTTCGGTCCGCTTCGGGCAGCCTGCCAGCTTCATCGACTCCGACGCCAAAATGGTCACCACAGTGGATGGCCTGGAATTCTCCTACGACCAACTGGTCATCGCCACCGGTTCTGCCCCTTCCCTCCCGCCCGTAGCCGGAGCCGAATCCGGCCTGAGCTACTCCACCATCGACGACGCCGCCACCATCGGTGAAGCCGTCAAGGAGGTCACGAGGATGGTGGGCCGCCGTCCCCTCGGAATCCTGGTGGGCAGTGGGCCTGCCGCGGGCCAGGCAGAGGCCGTCCTCCGTGCCCGTGGAGTCCGTCCCGTCCGGACCACCCTTCGCCCCGCTGCGGTGATTGCCGAACCCACTCCTGTCGCTTCCACAACTCCTGTTGCTTCCACTGCCGCAGCCGCGCCGGGCTCCAACCTGCCGGCCACTGGCATCCTGTTCGAGGACGGCAGCAGCATGAAGGGCGACCTCGTGGTCATTGCCGAGGAACGCACGGCCCGTAACGACCTCGCCGAGAGCGCCGGCTTGGCGGTGGCGTCCGACGGCGGCATTTCCGTGGGGCGCGACCTCGCGACTTCCGTCCCGGGCATTTGGGCGATCGGCGACGCCGCTTCGTGCGACGGCCTCCGCCTGGGTCTGCTCCTCTCCGCTGAGTCTTCTGCGATGTTGTGCGCTTCCGGCATGCTGTTGGGCACACGGGGCAGCTCTGATCAGCAGGTCCCGATGGCGGCTTAGCCCGTCCTGTGTGCCCGCCTTCCACGGCACCCAGGCCCTCCCTGCGGCAGGCAACCCATGTGGCAAGATGGTCCTTTGACGGGCAGTGACAACCCTGCGGCCACCGGGCCGGCCACGCCCTGCACGGAAGGATCCCATGAGCAACCAAGCCGTCGCCCCGGCGAACATCGCCTCCTACATCGACCACACATTGCTGAAGCCGGAGGCCAGTGAAACAGACGTCCTCAAGGTCTGCGCCGAGGCCATCGAATACCGGTTCAAGTCCGTCTGCGTGAACCCGGTCTGGGTCAAGACCGTCACCAAGGCCCTCAAAGGTTCCGGTGTGCTGACGTGTTCGGTCATCGGATTCCCGCTGGGCGCCACGCCCAGCGACGTCAAGTCTTTTGAAGCCCGTGGAGCAGTGCTCGATGGTGCGGACGAGATCGACATGGTGATCAACATGGCCTCTGCCCGGGCCAACGACAAGGGTGCACTGGTGGACGACATCAAGGCTGTAGCCGAGACGGTCCACGCCGGTGAGGCCATCCTGAAGGTCATCATCGAGACGTCCATGCTGACCGACGAGCAGAAGGTCATCGCCTGCGAAGCGGCCGTGGAAGCAGGTGCGGACTTCGTGAAGACCTCCACCGGCTTCAATGGCGGAGGCGCAACTGCCGAGGACGTCGCCTTGATGCGCAAGACCGTTGGACCGGACCTCGGGGTCAAAGCCTCCGGTGGAGTGCGCTCCCTGGCCGATGCACAGGCTATGATTGCTGCTGGTGCAACACGTATCGGAGCAAGTTCCGGAATTGCCATCGTCAAGGGTGAACAAGGTTCATCCGCCTACTGAGGCTTCCGCAACTGCCAGAGAATTTTTGAGCCCCGCGGGGCCGAGGAGGAACGAATGTCCAAGAACGCAACAAGCGCCCCCATTGAACGTGAGAACAACCTGGGCACAAGCATTGTGCTGTTCGTGGTCATGATCGTGCTCTTCCTGGGCTCCATCTACTCGCTGTCCTTCCTGAGCTTGGACAACCCGTGGCCGATGGCCGTTTGCCTGGGCCTCTTCGCGCTGGCTTTCTGGATCCCGCAGACCATTCTTGGCCGTTCTGATTCCGCAGGCGAAAGCTAAACCCTTAGATACAGCGAAGAAGCGGCCCAGGTTCATGCCTGGGCCGCTTTCTTTTAAGCCAATTGGACGCCCGCTGGCGATGCAGCCAGGAGCGAGCCCCTCAGCGGCGAGCCCGTCAGGCCGTCACGGTAACTGCACCACACCGCCCAATGCCGCCAAAACGCCGGGCCAGTGCTGTTGCGCCAGTGTCCATGCCGCGGCTCCCATGCCCACCATGGCATAGCCGCTGACGGGAATCAGGACCAGCCACTCACGCCGGGAACCAGCCCGCCCCAGCAGTGGAATGGAGAAGGCCCCGTTGGACCGCCAAATTCCGCTGATCAACGATTTGCGCAGGAATTTAGGCGGCTTGATGACAATCGGCCACAACAGCGGCACTCCCCCAACCGTGATCATGTCCCCCACAATGTGCACCACCACGCCGGTGAGCATGGACAGCGGCAACCAACCCCACTGATCCGGCGCAAACCAGGTCACCAGGCCGGCCATGACCAATGCGAACAGCCAGTTGGTAATCCAGCCTGACTTCGGAAACAGGTTCAACGCCTTGGCTGCCAGGTTGATCATGAACATGCACAGCAGC
The DNA here is from genome assembly GCF_002224285.1 of Arthrobacter sp. YN. Classification (GTDB taxonomy): domain Bacteria; phylum Actinomycetota; class Actinomycetes; order Actinomycetales; family Micrococcaceae; genus Arthrobacter. The sequence goes on along the minus strand of NZ_CP022436.1, from coordinate 1,558,871 downwards.
CCCGCGCCCACAGACAACTTCCCCATGGGCGTCACCATCTGGAACTGTGCGGCCATTGCTGCCAGCACAACAAAGGCCGAGGCCCCCAACAGGGAATGCGTCCCTTGGCGGTGCCCGCCGCTGGCCTTCTCAATTCCCACCGCAATCATGTTGGACAACGGCGGCAGGGAATTGGCGATGGTGCTGTGGCGGTGGTCCCAGTCGACCACCAAAGCAGTTCCCGCCGTCGCCATGGCGCCGATCAGGATCCCCGTGGAATCCAACGGGTACCAACCCAGGGCATACGGACCGGTTGAGGCAATAGCGATCCACGCCGCGGCTCCCGACGCGGCGTGATGTCCTCCCATCATTCAGTTAGCCAGCCTTCACAGGTACATCGGCGAAAATCGCGGAAATCACGCCATTGGCCCACTCGAGGATCTCTGCATCCTGCAGGTCGCGGCCACCGATGCGGGCCGTCTTGGGTTTGGGAATCAGCACAGCGTCCAAGGCCGGCTTCACCTGTGCACCCGGGTACATGCGGTTCAGGCGCATGGTTTTGGATTCGGGCAGTTGCGCCGGCGAGAAGCGGATGAAGTTGCCTTGGAGCGCGACGTCGGACAGGCCGGCTTCGCGGGCTCCCACCCTGAAGCGCGCCACGGCAATGAGGTTCTGCGCAGGCAGAGGTGGCTCGCCGTAACGGTCCACCAGTTCGGCGAGGACTTCGTCGATCGCTTCGTACGTGATGGCCGCGGCCAGCTTACGGTAAGCCTCCAGGCGCAACCTTTCCCCTGGCACGTAGTCGTGCGGAAGGTGGGCATTGACGGGCAGTTCGATCTTCATCTCCGCCGCCTTTTCCTCGGCCTCGCCGCGGTACTCGGCCACAGCCTCGCCCACCAGGCGAATGTAAAGGTCAAAGCCGACGCCTTGGATGTGACCGGACTGCTCACCGCCCAAGAGGTTTCCCGCGCCACGGATTTCAAGGTCCTTCATGGCCAACTGCATCCCGGCACCGAGTTCGTTGTGCGCGGCCACGGCTTTGAGGCGTTCCAGCGCTACCTCGCCCAATGGCTTCTCGGAGGGGTACAGGAAGTAGGCGTAGGCGCGTTCACGGCCACGGCCAACACGCCCACGGAGCTGGTGGAGTTGCGAGAGGCCGTACTTGTCCGCGCCATCCACAATCAGGGTGTTGGCGTTGGAAATATCCAGGCCCGTCTCAATGATGGTGGTGCAGACCAGGACGTCGAAACGCTTCTCCCAGAAGTCCACGATGATCTTCTCGAGGCGGCTTTCGGACATCTGCCCGTGGGCGACTTCCACGCGGGCTTCCGGAACCAGTTCGCGGATTTGTGCTGCGATGCGCTCGATCGAGGAAACCCGGTTGTGGACAAAGAACACCTGTCCCTCGCGCATGAGTTCGCGACGGATCGCTGCGGAGGTCTGCTTGTTCGTGTACGGCCCCACGTAGGTCAGCACGGGGTGGCGTTCCTCAGGCGGCGTGGCCAGGGTGGATGTTTCCCGGATACCGGTGAGGGACATTTCAAGGGTTCGGGGAATCGGCGTCGCGCTCATCGCCAGTACATCAACGTTGGTGCGCATCTTCTTGAGCGCTTCCTTGTGCTCCACCCCGAAGCGCTGCTCTTCGTCCACGATCACCAGGCCCAGGTCCTTGAACTCGAAGTCCTTGGACAGCAGCCGGTGCGTACCGATCACGACGTCCACGGCGCCGCTCTTGACGCCCTCGGCCGTTTCCTTGGCTTCTTTGGTGCTCTGGAAACGGGACAGCGGCTTCACGCGCAACGGGAACCCGGAGAAGCGCTCCGTGAAGGTTTCGTAGTGTTGCTGCGCCAACAGAGTGGTGGGCACCAGCACAGCTACTTGCTTGCCGTCCTGGACGGCCTTGAAGGCTGCACGGACCGCGATTTCAGTCTTGCCGTAGCCCACATCACCGGACACCAGCCGGTCCATGGGAATCTCCCGTTCCATGTCCGCCTTGACCTCGTTGATGGTGGTCAACTGGTCGGGCGTCTCCACATAGGGGAAAGCCTCCTCGAGTTCGCGCTGCCACGGGGTATCGGGGGCGAAGGCGTGTCCGCGGGATGCCATGCGGGCGGAGTACAGCCGGATCAGCTCACCGGCGATTTCCTTGACGGCCTTGCGGGCCTTGGACTTGGTACTGGCCCAGTCGGCACCGCCCATTTTGCTCAACGAAGGGGTGTCTCCGCCGACGTAGCGGGTCACCTGGTCCAGCTGGTCGGTGGGCACAAAGAGCCGGTCGCCTGGGGCGCCGCGTTTGGAGGGCGCGTACTCCAGCACGAGGTACTCGCGCAGCCCGGCATCGGACGACGACGTGCCGGCCACCTTGCGCTGGATGAGCTCCACGAACCGGCCGATGCCGTGCTGCTCGTGCACCACAAAATCGCCGGCGTGCAGTTGCAACGGATCCACGGCGTTGCGGCGCTTGGACGGCATACGCCGCATGTCCTTGGTGGAACTGGCCGTCGCGCGACCCAGCAGGTCGGCTTCGGTCAACAGGCCCAGTTTGAGGCCGTCCAGGACAAAACCACGTCCGACGGCGGCGGTGGTCACCTCGATGATGCCTGGCTGCGGATCCTTCTCCAGTGACTCAACGCGGGAACACGGAATGTCGGCATCGTGGAACAGCTCTGCCAGGCGTTGGGCAGGCCCGGGACCATCGGTCACCACCACCACCCGCCATTGCTCGCGGACGCGGGAGCCGATGAACTCCAGCATCTCCGCCACTTCACCTTGGTAGCCCCGAGGTTCACGGGCACGCATGTTCAGGACGTCGATGTCCAGGACCAGGTCCTCGTCAGTGGCCAGTGAGGTGATGGACCACCAGGAGACGTCGTGTGCAAGGGCAGCCGAGCGAGTGTCGGTGAGGGACCGGAAACTGGCGGCATGCAGGTCTGTGGAGGCCTGGGACGACAGGTCAAGGGGCGCCGCACCGCCGTCGGACGCTGTTGACCAGGCGGCTTCCAGGAATTCCTCGTTGGTGGCCGCGAGATCATGGGCGCGGGTGCGCACCTTCTCCGGTTCGATGACGACGGACAGGGACCCTGCCGGGAGCTGATCCACGAACGGGACCATGGCGTCCACCAGCACCGGTGCCAGCGATTCCATGCCTTCGACGGCGATGCCGCCGGCGATCTTTTCCAGCATGTCCGCAGCTGCCGGCATGTCCGCCTTCAGCTTCGACGCACGGGACATCACGGAGGGCGTGATCAGGATTTCGCGGCACGGCGGGGCATGAAGCGCCGTGGGGTGGTGGATGCCGGGGGCGGACAGCGAGCGCTGGTCGGCTACGGCGAACCAGCGCATCTGGTCCACTTCATCGCCGAAGAATTCGACGCGGATGGGGTGGTCCTCGGTGGGCGGGAAGACGTCAAGGATGCCACCACGGACGGCGAATTCGCCACGGTGCGTCACCATGTCCACGCGGGCATACGCGGCATCGGACAACGCACGGACCACCTCAGTGAACGAGCGTTCCTGTCCCACCTGCAGCGTCACCGGAACCAGGTCTCCCAGCCCGGCCACAAGGGGCTGTACCACGGCGCGGACAGGAGCCACCACTACGCGCAAGGGGGCCGCCGTCGAGGTTTCCGGGTGGGTCAGGCGGCGCAGGACGGATAGACGGCGGCCTACGGTGTCCGAGCGCGGCGACAGCCGCTCGTGCGGGAGGGTTTCCCAGCTGGGGAAGGCTGCCACGGACTCGGCGGGAAGATAGGAGGCCAGAGCGGCAGTGAGGTCTTCGGCCTCGCGGCCAGTAGCGGTGATGGCGAGGACCACGGGCGTGCCGGCGGAATCGGTATCAGCACCAGCATCAGCAAGCGCGTCGGCCATTTCCGCGAGCAGCACCGCCCGCATGCCCGTGGGCGCGCTGATCTGGTAGTCAGTGTTGCGGTCGCTGAAGGGCCGCTGAGCTTCCGTTCGGACGCGCGCGAAAGTCTTGTCCTCCGCCAGTGCGCGGCGCAGACCGTTGAGGCTCATGACAGAAACTCCTAGGGTGGGTCCAAGGGCAGGCAACACAAATGCCCGGAAATTCAGATGAACGCCGGGTCATTCCAGCCTACCTCTACCCCCAGCCCCAGGAGTTCCTTTGCAGCCTTCGGAAGCCACCCATTCCAACACCCCGCAGGACACCAAGACCGTACTGGTGACCGGCGCCACCGGGTACATCGGCGGCCGCCTGGTCCCCCGGCTCCTCGAGGCCGGCCATAGGGTCAAGGTCCTTGTCCGCACGCCACAGAAGATCGCCGATGTTCCCTGGCATGACCGCGTGGAGATCATCGAGAACAGCCTGTCCGACGCCGACGGCCTCACCGAAGCCATGGCCGGCGTGGACGTCCTGTATTACCTGGTCCATTCCATGGCGTCCGGCAGCGGATTCGAGGCCAAGGAAGAAGCCATGGCCCGGCTCGTGGCAGAAGCCGCAGCCGAGGCCGGCGTGGACAGAATCGTCTACCTCGGCGGACTGCACCCGGAGAACGAGGAACTTTCCGTCCACATGCGTTCCCGCGAGACCGTGGGAAAGGTGTTCCTCGATTCGCCGGTGGACGCGATCGTGTTCCAGGCCGGTGTGGTGATTGGTTCCGGGTCGGCGTCGTTCGAGATGATCCGGCACCTCGCCGAAACCCTTCCCGTGATGCCCGCGCCAAGTTGGGTTGGCAACCGGGTTGAGGCCATCGCGGTCCGTGACGTCCTGCATTACCTCGTGGCTGCCGCGGCGCTCCCGGAGAACGTGAACCGGTCTTTCGATATCGGCTCCCGGGACGTCCTGAAGTACAAGGAGATGATGAACGAGTACGCCGTGGAGCGTGGGCTCCCCCGGCGGTTGGTCATTGCGCTCCCCGTGCCTGCACCGAAGCTTGCCGGTTTGTGGGTCGCCTTGGTGACCCCCATTCCATTGTCCATGTCCCTGCCGTTGGTGCAGTCGCTGCAGCATGACGCGGTCTCGCGGGAGCACGACGTCGACCGTTACTTCCCGCAGCCCGACGGCGGCCTGACGCCCTACCGCCGCGCCGTCGCCTTGGCGCTCGGCAAGGAACGTGACGGGCAGGTGGAGACCACCTGGGCCAACGCCGGCATCGACGCCGATCCGCTTCCGAGCGACCCCGACTGGGCCGGTTACAAAGTGTTCCTGGACGAACGGACCTTCCACAGCGAAGCGAAGCCAGAGCATGTCTGGACCATCATCGAGGGCATCGGCGGCAAGAACGGCTGGTACTCGCTGCCTTTGGCCTGGCGGATCCGTGGGTGGCTGGACAAGCTCCAGGGCGGCGCCGGATTGCTGCGGGGACGCCGGCACCCCAAGACGCTGAACACCGGCGAGGTAGTGGACTGGTGGCGGGTGGAAGCCATTGATCGCGGGCACCTGCTGCGCCTGCGGGCCGAGATGCGGGCACCGGGAGGGGCATGGCTGGAGCTGGCGGTTGAACCCGACGGTAACGGCAGCCTGTACAAACAGCGCGCCATTTTCTTCCCGCGCGGCCTGGCCGGACGGCTCTACTGGCTGGGTGTCTACCCGTTCCACGGCTTGATCTTCCCGTCCATGGCCCGCAACATCTCGGCAGCGGCCACCACCCTCCAGGAAAGCTCGCCCAAGACCGCCGGTTCAGGGGTGGCCAGCGAGACCCCGTAGGATGTTGGGAGCTAAAAAGCTTCACCACCACCATTCACGGAGGACCCATGGCCCTGAGCGCATCCACCACCCTGCCGCACAGCGTTGACCGCGTTGCTGCCGTATTTGTCAACGAAGATTTCCTGCGTCACACGAGCGAACTGGTGGGCGGTTCCCTGGAATCGTTCACGATCGACGGCGACCCCGCCGGTGCCTTCAGCACCACCACCGTCCGCACCCTGCCGACCACCCGCCTGCCGGACATTGCCCGCAAGTTCGTTGGCGAAACCCTGAAGGTCACCCAGACCGAGCAGTGGGAGGCTCCAGCCGCCGATGGTTCGCGCGCCAGCAACATCGCGCTCAAGATCTCGGGTGCTCCCCTGGACGTCACGGCCGTTCAGCGCCTCGTGGCTGATGGCAGCAACACCCGGATCGAGCTCGAAGGCAACGTGTCTTCTTCGGTGCCGTTCCTCGGTGGCAAGATCGCCGACGCCGCTGAGCCGATGGTGGGCAAGGCCCTGAACATCCAGTCACAGCAGGCCCAGGCCTGGCTCGAAAGCCACTAGCGTGGAGATCCCCGCGATCCTTGCGGTTGTCCTGATCGTTGCCGGGGTCTGGTCCCTGGTGGTGTGGCCGCAGTTCCTCAAGCGCGTCATGAAGGACCCCCGCGCCCGCGATGCCGCAGGCAAGGCGACCAAGTTCCTCACGGTCCACGTTGTGCTGGTCACCATCTCCATGGTGCTGGGACTCGCGACGGCGGCCATTGGGATCGCGGGTCTCGTCGCCTAGCCCTCGCCTTACCCAACTGGGTGACAGCAAACGCTCCACTGAGCCCTCATTGGAACATTTGCTGTTACTCAGTTGGGTAAGATGGTTATTGGTGTGCCGGGAAGTCTGGTCGGCGGAGTCTTTGTGCTCCCCATAGACCGATTGATTCTTCAAGTAAGGAGCCCCCGTGGCCCGGAAGCCCCCTGCAGCCCCTCAGCAACCCGGCAGTTCAAACGCAGTTTTCTCGCGCTCCAGCTACCCCGAGTACCGCAGGATCCTCGCGATCCTTCGCACGGAAACAGTGGGCGGCGCCCTCCTCCTGACAGCCACGGTGGTGGCCCTCATCTGGGCCAACTCACCCGCTGCGGACGGCTATTTCGCATTCCGCGACGTCAAGATTGGCTTCGAACCCTGGCATCTTGAGTTGAGCCTCGGCCATTGGGCCTCGGACGGCCTCCTGGCGGTGTTCTTCTTCTTGGCAGGCCTTGAGCTCAAACGCGAGTTCGTGGCCGGCGAACTCCGTAAACCCGCTAAAGCAGTTGTTCCCGTCGCCGCGGCGATCGGCGGCGTCGTGGTTCCGGCCGTCATCTTTGTCCTGTTCAACCTCGGGTCCCCTGAGACGCTCAAGGGCTGGGCCATTCCTACCGCGACGGACATCGCCTTCGCCCTGGCCGTGCTGGCCGTCATCAACACCCACCTGCCGTCAGCGCTCCGGACGTTCCTGCTGACCCTCGCCGTGGTGGACGACCTCATCGCCATCGGCATCATCGCCTTCTTCTATTCCACCGGACTCCAGCCGCTCATGCTGTTGGCCGCCTTGGTGCCGCTGGCCCTCTTCACGTTCCTGGTCCAAAAGCGGATCCGCAGCTGGTACCTGCTCGTCCCCTTGCCTTGGCCACCTGGGGCTTCGTCCACGCTTCCGGAATCCACGCCACCGTGGCCGGGGTGCTGTTGGGCTTCGCCGTTCCGGTCCTGGCCAGCGGCAAGAAGGGAGAACCGGCCGAAGGACTGGCTGAGCACTTCGAGCACCGGCTGCGCCCGTTCTCGGCAGGCTTCGCAGTGCCCGTCTTCGCCTTCTTCTCCGCAGGCGTGGCCTTGGGCGGATTCGATGGCATGGGGGCAGCGCTCACGGACCCCGTGGCCGTTGGCATTGTGGCAGCGTTGGTAGTGGGCAAGGCAGTGGGTGTTTTCGGCACCACGTACCTGGTCACCAAGACCACCCGCGCAAGCCTCGATTCCAGCATCGCCTGGATCGACCTCTTCGGACTGGCGCTTCTGGCCGGCATCGGCTTCACGGTCTCGTTGCTCATCGGCGAGCTGAGTTTCGGCACCGGTTCAGCCCATAATGACCACGCCAAGGTGGCCATCCTGGCAGGTTCCCTGATCTCGGCGCTGCTGGCCGCCGTCGTACTCAGGGCCCGGAACCGGCGGTACCGCCAGGTGCAGGCGGATGAAGAACGGGACGACGACGGCGATGGCGTGCCTGACGTCTTTGCCCGCGCCTGACGCGCGGGTGCTGGGCTGCTGCGGTGCTCCGGTCTTGCGGGCTGCTGGAAGGTCAGGCGGTGGCCTGGTTGAGCGCGTCCTCGGCAGCAACCCAGGAGATCATGGCGCATTTCACGCGGGCCGCATAACGGGCAACGCCCTCGAAAGCGGCAGCGTCGCCCAGGATCTCCGGGTCCGCCTGGATTTTGCCACGCGACCGCAGGACCTCACGGAAGTTATCGATCACTGAGTGCAATTCCTCCACGGACATGCCCTCACCCAGTTCACTGAGCACCGAGGCCGAGGCCATGGAAATGGAGCAGCCCGCGCCGTCCCAGCTGATCTGCTGGACGGTTCCGTCAGCAACGGCCAACCGCAGCGTGACTTCATCCCGCACACCGGGTTCAGCTGGTGTGATTGGCCGGTGGCCGCCCCTTCGGGGGCTGGCGTTTCAGCCAGGCCGCTACCATGCCGCTGCTTGGAGTGGTCCAGGATGATCTGCTGGTACAGCTGGTCAAGACTCATGGTGGTTGTTGCCTGTTCTGAGGAAATCGTTGGTTTGAGGCTGCCTGGCTTTTCACGGCGGCCGAAGGTCAGGCCTGGAAGTATGCCCGGACCCCGGAAACAGCGTCGAGGAAAGCATCGACGTCGTCCGTGGTGTTGTAAAGGTAGGTGCTCGCCCGGGTAGTGGCCGTCAGGCCCAGGCGGCGGTGCAACGGCTGGGCGCAGTGGTGACCGACTCGAACGGCGATGCCGCGATCATCAAGGAACTGCCCGACGTCGTGGGCGTGGACACCAGCGACGTCGAACGCTGCCAGGCCGATCCGCTCGGACCCGGAGGCGGGACCCACCACACGGATGCCGTCGATGCTCTCGAGCCCTTTGACGAGGCGCTGACCAAGCGTCGTTTCCCATGCATGAATGCGGTCGATGCCGGTCTCGGTGAGGTAGTTGACGGCGGCAGCAAGCGCCACGGCCTGGGAGATCCGCTGGGTACCGGCCTCGAACCGTTGAGGGGCCGGCAAGTACTCGGCCCGCTCCATGGTGACCGTGGTGATCATGGAACCACCGGTGAGGAAGGGCGGCATGACATCAAGGAGTTCCTGCTTGCCGTACAGCACGCCGACACCTGTGGGCGCCAGCATCTTGTGCCCGGAGAACACGGCGAAGTCGACGTCCAACTCTTTGACGTCCACGGCCAGGTGCGGCACGGACTGGCAAGCATCCAGGACCACCAGGGCCCCGACCTTGCGGGCGAGTGCCACGAGTTCCGCCACCGGGTTGATGGTACCCAGGACGTTGGAAGCGTGGGTGAAGGCCAGGAGCTTGGTCCGTTCCCCCACGATCCCGGCTGCGGCGTCGAGCATCAACGTTCCGTCATCGGAGACGGGGATGTACTTGAGGGTGGCCCCCGTCCGGAAGGCCAGTTCCTGCCAGGGTATGAGGTTGGCGTGATGCTCCATTTCGGTGACCACGATCTCGTCGCCCGGTCCCACGGCCAGGTCCTTCAACCGTGAATCGCCGCGGCCCTGCGCCGCCCACAACCCGGCGTTGGACAGTGCGTAGCTGATGAGGTTGAGCCCCTCGGTGGCGTTGGAGGTCCACACGGTTTCCTCGTACTGCGCGCCGATGAAGTCCGCTACGGTCTGGCGTGCGTCCTCGAAGACCTCCGTGGCTTCCACGGCAAGGTGGTGGGCTCCACGGTGGACGGCCGCATTGCGTTGCTCATAGTACTCCTGCTCGGCTTCGATGACGCTTAGCGGGTTCTGCGACGTGGCGCCGGAATCCAGATAGATCAAGGGTTTACCGTTGACCAGCTGGTCCAGCACCGGGAAGTCATTCCGGATCCGCAACACCTCCGCATTGTCCATGGCATGCACGGACCGCAGCAGTGAGGCGGGGGTTGATACGGCAGTCAAGGGGCGCTCCTTGGAAATCCTTCAGGGACTCCCTATTATCCCACGGTGGCCCCTGCCGTGCGGTGCCGCAGGTGTGCCGTACAGCACGTTCAGCCGCCGGCCCTCCCGGGCACCCAGCCCAGCGGCGGAACAGCCCCGCTGTCGAACGCACTGCGAAGCCGCTCAACCAGGACCGATGCGCGCCGGCTTGCTGCACTCCGGGTTCGGGCTTCATACCCGCTGGCCGCTCGCGAGTAGCAGACGGAAGCATGGGCAAACAGCCTGTCGGCAGACAAACTTCGTCCCGCCGCTTCCAACGTCTTGGGGTCGTTGTCCAACAGCGCCTCTGCAAACGCTCCCAGGGCGGCTCCTCCGGCTCCGTGAATTTCGGCCGCAAGTCCTGACAGCCGCCGCTGGACCACGAGGTCGTCGACGGCGGCACTGCCTGCATTGAGCGTCAGGAGGGAGACTGCCTCGGCTTCCAACAACGTGCTGCCCTGGTGGTGGAGTTGTTCTGCCAGCGCCAACAGATGGTCCGGCTTACCGGCCATCTGGTCCTGCGCCGCCGCCAGGTAGACGGAGCTGAGCTGGGGTAGGAGGCCTGCGGGATCCTCGACCTCCTGCAAAGCAGCGAGGCTCTGCCCACTGCGTTGCATCGCCTGCACAGGGTTTCCGCACAGCGCCTCGGAGTAGGCCAGCAGGGCTGCAGCAAAAGCCAGTACCGGCGGAAGGCCGGCGTCGGACAGTTCGGCAAGGACCGGTTCCAAGGTTCCCCGCGCGGCGCGGGGAAGCCCCTGGCTGAGTTCGGCGTACCCCCGGGCAACGTCCAAGCACACGGCAAGGTATGTGGGGAGGACAAAGGAGGCGGGACACTCCAGGAGTGAATCCGCTTGGCTCCAGACCAGATTGTTGCGAAGGCACACTACGTGCCGCAGCAGCACCCCAGGCCGGAACATGTCCAGGGCAGGGTCCGCATCCACGGCCGCCATTGCCGCAGTTGACCGCTCCAACGCTTCCGGGGCTGATCCGGCGAGCAAGAGCCGTTCGGCTTCCCGGACGTTCCACACCACATGGCCGGAAACTTCTTGCAGGGTCTGCGGCCGGCCGGCGCCGGAAGCAGTCTCCCCTGAACCGGCGTCCTCCGAAAGGCCAGGCACGGCCTCACCCGGTACGGCACCCAGGAGATCCAATGCCAACAGGCGGCAGACGGCATCGGCCTTCACCTCCGGCGATCCCCCACCTGCTGCCAACTCCCGCAGTTCCGGGGCCGCTTCGCCCAGCAGGCCTTCAGCAACCAAGGCCCGCGCCCGGAGGAGCCTGGCCTCGTCCTTCCGGCCCGGCCCGGCCACTGCTGCGGCGGCCCGCATGACGAGTTCTGCTGTTGACGGCCTGTCGGCGGCCGGGGCGGTGGCCAGAAGAAGTTCATCGGAAAGGGTCAGGCCACAGTCGAGGGACCATGTCATCCACCGCAGCAGGGTGGGGGCTGATTCGCGCGTGAGCGCGGGCTCCTCAACGCCAAGGCGGAGGGCCAGGCTCCTGGGGCGTGGCACGGCCAGTCGGGTACCCTCGCCACGCAGCCAGGAACTCATCCTGACCAGCGGCGGCCTCCCCGCCAACAGCCGGATGTGGTGGTTGGCCAGAAGGTGTTCAACGGCGCTCCGGCCAAAATGGTGTTCCACAACGTCCAGCGCCACAGGTTCAGCAAGCGCTATGAGTTCCAGCGCATGCCGTTCCTCTGGGGGCCGGGCGGCGTTTTCGGCCTGCACTTGTGCCACCACACCTGGCCAGTCACAGTGGGCCCGGACATCAATGGTCCAGAAGCCGTCCTTCTGCACCAGCAGACCAGCACTTCGTGCATCGTTGATGGCGATCCCCAGCAGCCCCACATTGAAGCCACTCATGGCGGCCAGCAGGCTGCTGGCACGGCGTTGGACCCTTCCACTCAGAATGGATTCGGACAGGGCATGCGCCTCGGTGAACGTAAAGGGCGGAAGAAAGTACTGTTCCAGGAAGCCGTCTTCCCAGAGTTGGTAGAGGTCCGGAGGAAGGGGCCTGCGGCTGTCGGCAGTTGCAACCAAGGTTGCCCCGAAACCGGGTATCAGTTGCAGCAGGACGGCCAAGGATGCTGGGTCTACGTAGTGGATGTCGTCCACCAACAGCACCAGCGGCGGCCTTGCCGTTTGAGCCCGGCGTTTGTTCCGGCGTCGGCCCATCTGTGGTGTGTACAAATATTCAGCGGCACCCAGGGTGCTGGTCAGGGCCCGGAGGACGTGAAGTCCCGGCGGCAGTGTGTCTTCACCGCCGGCTTCAGGCGCCGCACCCAAGGCGCCATAACTGGTGGTCTTCAGCTCTGGTTTTCCGGCGAAACTTCTGACGTCCATGGTTTCGGCGAGACCCTCTTTGACGGAGAGCAACAGGTGGGTCTTTCCGGATCCTCGGTCCCCAACAACCACGATGCCACTGGTGGAGGGCGACGGTACTGCGGAAAGGATGATGTCCAGGAGCCTCGTCCGGTCCGGGAAGGGTGATGGCCTCAGCCCGACTGTGACGGTGTCTTCGTCCAGCCAGGGATCCGGCAGCATGCGCACTCCAATAGCAGCAGTCCCATGGTCCGGGAGGGGTGGTTTCCGCGAAGTGCGGGCTACCTGGCCTAGAAGCCGGCGGCGGCTGGGGGGAGAGTCTCGGTCTCAGAAGACTCTGTCGCCGCCGGCTTCGTCCAGGGCCGGAACACCTTTCGGTGTCCGGTGCATCGGCTCAAAGAGACCACCGATGCGGATGATGCGACTTTCGGAATCCCGGTGATGCTTGGGGCTGAACCGTTCTTCCAAGATCAATACTGCCGGGGTGGCGAACGGGGTACACCAGTAGTTGGTACTCGATTAGTCCGGGGCTTTTTCCGGGCCTATACCTTGTTGTACTCAGTACCTCAGAGGGGCACTACTTGGTTTGGGCACAACACTCCCACGGGTTACTCCACTGATTGGCCAAAACCCGTGCCGTAGCGGGGGCAAGTGGCGTGCTGGGTGGTTATTGAGTACTCAAGGAGCACTGCCGTCAATGACGGACAGCAGCCCCGAGATCTTCGCGACGGCGGATGCCCAACTTGGCGTAACTGCGGTACAGGTGGCCCTCGACGGTGCGTACGGACACCATAAGCTTCTCTGCGATCTGGCGATCGGTCAGTCCTGAGACTGCCAACGCCACGATGTCCTGCTCACGGCGGGTCAACGGCACCGAGCGGTCCGCTTCGGCGCTGGGGTCATGAACCAGGGCATCACCAAGGCTGGCTTCGCTGACATCGCGCAGCACCGCTGCTTGCCGGGCTTCAGGTCGCTTTCCTTCGGCGTCGAAGGACAATGCGGCTTTGTCGAAGGCAACGGCGGCTGGTCCGGGCATGCCGGCCGCGGCCAGAAGGTTGCCGGCGTTGACGAAGCCTTGGCCGTCAGCGCCCAGATGTGCTTCCGCCAAGGAAAGCCATCCGGCGGCCCAGGCCCCGGACATGGATGGTGTGATCCCCTTGATGGATTCCATGGCCTGTGCGTCACCGAGCTCGGCACGGAGCACCAGATTTTGCAGCAGGACACCAGGCTCCTGATGCAGCCGCACAGACTCCGGTAGCTTCCTGAGCTTGTCCAGCCCTGAGCCCTTGGCCACCAGCTCCTGGCCGGCCAGGGTAAAAAGTTCCGCGAGGGCCTCCACGTAGGCTCCGCCAGCCGCAGCACCGGCCTGCTGGCCTGCCCGTTCGCCGGCCAGGCGCTCAGCGAGCGCGGTGTCGCTGGACCTGGCCGCGGCGTAGAACGCCAGGGCATTGCCCAGGTTCTTCAGCTGTTGGGGGTCCCTGACCCGGAGTGCCTCGACGGCAGGAGTCACCAGCTCCGCGGCCTGCTCCAGCCGGCCTTGACGCAGCAGTGACAACCCCTTGAGAGTTTGGATGTCCCCACCAAAGACAATGAGTCCCATGGCCGATCTCGCGGAGTAACGTTCAAGGGCCGTCCCGGCGGCGCCCCAGTCCCCCGCTCCCAGGGCGGCGAGGGTGTACCGCGCCAGCACAAAGTCGCTGAAGTACAGGAGGTCATCAGCCTGCTCGTCCAGCAGCACCAACGCTTCACGGCCGGCGTCGAGCGCCTCCACAGCCTGGCCCTCTACTGTCAGGAGTTCGCACTGAATGGCCAGGAGGAACACCCGGTTCATGACAAAATCCGGTTGGTCTGGGCTGAGCGCTGCGCCAAACCGCTCCAGGCCTTCACGGAGTTCTGCGTAGTGGCCATCGTGGGCAAGCGCCGCCAATTCCAGCGCCCTGGCATGCCGTCCCACCAGCCCCACCATGGGGTCTGATTCCGGAAGGCCGTTGACGAGGGATGCCGCCGCGGCCCGGGCATCGGCCACAATGTCCGCCGATGGGTCACCCGTGGCCGCCCGCGCAGCGGCCCACAACAGCCCTGCCCCCAGGGGTCCCGACGGATCGGCGTCCAAGTACCCCAGGCCCTCCTCCAACAGCCGCACGGCATTGCGGAAGTCGCCGTCGTTATAGCTGACCATAGCCATGACCGCACGGGCGCGCGGGCGCAACGCCTCGGAGCGGACCTTGCCGGCCGCCGCCAGCGCCAGGGGGTTCTGGAGGAGTTTCGCAGCCAGGAAGGCTGCCTCCAGCAGCTGTTCATCATCGACGTCGGCACCACAGTCCAGCGCCCAGCTCACCAACCTGAGCAGTCCCTCGGCCGTGGGCGGCTCCGCGAGCAGGTGTTGGACCATGCGCTGGCGGATCTGGAGGCTGCGGGCAGGCGAAACAATCTGGCGCAGCGCCTCGCTGTACATGGGGTGCCACATTTTGAGGGGGCTTCCGGGCCCGTTGGTGGACAGCACCAACCGGCTGTCCATCAGCGCCCGCACGGTTTCCCTGCCAACTTGTGTATCCAGCACGGCGGCCGGGACAGGTTCGGAGAGGGCGATGACGTACATCGCTTCCCTCTCAGCCTCGCTGGTCCGCAGTACACGGTTCCGCACTACCTCGGCCAGGCCTTCTCCGCTGCCTGAGAGGGCTCGTGTCAGGAACCAGACACCGTTCCGCCGCACCAGGTTTCCGTCCGCCCTTGAGTCATCCAGGAGGCAGCGAAGGAGTAACGGGTTGCCCTCGGACACGGAGTGCAGCACGTCCGCGGCACTGGCCATGACGGTTCCGTCCAGAGTCTTCTCCGCGAGCTCAGTGACACCCTCATGGTCCAGGGGATGAAGCTCCAGCCGCTCGGCAAGACCGTCGTACCATAGCTGAAGCAGCGCGGCGGGCAGACCCGGGCGGGGCCTGCCGGTGGCCACAAGCCTGGCCCACCCGGCCGTCACCAATTCGGCCAGGATCTGGGTACTGCCTTCGTCCAGATCGTGGGCATCGTCCACAATAAGCAAGAGCCGTGCGCCTTGGCCGCCACGGCGTTTCTCGAACTGTGCCCAGAACTCCCTCAGGATCGCCACCGGCGAGGTGGCTTGTTCCACGGGCAAGTCCAGCAAATAGGGCGCCAGGACACCATAGGGCACAGCAGACAACGCGGGGCTTCCGTGGACCCGCATCACCACCATTTCCCCTGCCAGGCGGGTCGCAATTTCGGCGGCCAAGGCCGTCTTTCCGATACCGGGGTCCGCTACCAGGAGCACAGCCCCCGCGCCTTCCTGGCGCAAGATCTTCATGGCCAGATCCAGCTCGGCGTCCCGGCCTACAAGGTGCTCAGCCCGCATGGGCGCTCCGCACTTCTACGGCGCTGCCCGCCTCATAGGAGCCCATTGAGCTCGCCTCGAGACGAAACACCCAACTTTGTGAACACCTGGTACAAATGGCCTTCGACAGTTCGCACAGACACCCCAATATCCATCGCGATTTCACGGTTGCTGACACCCTTCCCGGCGAGTTTAGCAATTTGGCGTTCCCGCTCCGTCAATACCGGCGCGTCGCTGCGCGGTTGAATCGGCAACGCGGACACCGAATGCTCCAGCCGTTCCAGCCTCAGCTGCGCCGTGCGGGCAGCGGTTGTCTCACCCGCGTCCCGGGCAAAGTCCAGTGCCATGGCCACGCACCTGGCCTCAACCACCAGCAGGTCCAGCGCTGCTGCGGCGTCAGCTGCCTCCAGCAGGGACCGGGAACTCCTGTCCAGTGCACCACGGGCCAGGTTGCCGGAAATCCGGGCCAGTGGCCCCTGGCGGCGCCCGGCAATATCTTCGAGCAGCCGGTACTCTTCGTCCGTGCCTTCAACCGTGGCGCCAAAGAGGCAGATGCCGGCAGTGGTCACCCGCTGTTTCTCGACGTCGTCGCGGACCCGGGCCAGGAGCCGCTGCTTGACGTCCGGATCCCCCATCCATCGCCCCGCCATCCCAGCGCAGAAATCGGCCACGGATTCGGAGAAAAAGGTTCCCTCTCCGCGGCATGTCCTGTACAGGTCCAGGTAACGGCCCGCTTCCACGGAATTGCCCACCTGGGCATAAGCAAAAGCGGTGGCAGCGTAGGCTACCTTGATCATGTTCATGGCCGGGCGGAGTTCCAGCTGGGCAACAGCGGACCTGAGGGGTTCAATGGCACTGGCAGGTTTACCGGCGTAGGCGTAGGCGAGGCCGATACCCAGTTCAGTCAAGGCACCGCGGTACTGAAGCCGTGACGACCGGGACGGTGAGCGACGCATGAGTTCGATGCATTGCCGCCACTGCCCGGACAGCAACAGGACCAGGAAAGCGTGCTTGGCGAAGGCCTCTTCAAGCTGGGCAGGCCGGTCAGTATCGCCCAAATGCCGTGAAACGGTCCGCGCAAGTTCCTGCGCCTCAAGCTCGCGGCCAAGAATGCAGCGGGCCTCAACCAGGAAGAATGCCGACCTCAACCAGTGCTCCCTGTCCACGTCGGGATCCTTGGCCAGTTCCTCTTCCAAATGATCGATGATGGAGGCGTACTCGCCCATGTAGGTGTTGTACTCGTAACTGCACAGGTGGAGGCGGTTATAGGCCTTGGCCACGGTCTCAGCCGGGTACTTGCCCGCCATGGCCCCGAGAGTCTCAAGTCCGTCGGAAATGACCCCCGGCACCATGCCCGCCCGACCATCAATCCACGTCATTGCCTGGCATTTCGCGGCGGTTATTTCCGCGAACTCCACCGGGTCCAGCGCGGCAAGGTGGGAATCGGACACCTCATCCAGAGCCTGGGCGGCGTGCAACGGCAGGTCCAGCATGAGGTACGCCGCAGCTTTCAGCCGCTGTCCGGGGACCCACTCTTCGTCTTTGGGATCCAGGGACACCGTGCACTGGATGGCAAAGTTGGGATCGTAATTGTCCAGTGCTGCGCGTCCGGCTGCCAATGCGTGGGCCGGCGAGGGCATGGGCTCGTCCTCGCAAGAATGCATCCATGCGGCATAGCTCAGGAGATCCTGCGCGGCGAGGCCCTGCAGTTCAGGCTCTTTGGGGCCATGAAGCATCAGCCGCAGTTCGCGTCTGCGGCGGGTGCTCAGCCAGCTGTGGACCACCTCGCCCACATAGGGATCCCTGAGGGATACCCAGTGGTCATCGCCCCGTTCAACGGTGAGCAGCCCTGAGTCTTCCATCTCCACCAGAACTTCGGTGCCAAAGATGGCTGCCAGGTCCACCAGGGTTGCGCGCTGCGCACAGGCGAGGATTTCGACGACGGTCCTGCTGGCCTGCGTTTCGCGCGCCAGTTTGGAGCGGACGAAGTCCTCCACGACCGTTGCGCCCTCCAGTTTGATCCGGTCACGCAGCGTCCAGACGGAGTCATTGAGTACCAAGTTGCCGGTTTGCCGCTGCTCTTCCAGGAGGGCATGGAGCAGCATCGGGTTTCCGCCCACTGCCGAGTGCAGTGAGCCAACCAGCGTTGTTGATACGTAGTGTCCAAGGACCGATCCCAGCACCTGCTTGGTCTGTTCTTCGCTCAGGGTGTTGAGATGGACCTCGCCCAGCTCCCCTTCGAGGACCAGCCGGTGGAAATCAGCAGGGAGGTCGCTGGCACGCTGCACTGTGGCAACTACCTTGGCGGTGCCGGTGGCCATGAGGTTCAGCAGTACGCCTGTGCTCATGGGGTCCATGCCGCCGGCGTTGTCCACAATGAGAACGGTGTCCCGGCCCGCCGCTTCCTGCCTGATCAGGCTCGTCACTGCATGCAGGATGCCGGTGGGTGAACTGACGGCTTCGGATGGCAGGCGGGCCAGCAGGAAACCCAGGCATCCGTACGGTGTTTGGCCGTTGGCAACGGTGTTCCTGAGTTGAAGGCTGTGGACCTTGGGGCCCAGCGAGGAGACCACGGCGCGGGCGAGGCCGGATTTGCCGATTCCCCGTTGGCCGGTGAGGACCACCCCATACGAATCGGGTGATTCGAGGAATTTTCCCGCCTTCGACAGATCGTGGCTGCGGGCCAGCAGTGACCACGTTTGCCTGTCCGTTGGTCCGCCCACAAGATCGGGAGCCGCAGCCCTTGCTGCGCCTCCCCCGCCCTTGTTTAGCAACTCCGCCGACATTCGCATCCTTCGCTACACATCCGCGACAGTCCCCCACCGCTTACCTGCGTACCATGCACACTACCGCCGGGCGCCGACAGTTTGTAGGCCTTAGGGTCCTTGGGACCGTCAGGCTTTCCTCAGGCTTACCTCAAGATTCGCTCAAGCTTTGGCTGGATGGTGTTTCTGCTGGGCAGACAACAGGCCCTGGTCCATCAGCAACTGCACGGCGTCGGCGGCCTCGTCCAGCAGGAACGGCAGTTCCTTCTTTTCAGCGGTGGCGAAATCACGAAGGACGTAATCGGCGGTCTCCATCCGGCCCGGAGGCCGCCCCACTCCTACACGGACGCGCAAATAGTCCTTGGTGGCGAGAGCTTTGGAGATGTCCCGCAGGCCGTTATGCCCGCCCTCGCCTCCGCCCAGTTTTAGCTTGACTGTGTTAAAAGGAATGTCGATTTCGTCGTGGACCGCTATGACATGGTCCGGGGCGATGTCGAAAAAGTTGCACAAGCCCGCGACCGGCCCCCCTGACGTGTTCATGTACGTCATGGGCTTGGCCAGCACTACACGGGGGCCACCGATGCCCAGCCGGCCCTCCACTACCTGGGCGCGGGCCTTATGGACCTTGAACTTTCCGCCCATGCGGGAAGCAAGTTCATCCAGCACCATCTGGCCCACGTTGTGCCGGTTGTTGCTGTACTCACTGCCGGGGTTGCCGAGGCCGACAATCAGCCAAGTGTCACTCATGGTCTCATCCTAGGGAACGTTTCGTTGTATCAGCTGGAACGTGATGTACCGGCGGGACTGTTCTTGAAAAGGGCAAGGACAAAGGAAAGTGGCCGGGACCCGAAGGTACCCGGCCACTCAACGGCTTGCGCCTCAAGCAGTCACAAGACTACTCGGCGGCCGGTGCTTCTTCTTCAGCCTCGGAAGCGGTCTCAGCGATGCGGACCACCAGGGTGTCGCCTTCGGTGAGGAGGGTGGAACCCTTCGGCAGGACGAGGTCGGAAGCGTGGATGCTCTCGCCGGCCTTGAGGCCTTCGATGCTGACCTCGACGGCGGTGGGAACGTGGGTTGCCTCAGCCTCGAGGGAAACCGTGGTGGCTTCGAGGCTGGCAACAGCACCCGGAGCAACTTCACCGGAAACGTGGATCGCGATGTCGACGGTAACCTTCTCGCCGGCCTTCACGGTCTGCAGGTCAACGTGCTCGATGATCTGCTTTACGGGATCGCGCTGGATGTCCTTGACGAGCGTCAGGTGCTGCTCGCCGTCGACGTCGATCGCCAGGAGGGCGTTGGAAACGCGCACTGCCAGCGTGGTGGCGCGGCCCGGCAGGTTGATGTGGATGGGCTCTGCGCCGTGGCCGTAGATGACAGCCGGGATCTGGCCGGCCATGCGTGCACGGCGGGCAAAACCCTTGCCGAATTCGGTGCGCAGTTCTGCGGTGAGCTTCTGCTCAGACATGTGTACTCCTTGATTACTGTGGCGCCCGGAAGAATCCGGGCTTGTCTATCAGCAAGGGCGGAGGTCTGGAGACCTTCTACGCCCGGCCGAGATCGGCCGCTGAGCAGCCGTTCCGCCTGTGTTGAAGGAGATGCAGACCCAGTCGATAACGGAGACCCGCAACCCTGGTCCACGCAATGTGGACCGGATGTGCTCTCCCTCGCCAAGGTATCCCCAAGAGTTTAGCAGCGGAACGCGTCCAACATGAAAACGGGCAACAAAACGGGCCACCCGCAAGCCCGAAGGCTGCGGATGGCCCGTTCTGGTACAGAGATTCTTATGCCTTGCCGTCGAAAAGGCTGGTGACCGAACCGTCGTCGAACACTTCACGGATGGCGCGTGCAATCAGCGGTGCGATCGACAACACCGTCAACGACGGGAAGCGCTTCTCGGCCGGGATGGGCAGCGTGTTGGTGACCACGACTTCGCGGGCGCCGGAATCGGCCAGGCGCTGCGCGGCCGGGTCGGAGAAGACCGCGTGGGTGCAGGCGATGATGACGTCCTTGGCACCGGCGTTCTTCAGGACCTGGACAGCACCGGAGATGGTTCCGCCGGTGTCGATCATGTCATCGATCAGGACGCAGGTGCGGCCCTCAACCTGGCCAACCACGGTCTTGGAGACAGCCTGGTTGGGAACCGTGAGGTCGCGGCTCTTGTGCACGAACGCCAGCGGGGCGCCGCCCAGTCGCTCGGCCCACTGCTCGGCAACGCGGACGCGGCCGGTGTCGGGGGAAACAACGGTGATGTTGTCAGCCTCAACCTTGGTGCGGATGTAGTCAGCCAACAGCGGGATGGCCATGAGGTGGTCAACGGGGCCGTCGAAGAAGCCCTGGATCTGCGAGGTGTGCAGGTCCACGGACATGATGCGGTCCGCACCGGCGGTCTTGTACAGATCGGCAACCAGGCGGGCAGAGATGGGCTCGCGGCCGCGGCCCTTCTTGTCCTGGCGGGAGTAAGGGTAGAACGGCGAAACAACCGTGATCCTCTTGGCAGAGGCGCGCTTGAGGGAGTCGATCATGATCAACTGCTCCATCAGCCAGTTGTTCAGCGGCGCCGGGTGGGCCTGGATGACGAAGGCATCGGTGCCTCGCACGCTCTCGGCCGAACGGACGTAGATTTCCCCATTGGCGAAGTCGTAGGCGTCGATGGGCAGGAGCTCGGTCTCCAGCTCCTTCGCGATTTCCTGCGCCAGCTCCGGATGTGCCCTTCCGGCGGCGAGAATTAATTTCTTCTCTCCGTGTGCGGTAATTTCGCTCATGCCTGTTTGCCTTCTTCTATGGTTGCCGGGGATTGTGAGGATATGGAGGCGGACGCCGGTTCCTGGGCGGCTTCAGCCAGAGTGGCGGACGCGGTACCCGGACGGTTGGCAATGACCCAACCTTCGGCGTTCCGCTGCGCGGCCAGGCTGAGGGCGAGGGCGCCTGCGGGAACATCCTTGCGGATGACGGCCCCGGCGCCGCTGTAGGCACCGTCGCCTACTGTTACGGGAGCCACGAAGACCGTGTTGGAACCGGTACGGACGCCGGAGCCGATCACCGTGCGGTGCTTCTTCTCGCCGTCATAATTGGCCGTGATGTTGCCGCAGCCGATGTTGGTGTCCTCACCGATTTCCGCGTCGCCGGCGTAGCCCAGGTGGGACAGCTTCGAACCGCGGCCGATGGTCACGTTCTTGGTTTCGTAGAACGCGCCGATCTTGCCGGTCTCGCCCAGCACCGTGCCCGGGCGGAGGTACGTGAACGGTCCAACGCTCGCCTTGGCACCAATGGTGGAACCGGAGCCATGAGTGCGGATCACCTTAGCGCCCTCGCCCACGTTGACATCGGTCAAGGTGGTGTCAGGACCCACGACGGCGTCGCGCGCCACTGTGGTGGAACCGTGCAGTTGGGTGTTGGGCAGCAGACGGACGTCTTCGTCGAGGGTCACCGTCGAATCGATCCAGGTGGTGGCCGGGTCAACCACGGTCACGCCGGATCGCATCCAGGATTCGATGATGCGGCGGTTGTGCTCGGCGCCAAGCGCCGAGAGCTGGATGCGGTCGTTGGCGCCTTCAACCTGCCAGCGGTCTTCGGTCACGACGGCGGCAACCCGGCCGCCGGCGTCGCGCGCCAACCCCAGGACGTCAGTCAGGTACATCTCGCCTTGCGCGTTGTCCGTTGTCACCTTCGCCAGGGCGGTACGCAGCACGGCGGCATCGAAGGCGTAGATACCGGAGTTGACCTCGCGGATGCTGCGCTCGGACTCGCTGGCATCTTTGTGTTCACGGATGCCGGTGACAGTTCCGTCCTCGGCGCGGAGGATGCGGCCATAGCCAGTGGCGTCGTCCAGGACCGCGGTGAGTACCGTGACAGCGTTGCCCTCGGCCTCATGGGTGGTCACGAGTTCCCCGAGCAGTTCGCCCGTCAGGAGCGGAACATCGCCGTACGTCACGACTACGGTGCCGGTAAGTTCGGCTTCGGCGTCGAGGGCCTTGAGGGCCACCTCCACTGCGCGACCCGTACCGGGGACATCGTCCTGGTCAACTATCAGTGCTTCGGGATCCAGCCCGGTGACATGCTCGGCCACGCGGTCGCGCTCGTGCCGGACAACAAGCGCCAGCTTCAGCGGAGTGATGGAACGGGCTGCCAGGAGAGCGTGGCCCACCATGGAGCGTCCGCCAATTTCGTGGAGAATCTTGGGGGTCCGGGACTTCATGCGCGTTCCAGCGCCTGCGGCCAAAACTATGACCGCTGCGGGACCGGTGGATTCGGGGCTCACGTACTGGCTCTCCTTGCTCGGTATGTCCCGGGTAACCCGGCTTCGGAATGCTGCCATCCCAATGGACCCAGGCACCGTTCGAGCCGTTCCAGGTACAGAGAGGAGCGCATTTTCCGACCGTTCCGCCCATAGGATTCGAACCTATACTCCACGGCTCCAAAGGCCGGGGTGCTGCCATTACACCAGAGCGGACCGTGCATGATTCACACCATCAAGCAGCAGGGCCTGACGGTTTCCCGGGCTACCGGGATGCACACACAAGAATCTAGTTTGCCATGACCATTGCATGCTTCGCGACTTGACCGCCCGCCGCCCCTGCCCCGGCGCACCCGAGGATGCCTCCCGCACCCCTTTCCGACCCGCCGAGCAGGGCCTGTTGCCGGCCCGTAAGGCATGATGGTCACGTGAGCAAGCGCACTGAAGTCCCCAGGCCCGAGGACACCGCTGGGCCGCTGGAGCAGGCTTCCACCGGCCCCGCAGTCCGCATCCGGATGACCGGCCAGCAGCGCAAATCCCAGCTCATCGGCATTGGCCGCGCACTCTTCGCTGTCCGGGGCCTGGACGGCACCACCATCGAGGAAATCGCAGCCAGCGCTGGAGTTTCCAAGCCCGTCATCTACGAGCACTTCGGCTCCAAGGAAGGCCTGTACCGGCAGGTCGTGGAGACCGAATTCAGGATCCTGCTGGACTCCATCACCGAGGCCCTCAGCACCGAAGCCAAACCCCGGGTACTGGTGGAACGCGCTGCACTGGCCCTCCTTGGCTACATCGAAGACCGCACCGACGGCTTTCGGATCCTCATGCGGGACGCCCCGCCGTCGCAGCCCGAGGGCGCCTTCTCCACGTTGCTCTCCCACGTCACTGCCCGGGTGGAGCACCTGCTGTCCGACGAATTCGCCCGCCGCGGGTTCAGTGCCGCAGACGGTGCCATGTATGCGCAGATGCTGGTGGGGATGGTGGCAATGACCGGCCAGTGGTGGCTCGACAGCCGCACACCGGACAAGCGCGCCGTCGCCGCCCACCTGGTGAACCTGGCATGGAACGGCCTCACCGGGTTGCAAAAGGAGCCCGGACTGCGTTCCGAGGCGTAGGTCACCTCCGCGGCGCCGGCGCCGCTCACAGGCACGCTCTCCCACATCCCACGCCCTTGAGCCGGTCGCTCTCTCATATCCCACGTGCTTGAGCCGATCGCTCTCTCACATTCCACGGTGGCCAGTTTGTAGGATGTGCTCTTGACGGCACCCCAGCTCTACATCACTTTCCCGGGACAGCCCGCGAGGCGCTGGGTTTCTACGCGAAAATCTTCGGCGGAGAGCTTTCGTTGCACAGCTTTGAGGAGTTCAACCGCACAGACGGCCCTTCGGGTGCCATCGCCCATGGGGTACTGAGTGAAGCGCTCTCTTAGTTCGGATCCGAAACTACCAACGGTGAAACGACGGTCAAGTAGTGGACCGCCACGGCCTCCACTGGCTCATAGGCTACGAAGGGACGCAATAGCGTCCACACCAAACCCGAGGGAAGTGCAGGAGCGTCCACACCAAACCCGAGGGAAGTGCAGGAGCGTCCACACCAAACCCGAGGGAAGTGAGAGAGCATCGGTCAGCGGGACAGCGGCAGGCATCCGGATGCGTGCGTCAAGGCGAGGAACGAGCCAGCACGCGGAGGATGCGTGCCGCCGTGCCGCCGCTGAACTACGACGAAAAGCACCGGCTCACCATCACTCGCCGAGGGTTTCAGCGGCCTCCAACCACTCCAGCTCCAGCCCTTCCTTTTCCTCGAGCAACTCCTGCAGCTTGGCGTTGAGTTCCCCCAAGGCGTCGAAGTCGCCGGATTCGGACTTCGCTGCCATTTGGGTGTGCAGCTTCTCTTCCTGCTGGGAAATCTTGCCGAGTTGGCGGTCGATCCTGTTGAGGTCCTTGCGGGCCTCCCGCTTTTCGGCTTCGCTGGCACCGGACGGAGCAGCAGCGGAAGAAGAGCCGGCAGAGGTAGGTGCGCCGGAGCCCCCACCAATCGCGCCGGACGCAAGGGCGGCTTCACGCAGCTCGAGATACTGGTCGACGCCGCCGGGCAGGCCGCGGAGTTTGCCGTCGCCGAGCAACGCCATCTGGTTGTCGGTGACGCGTTCCAGCAGATAACGGTCGTGGCTGACAACCACCAGTGTCCCGGGCCAGCCGTCCAGGACGTCTTCGACGGCGGCCAGGGTGTCGGTGTCGAGGTCGTTGGTGGGTTCGTCGAGCATGAGGACGTTGGGCTCCCCTACCAGGAGACGCAGGAGTTGGAGCCTGCGGCGCTCACCACCTGAGAGGTCGCTGACGGGTGTCCACTGCTTTTCCTTGGTGAACCCCAGTTGTTCCACCAGCTGGCCGGCGGTGAATTCCTTGCCGCCCACGCTGAAGGACCGCTTTTCGCGTTCGATGACCTCAATGACGCGAAGGTCGGAGACGTCGTCGAGCTCTTTGACGTCCTGGGTAAGCACGGCGGTGACCACGGTCTTGCCGCGCTTGACCTTGCCTGAAGTCGGCTGGACTTCGCCGTTGAGCAGTTTCAGCAGCGTGGACTTTCCGGCACCGTTGACACCCACCAGGCCGAGGCGTTCGCCCGGTGCGAGCCGCAGCGTGATGTTGTCAAAGAGCTTCTGTCCGCTCTCGCCGCCCAAAAAGTCCAGGGTGATGTTCTCCAGGTCCAGGACGTCTTTGCCGAGACGGGCAGTGGCCATCTTGCTGAGGGCAACCGAGTCGCGGGGATCGGGCACGTCGGCAATGAGGTCGTTGGCGGCTTCGA
The DNA here is from genome assembly GCF_002224285.1 of Arthrobacter sp. YN. GTDB lineage: Bacteria > Actinomycetota > Actinomycetes > Actinomycetales > Micrococcaceae > Arthrobacter. Next base: position 1,533,587 of record NZ_CP022436.1, on the reverse strand, counting down.
TGCGGAATTTCGGCTTGGCCGTCCGGGCGGGGGCGCCGCGCCTCAACCACGCGAGTTCCTTTTTGACGAGCTGCTGGCGCTTACCTTCGACGACGGAGGCCATGCGGTCACGCTCGGCGCGGGCCAGAACGTAGGCGGCGTATCCGCCGTCGAACATGTCCACCATGGCGTCGTGGACTTCCCAGGTGTAGTTGCAGACTTCATCGAGGAACCAGCGATCGTGGGTGACCACCAGGAACGCGCCCTGGTTGGCGCGCCAGCGCGTCTTCAGGTGCCGGGCCAGCCAGGCGACGCCTTCTACGTCCAGATGGTTGGTGGGTTCGTCCAGCATGATGACGTCGTGGTCTTCGATGAGGAGCTTGGCCAGCGCAACGCGGCGCTTTTGGCCACCTGAAAGGGCGTGGACGTTGGCATGCCAGTCGACGTCGCCCACCAGTCCGCCCATGACTTCGCGGATCTTGGCGTTGGCGGCCCATTCGTGGTCCGCGCGGTCGCCGACGATCGCGGCGCCCACTGTCAGGTCGCCGTCGAGCACGTCGCCTTGGTCCAGGTAGCCGACGTTGACATCGCCCCGTTTGGTGACCCGTCCGGAGTCCGGCGTCGAGCGGGAGGCGAGCAGGCGCATGAGCGTCGATTTGCCGTCGCCGTTGCGGCCCACCATGCCGATGCGGTCGCCATCCTCCAAGCCGAGGGTGACGCCGTCGAGGACAGTGCGGGTCGCGAACGAAACGGTGAGGTTTTCGCCGCCAAGCAGGTGGGCCAATGGGTACTACTTTCTACTGCTGGAATGCGGAGGTACAGGAGCTGGAGGGGTACTAAAGGAGGGTATCGGAGATGATCCGGGCGCCGGGCACCGGGCCGTGGACCGCCAAGGCAGTGTGGCCCCGGTGGGTCAATTCTTCGGCGAGGACACTGGCTGAAACGGAGTCGCGGGCAAGCAGCGCAATGGTGGGGCCGGAGCCAGAGACCATTCCGGCCAGGGCGCCGCGCGCTTCGCCCAGTCCGATGGTGTCGCGAAGTTGCGGCGCCAACGCAATGGAAGCCCTCTGGAGGTCGTTGATCAGCACGCGGCTGAGCGTCTCAGGGTCTCCATGACGGAGCGCTTGGAGGATGGTGGGGTCCACGGCCACTGGTTCCGGAATGTCCATACCCTCGGAATCCCGTAGTCCGTCAAGGGTCCGGAACACGTCAGGTGTCGAGAGCCCGTAATCTGCAAAGACCAGCACCCAGTCCATCTGGGCTTTGGCCAAAGCCGGGGAGAGTTTGTCGCCCACGCCCAGCCCGACGGCGGTGCCTCCCAGGAGCGAGAACGGCACGTCTGCGCCCAACTCGGCCGCCAGATGCGCGAGTTCCTCGCGGGACAGTCCGCTGTTCCACAGGGCATCGCAGGCCAGCAGGGTTGCCGCGGCATCCGCTGAACCGCCGCCCATGCCACCGGCCACGGGCACGCGCTTGGTGATGTCAAGATGCACGCCGGTGGGTTTCTCGGACATTTCGGCCATGATGGCCGCGGCCTTGTAGGCAAGGTTCCGCTCATCCAGCGGAATGTCCACACCGTCGAGGTCAAGCGTGCTGTCGGGGCTGATGCTGACAGTGATCCCCTGGGCCTCGGTGCTGGTTGCCGCTACTTCCTCATAGAGGGAAACGGCAAGGTAGACGCTGGCCACCGAATGGTAACCATCAGGCCGCAGCGGTCCGACGCTCAGGGACACGTTGACCTTCCCGGGCGCTTTGACGCGGACTGTCCGGGCATGGAAGCGGTCCCCCGCGAACGGCAGGCTGCTGGGTTTGCGGGTGCCCGGGTTCATGCGTCCACGGGGTGGCGGGCTTCGGCGATCTTGACGTAGGCGGAGATATCCAGGACTTCGCCGCGCGCGGTGGGGTCCACGCCGGCGGCAACCAGGCATCGTTCTGCCTCAGTGGCGCTCCCGGCCCAGCCGGCCAGCGCAGCGCGGAGGGTCTTCCGGCGTTGGGCGAACGCAGCATCGATGACGGCAAAGACCTGTTCGCGGGTGGCATGCGTCTGTGGCGGATCGTGGCGTGTGAAAGCCACGAGCCCGGAATGGATCTTGGGTGCAGGCCAGAACACGTTCATGCCGATGACACCGGCCTTGCGCATGTGTCCGTACCAAGCAGCCTTCACCGATGGAACACCGTAGATCTTGGACCCGGGAGTCGCGGCAAGCCTGTCAGCTACTTCGTCCTGCACCATGACCAGGCCGTGCTGCAGGCTCGGGAAATGCTGCAGGAGGTGAAGCACCACGGGGACGGCAACGTTGTATGGCAGGTTTGCCACCAGTGCCGTGGGAGGCACGGGCAGTTCGGTGACCTTCATGGCGTCGGAGAGCACCAGGTGGAAGTTGTCTTCCGCTCCGGGCCGCCAGGCGCGCACGGTCGCCGGCAGTTTCTCCGCCAACACGGGATCGATCTCCACCGCCACAACAGTCTTGGCTGCGTCCAGCAAGCCGAGGGTCAGCGAGCCAAGCCCCGGGCCGACTTCCAGCACGGTTTCGTTGGAGTCGATATTGGCGGCGGCCACAATCCTGCGGATGGTGTTGCCGTCGATCACAAAGTTCTGCCCCAGGGTCTTCGTAGGGCGTACACCGATTTCCTCGGCAAGCCGTCGGATGTCTGTGGCGCCCAGCAAAGGCGCGACGGCGGCGGGTTCGGAATTCGGTTCAGTCACCTAGGTATCGTATCGCCTGTGGAGGGTCAGGCTGCGTGCGCGCAGCCCCAGTCGCGGAGGCCGTTCTTGGCGTAGAGGCGGTTGGCGATATCAATCTGCTGTGCCTTGGTGGCCAGGCTGGCGTTGGGAGCGTAAGCTCCGCCACCATTGGCAAGCCACGTCGGGCTGGAGAACTGAAGGCCGCCGTAGTAGCCGTTGCCGGTGTTGATGGACCAGTTTCCACCGGACTCACACTGGGCAATTCTGTCCCACATGCCTTCGTTCGGGGCGCCCGTGGGGCCGCTGGAGGTTGCTGCTGCCTTGGCCGGAGCAGCTACGGGGCGGGCTTTGGTGCCAACGCTGACCTTTTCGGTGACCGGCTTCGTGGTGACATTGCTTGAGACGAGGGCCCGTGAAGCTTCGCGTCCGTCAACCATGACCAGCTTGAACGTCTTGACCAGCGAACCGGCTACGCCTTCCTGGGTAACCTTCTCTTCGCCCTTGAACAGCTCAGCGGTTTCGGTCTTCACGCTTTCGAAGGGCACTTCCTCCGTGGCTTCGGCTGTCTTGCTGGTGTCCACGCGGGAGACCTTTATCACCATGTCCTGGACGATGGGCGCGTTGCCAGGCTGGGAGATGCGGTCGTTGGCGCCGACAGTGACGCCGGTGTCCTTGAGCACGGTGGCGACGTCGGCCGCCGTCGTGGTGGTGCTGGTGTCCTTGCCGTCGGCAACAACGCTGATGGTCTTGGGAGTTGAGATGGAGACAAAGGAGCCGGTGACTTCCAGCGATGCTTCCTTCGGCTGGGAGATCTCCGAGGAGCTTGCCACTCCAAGTTCGCTGACCAGTGCGGCGACATCGGGGGCGTTCGTGTTGACGGTCTTGCGCGCGCCGTCCAATTCGATGGACACAGCCTTCGCGAGGTTGATGTTGACCACGGAGCCGTTATCCACACGGGCGTCGAGGGCGGGCGAGACCCTGTCAGCGTCCTTCAGCTCGACCTTGGCCGCCTTGACCACCTGGTCTACGGTGCCGCCAAAGGTCTGGATGGAACTTACCTTGCCGTCCACGTTGAGGGTGACAGTCTTGTTGTTGCCCACAAAGGCGACAACTCCGACCACCAGCGCTGCGACAACCAGCAACTGGGCACCGACTTTGAGGAAGCTGAACTTGCCATCCGTTGTGAAGAACTTGATCACGATTGCCCATAACTCTCAGACCATCCGGGCACGGGGAAAAGCACAGAAATAATGCCAGCGGCAAAACGGAGGGGCCAGGCACAAAGCCTGGTCCCACACTTGCTGCCGGCATCTGCGCCGCCAATTACATTCAACTGATGAAGGCCGGATTCAACCGGCCCAGTTGTCCGAAGGCCTTCCCCGACCCCGGCTACTTGTTTAACACAGTAACCGATCTGTTATAAACCAACCAAGACTTCTGCATACCGGGTATTCATTACGGGCACGTCAAAGCCCTCCCGAAGGAACGCCCTAGGCCCACGAGCCGTAGGCCTCGAGCGTATTTTCCGCCAAACGCGAACAGAGTTCGGAGAGGTCATCCCCAGTCACTTCCGCCATGGACCGGACCGTGTAGGGAACCATGTAGCTCGCGTTCGGCCGACCACGGTACGGGTGGGGCGTCAAGAACGGCGAATCGGTTTCCACCAGGATCCGCTGTGGCTCGGCGATGGCCAGTGCTGCACGAAGGTTCCCGGCATTTTTGAAGGTCATGGTGCCCGCAAAAGACATGTACCACCCGTTCTGGTTGCAGATCCGTGCCAATTCTTCGTCCCCCGAGAAACAGTGGAACACCACCCGCTCCGGGGCGCCTTCCTCCATCAACACCTGCACCACGTCGTCGTGGGCGTCGCGGTCGTGGATCTGCAAGGTCAGTCCCAGCCGTTTCGCGATGTCGATGTGGCGCCGGAACGAGTACCGCTGGGCCACCAGCCCTTCCCCGTGGGTCCGGAAAAAATCCAGTCCCGTTTCACCGATGGCGCGGATCCGCGGGTGGGCTGCCAGCTCTTCGATCTCGGCGAGCGCCGACTCCAATTCACCGCGCCCGGCGTACACCGGGGCATCGTTGGGGTGGATTGCTACGGCACCGAGCAGGCGCGGATCCGCGTCCACTGCCTGCACGGTGAAGCGGGACGATTCCAGGTCGCAGCCCACCTGCACAGCGCCGTGCACACCGACGGCCTCAGCCGAGTCCATCGCGTCCCGGACCGAGACCTCGATCAGTCCGTGCCGGAAATCCAGATGCGTGTGGTTGTCCATGACGGGAACGGGGAGGGGTTCCGGTGCCGGCGGGTACTCCTTGCGGGAATCCATATCCTCGGATGACGCACGGTACGCAGCAGGGGCGAGCGAATTACACATGCTCCCACCTTAATCGGACCACGGTCCCCCTGAGGCAGCGGCCGGGTGGGCTGGGATAAATTCCACTCGGCACATAAATTCCTGAGCACTATGTCAGCGGCGGCCAATGTCTGGGTAGTCTGGAACGGACAGATGGTCAACAACAGCAACACATCCTCAAGATTGCTGACGCAGTGGCCACGGCTGAAGGGCAATCCATGGAGTCCAAGCGACAAGTATCCGTTGAACCTACCCCGCTCCAGGGCGAGGCTTACAGTACGCTGCCGCGGGATGGTGCAGCACTCAATGGACACAGGCCGCAGGTCATGGACGCGGAGCGGTTCCACGATGCCAGCGAACGCATCCTGGGATCCATCAGCAAGGTCATTGATGGCAAGGCCGATGCCGCGAAGCTCGCGTTGACGGTACTGCTGGCCCAAGGCCACCTCCTGCTGGAAGATGTTCCCGGCGTTGGCAAGACCCTGCTGGCAAAGACACTGGCGCGGACCGTGGACTGTACCGTCTCCCGCATCCAGTTCACGCCGGATCTCCTCCCGTCAGATGTCACCGGCGTCTCCATCTACAACCAGTCGTCCCGGCAATTTGAGTTCCGGCCGGGCGCAGTGTTCGCGAACATTGTGATCGGCGACGAAATCAACCGGGCTTCGGCCAAGACCCAGTCCGCGCTTCTTGAGTGCATGGAGGAGCATCAAGTCACCGTTGATGGGCATTCCTATCAACTGGGACTGCCCTTCATGGTGGTCGCCACCCAGAACCCCATTGAGATGGAGGGCACCTACCCGTTGCCTGAAGCCCAGCGGGACCGTTTCATGGCGAGGATTTCCATGGGCTATCCGGACAAGGAAGCCGAGATCGAAATGCTGGAGACGCACCAGGCTTCCTCTCCCCTGGCCAAAGTAACCCCCGTGGTCACTGCCGCCGACGTCGCGGCCATGATCGCTGCCGTCCAGCAGGTGTATGTGTCAACTGCCATCAAGGAGTACACGGTGGCCATCGGGCGGGCTACCCGTGACAGCGCACGTCTCCGCCTCGGTGCCAGCCCCCGGTCCTTGTTGCAGCTGTTGCGTGCAGCCAAGGCAACCGCCGCGTTGGACGGCCGGGACTTTGTTCTCCCGGACGACGTAGTGGACGTGGCCGAATCGGTGCTCGCCCACCGGATCATCCTGGATCGCAAAGCGGCAAGCTCAGGTGATACGCCGCAGAGCATCCTTCGGGGCATCCTGGCCGCCCTGCCGGTTGCCCAGGAACCGCCCAACGCGGGGCGCAGGGACAGGCACACCGCCTAGGAGGCAGGAATGGCGCTCGTGGATCGGCTCCCCAAGCACTTGTTTACCAACCGCGGCTGGGGATTGCTGGCGGCCGGAGCCGTCTCGCTGGGGTGTGCCTGGGTCATGGGCAGGCGGGATCTCCTGACGCTCGCGGTCTTGTTGTTCCTCCTGCCGTTGGTGGCCCTCGCCGGGGTCCGGGTTCTGAAGCCCAAATTCCAGGTGTACCGGGAGTTCAACCCCTCCACCGTGGAAACTGCCAGCACCACCACCGTTCGTTTGGCTGTAGCCCGGTCCTCGTATTCCACAGGGCACGTGATCATGGAGGAGCAGTTGCCTCCCCGCTTCGGTGAGCCACCGGCGTTCCGCTTTCCGGCCCGCTCGGCTTCCGGAGGCACCAGCCGCTACGAATACCATCTTCGCTCCGGCAAGCGCGGACAGTTCCGCATCGGCCCGGTGACGGCAGAGTTCAGTGACCCCTTCGGCTTGTCGCTGCGGCGGCATGCCATCGACGACGGCGACATCCTCACCGTGACGCCGGCCGCCGTCGAACTTCCCGTCACGGGGCTGGCAGGTGCGCGCGGCAACGATGGCGTGACCGCCACGCGCATCAGGGCCAACCCCAGCGACGACGACATCATGACCCGTGAGTACCGGCACGGCGATCCCATGCGCCGCGTTCATTGGGCGGCTACGGCACGCCACGGGCAACTGATGGTCCGCCAGGAGGAATCGGTGACTACCCCGGAAGCCACCCTCATCCTGGACCAGCGCTTCACAGCTTTTGCCGCGGGAGCAGGTTCCATGTTCGGAGCCCATGACGAGGACTCGGACCTGGTGACCAGTCCCGGCTTTGAATGGGTGGTGACCGCAGCGATGTCCGTTGCGGCCCACCTGGCGGAGTGGAATTACTCGCTGCGGGTGCTGGATGTTTTCGGGAGCCCGGCATTCATCCGTTCGCGCTCGGCGCCGGAGCCGGATTCCGAAGAGTTCTCGGGCACCGGAGGGTTGCAGGCCATCGCTGAAGGACTGGCCGCCATTGAACTCAGCGGTCCCCGGCATGTCCGGGCGGAGCACCACAGGGCAGACGCTGCAACGGGCCCGGCCACTGCGGATTCCGCCGATGCTGCTTTCGATGACCGGCTCATGGATAAGCTCGCTGCCCACCGTCTTCGCGGCCCTCTCCTTGCGCTGATGGGCACGCTGACTCCCGCTGAGGCCAAGTCCCTGGCTCCCGCGGCAGCCTACGGAGCCAACGCTTTCGCCTTGATGGTCACTGACGCCACCCGGAACAACGACGACGTACTGGAGATCCTGCGCCTGGCCGGTTGGCGCGTGGCGGTAGTGACGTCCAGGACCCCACTGGCGGCCGCTTGGTCCTCCTTTGACGAAGGGGGAATCGTGGCCGCGGCAGGATCAGCCATGGACGTCCGTCGTGGAGCGGCGGTGCCCCGATGACTGCTACGTCCCACCTGGGTTCCCCCGCCCCGGTCCAACCCGGCGGAACGTCCGGCCCGAAGCCGTCCGGATCCTCGCGGCCGCAAGCCCCGGGGCCCGGGCCCTACCCCTGGGTCATGGCGGGGTCGATCGTTGTTGCCGTTCTGGGCGCTGCCTTGTCCTTGAACGGCGTCCTCAGGGGCTGGGCCTGGTTCATGCCCTTGATCACCACGGTGCTGGTTGTCGCGCTGACCTTGGCTCTTCTTCGGGCACTCCGGGCCCAGCCGCTGTTGGCCACCCTTGGTTCCTTTGCCTCGCTCGCGGGGATTCTCAGCTTCACGTTCTTCCGGCAGGAAAGCCTGGCGGGTTTCATCCCCACGGCCGGGACCTTTACCGCCGTCGGACGCCTGATCAAGCGTGCTGCCGAGACGGTGGTCTCAGAAAGCGCCCCCGTGGCGCCCAACGCCGGGATCGTGTTCGTCATGTGCGCGTGCCTGGGGCTCCTGGTGATTCTGATCGACGCGTTGGCAGTTCCCTTGGCGATGCCCGCGGCCAGCGGCATCGGGCTCCTTGCGGTCATGGTGGTTCCAGCCACCATCAAACCCCAGAGCGTGGGAGTTGCAGGCTTCGTCGGCGCTGCTGTGGGATACCTGCTGATTCTCGGGTGCAGCCACTGGTTCGCCCCTGATGCCAGGCTCCAGTCCGGTTCCGGGCGGGGCGCCGGCCAGTTCAGGCGTTCACTGGTGACGGGCGGCCTGGCGCTGGCCTTGACCATGGTGGTTCCGCTGGCCATCCCGGGATTCGAGACGGGGACCTTCCCCCAGGGATCCCGGCTGAGTCCGTGGGGCACCTCCAACGGGCTCAATCCCATGATCACCCTGGGCAACAGCCTCCGGAGCCCCACGGGATCGGGCCGCATTACCTACGCCACGAGTGCCAGCGGTCCGCTGTACCTGAGGTCCGTCACCGTTGACCACTTCGACGGCGAAACCTGGGCCCCGGACGACCGCGCAGCCCAGCGGCGCGCGGGCGCCGACAGGATTGAAACCGGATACTCCGTCCAGGCCGAAGTGGTCAACACTGTGACGTCCGTGAATGCCGGCCTCTTCACCAGCCCCTACCTCCCTGCCCCGTTTGCGCCTGCCTCAGTGAACGGCCTCAACGGACGCTGGACCTGGGATCCGGCCACATTAAGCATCATGAGCACCGAGACCACCACGCGCGCGCAACGGTACGTGGTGTTTTCCGGAGCACCCAAGGTCACGGCAGAATCCCTGTCCCAGGCCACAGCGGCTCCCCAGGGCATATCAGAGGATTTCCTCCGGATTCCGGGCAACCTTCCTGACATCGTGAGGCAAACGGCGGATTCCGTCACGGCGTCCGCGGGGAGCAACTACGGCAAGGCCTTGGCTATTCAGAAGTACCTGCGCTCCGGTGAATTTACGTACTCCCTGCAGGCGCCGGTGCAGAACGGCTATGACGGCAACGGGCTCTCGGTCCTGGCCGATTTCCTGGCCGTCAAGAGTGGCTACTGCGTCCATTTTTCCTCGGCGATGGCCGTCATGGCCCGGGCTGAAGGTATTCCGAGCCGCATCGCTGTGGGCTACGCACCAGGCCGGCTCACGGGCGAGTCCGTGGCGTTGGTCGGCCAAGGATCCTTCCCTGAGTACGAGGTAGACGCCCGTGATGCGCACGCGTGGCCCGAGTTGTACTTCGAAGGACTCGGCTGGGTTCCGTTCGAGCCCACGCCTTCGCGCGGCGTGGTTCCCGAGTACGCCACGGAAACCTCTGTTCCCAGCAACCTCAGCACCAATGCGGACGAGAAAGAAGTCCTGACCACGCCGGCCCCGGCCACACCGGCCCCTGTTCCCCTTCCCGGCATGGAAACCCCGGCGACCGGTTCCACCAGCGTGAACCCGCTGCCGGTCATCGGCGGGGCCGCCGCGGCCGTGGCGCTGTTGCTTGCCTTCCTGTGGTCTCCGCGGTTGAGCAGGACCATCCTGCGGCGGCGTCGCCTGAACCAAAAACCCCCGGATGAGGCCGACGCCTTGCAGCCCGGCTACAAGGATCCGGCCCCGGAGCTGGCGTGGGCGGAACTGCAGGACCTGGCGACGGACTACGGTTTACCCTCCACGCCCAGCGAAACGCCGAGGCACTTCTCCACCAGGCTTCGCTCCAGTGCCGCCCTCGGAGACGCGGGTGGAATGGACGACGCCGCGCACGTGGCGGTTGCTACGCTCACCTCGGACTTCGAACGGCAGCGTTATGGCCGCCAGGTGGGGCCCGTGGCGACACCAGCGGCGGCGACGCGGATCGCCGTCGTGCGTGAAACGTTGCGGAACAATGCCCGCTGGCTGGTGCGCTTCCGCGCGGACTGGCTGCCGCCGTCGATGATGCGCCGGTGGGTCCACGCGCTGGGAGCGCCGTTCCGGGCCGTGGGGTCGCTCGCTGCGGCTGTTGGGCGCGGGCTCGCGCGATGGTGGCGGACGCTCCGCGGCGTGCTTCCACAACGGCGCTAACACGACAGCAAAGGGCCCGGCTCCTGGAACTTGTGGTTCCAGGAGCCGGGCCCTTGCGTGTCACAGCCGTTCTTGTTGCGAGAGCGGCGGACGGGGCTCTTTGGTGGAAAGAGCAGCCTAGTCGGCGTACGGGTCCGCGATACCTACGTACTGGGTGTACAGGTACTCTTCGATGCCTTCGGAACCGCCTTCGCGGCCCAGTCCGGACTGCTTGACGCCACCGAACGGTGCGGCGGCGTTGGAGATGACGCCGGCGTTGAGGCCGAGCATGCCGGTCTCGATTCGTTCGCTGATGCGCAGGCCACGGTTGAGGTCCTTGGTGAAGACGTAGGCAACCAGGCCGTATTCGGTGTTGTTGGCCAGGCGGACGGCGTCGTCTTCGGTGGAGAAGGTGATGATCGGCGCTACCGGCCCGAAGATCTCTTCCTGGAGGATGCGGGCATCGGCTGCGACGTTCTTCAGCACGGTGGGCTGGTAGAAGTAGCCGGGACCGTCGACGGCGGCACCACCGGTGACGGCTGTGGCACCTCCTGCTACGGCTTCGGACACCAGGGCGTGAACGCCGTCGCGGGCCTTGCCGTCGATGAGCGGGCCCACCTTGGATTCGGGCTCGGTGCCGCGGGCGGTGGTGAGGGACCCGATCTTGGCGGCGAACTTCTCGGCGAAGGAGTCGGCGATGGACTCGTGCACAATGAAGCGGTTTGCTGCGGTGCAGGCTTCGCCCATGTTGCGCATCTTGGCTGCAATGGCCCCTTCAACGGCCTTGTCCAGGTCGGCGTCTTCGAAAACGACGAAGGGAGCGTTGCCACCGAGTTCCATGGAGGTGCGCAGGACCTTGTCAGCGGCTTCGCGGATCAGTGCCTGACCCACCGGGGTGGAGCCGGTGAAGGAGATCTTCCGCAGACGGTCATCCTTGATCAGCGGGCCGGTGACAGCACCTGCGGTGGAGGTCTGGATGACGTTCAGGACACCTGCGGGGAGGCCGGCCTCCTGCATGACCTGTGCGAACAGCAGGCTGGTCAGCGGGGTCAGGTTGGCGGGCTTGAGCACCATGGTGCAGCCGGCGGCGACGGCGGGGGCTACCTTGCGGGTGGCCATGGCCAGCGGGAAGTTCCACGGGGTGATCAGCAGGCAGGGGCCCACCGGCTTCTTCTGCACGAGGAGGCGGTTCTTGCCGTCAGGTGCTGCGGAGTAGCGGCCGGAGACGCGGACCGCTTCCTCGGAGAACCAGCGCAGGAATTCGGCGCCGTAGGTGACTTCACCGCGGGCTTCGGCCAGGGGCTTGCCCATTTCCAGTGTCATCAGCAGTGCAAAGTCTTCGGCACGCTCGGTGACCAGTTCGAAAGCACGGCGCAGGATTTCGCCGCGTTCGCGCGGTGCGGTGCGTGCCCAGTCAGCCTGGGCGGCAGCAGCGGCGTCGAGTGCAGCGGCACCGTCTTCAGCACCGGCGTCGGAGATGCTGAGCAGGACCTTGCCGGTGGCCGGGTCCTCAACATCAAAGGTCTTTCCGGATCCAGCCGGGCGCCACTGACCGTTGATCAGCAGGCCGGTGGGGACGGAAGCCAGCAGTTCGCTTTCGCGTTCAACCGTGACAGTCATGGCGACTCCTTCGTCTTGGGTGCTTTGGAGAATTGCACCACGGGGGTTCGTTGCCGGAAGTGGCGTGAATTACTGCCACGGTACTGCCCCGCGAGAAGGAGTGTCTACGCCTTCACGCACTGCCATGAAGGCGCCTATTTGTGCAGCTGCACAGCACGGATCAGCGGGCCGCAAGTACCGCCGAGTACAGCTCCCGCTTGCTGACGCGGGCATCGTCAGCCACTGCTGCCACGGCCTCCTTCAGTCGGATGCCTTGGGACATGAGCTGGTTCACGGCTGCCACGTGGTCCTCGGGTTTGCCGGGCTCCTGTTCAGGCGCACCACCCACCACCACCGCGATTTCGCCGCGGACTTCGTTGTTCTCTGCCCACTCCAGCAGTTCGCGCAGCGTTCCGCGGATAACTTCCTCGTACGTCTTGGTCAGCTCACGGCATACAGCTACGCGGCGCTCGGCGCCAAACCGCTCGTGCAGTGCCCGGAGCATCACTTCGAGCCGGTGCGGGGCCTCGAAGAAGACCATGGTGCGGCGCTCGTCTGCGAGGTCCGCGAGGCGTGAGTTCCGCTCCCCCGATTTACGTGGCAGGAATCCTTCAAAGCAAAAACGGTCGGTGGGGAGCCCGGAGAGTGCCAGGGCTGTCAGCACGGCAGACGGGCCTGGTACGGCAGTGACGGTCAGACCCGCAGCAACAGCGCCCTCCACCAAACGGAACCCGGGATCCGAGACGGCGGGCATTCCAGCGTCGCTGACCATGAGGATGGTCTTTCCTGCGCGAACATGGTCCAGCAGTTCGCCGGTCTTGGCGACCTCGTTGTGCTCGTGGTAGCTGATGACCCGTCCGGAGACCTCGACGCCCAGGGCCGTCACCAGCCGGTGCAGGCGCCGGGTGTCTTCTGCGGCAACGATGTCCGCCGTGGCCAGGAGTTCAATCAACCGGGACGATGCGTCGCCCACGTTTCCGATCGGGGTGGCCGCCAGCACAATCCTGCCTACACCCGGAGTTGCGCCGGCGCCGGCAGCAGGAACTGCCTCGTCCAGGTCGTCGCTGAAGGGAGCCTCATCCGGGGTGCTGCGCTGTTCGTCCACCTGTCAAGCCTAATGCCGCGGTGCCTCCAACACCGCACCTCAACGCTGTGGCAAGGATGGAAAGGTAGCATGGGCGGGTGAACCAGTCGCCCGTTCCTGCCACCACTTCCGGAACTCCTGTGGCGTCCCCTGCAACCGGCGGATCCGGTGCCCCCGCTCCCGCAGACGGCAGCGAGCAGGCATCTGCCCGGCCCACCGGGGACGCAACGCGTTCCCGGCGCACCGCGGCATTGGACGACACAGCGGCAACGCCCCTTCCTGGCCGCGGGCTGGATCACCACCGGTGGATCGCCCGGCCAACCGAGGCTTACACAGCACAGGCCCTCAGGGAGCGCCTGATCGGCGGGATCCAGAGCTGGCGTGACTACCCGGCGTCGTTGCGTCTGTGGTTCTGGCTGATCCCCACCATCACTGCCGTGCTGGGCGGCATTCTCCGGTTCTTCCGGCTGGATGCCCCGCACAGCCTGGTGTTCGATGAGACGTATTACGTCAAGGACGCCTATTCCTATTTGCTAAGCGGCTATGAGCGCAGCTGGCCCGCCAACGCCAATGACTCCTTCAACGCCGGCAACCCGAACGTCCTGCTCAACACCCCGGAGTATGTTGTCCATCCGCCGGTGGGCAAGTGGATGATCACCTTTGGCATGTGGCTGTTCGGCGGTGACAATCCTTTCGGTTGGCGTTTCGGTGCAGCGCTGACGGGGACCCTGACCGTTTTCCTCGTCTCCCTCATCGCCCTGAAGCTCTTCCGTTCGCACACCCTTGGCGCCGTTGCCGGACTCCTGCTCGCCATTGACGGCCACCACCTGGTGCTCTCCCGGACGGCTTTGCTGGACGTCTTCCTGGCGTTCTGGATCCTCGCCGCCTTCGGCGCCCTGCTGATGGACCGCGACGACGGCCGCCGTCGTCTGGCTTCCCGCCTCGCCGCGCAAGCGGCTGCTTCGCCGCGGGGCCGCCCATCCCCCACCCAACTGGTGGCCGGCCCCTGGCTTGGAATGCGATGGTGGCGCCTGGTTGCAGGGATCTGCCTTGGCTTGGCTGTGGGAACCAAGTGGTCCGCGTTGTTCTTCGTGGCCGCCTTCGGCCTGATGACGGTCCTGTGGGACGTGAACGCCCGGCGCATTGCCGGCATCCGCAGCTGGTTCAGCGCAGGCATCCTCAAGGACGGCCTCCTGGCCTTCGTCACCATCATTCCGGTGGCCGCCTTGACCTATGCGGCAACGTGGACGGGGTGGTTCCTGTCCAAGGACGCCTACTACCGCCAATGGGCCGCCACCAACCCCGCAGCGGGTTGGGATTGGCTGCCTGATTCCGTGCGGTCCCTGGCGCACTACCACCTTGAGGCGTACAAATTCCATCAAGGCCTCAGCTCGGACCACCCGTATGAGTCCAGCCCGTGGACCTGGCTCCTCATGGGCCGGCCTACCTCGTTCTACTACCAAACACCCAAGCAGGGCACTCCTGGCTGCGTGGTGGAGACCTGTTCCTCGGCGATCCTGCCAGTGGGTAATCCGGTGGTGTGGTGGGGCGGAACCATCGCGCTGGTCATCCTGTTGTTCTGGTGGGCCGGCAGACGGGATTGGCGCGCAGGTGCCATCCTCGCCGGAGTCGCCGCCGGATACCTTCCGTGGTTCATGTATCCGGAACGCACCATGTTCATCTTCTACGCGGTGTCCTTCGAACCGTTCCTGGTGCTGGGCCTGACCTACGTCCTGGGCTTGGTGCTCGGCCGAAGCAGTGATCCTCCCTGGCGGCGACGGTCCGGGCTCTATGTGGTGGGCCTGGTCCTGGTACTGGCGGTCCTGGCAACAGCGTTCTTCTATCCGGTCCTGACCGCGGAGGTCATCAGCTACCAGGAGTGGCGGATGAGAATGTGGATGCCATCGTGGATCTAGGAGGCAAGCAGTGAGGGAAGCCAGCACGGAGCTTCTGGTCGAGGCCCACCCTGACACCAATGTGACGGACCTCCTCCTGGAACGCTGTGCCAAGGATCCGTTCGGCATCCTGTACGCCCACAAGACGGCGAACGGTTGGCTGAATGTATCCGCGGCCAGGTTCCTTGCCGATGTCACTGCCCTCGCAAAAGGACTGATCGCTGGAGGCCTCAACCCCGGCGACCCCGTAGCGGTCCTCTCCCGGTCGAGTTTCGAGTGGACCTTGGTGGACTTCGCCATCTGGATGGCCGGCGGCGTGACCGTGCCCATTTACGAGACGTCGTCCCCGAGCCAGATCGAGTGGATCCTGGCCGATTCAGGCGCCCGGCGCATCTTCGTGGAGGACACGGCCAAAGCCGATCTCGTCCACGCCGTGGTGAACCGGTCCACGGCACTCGGGGACGATCCCGTGGCGATCATGCGGATGGAGCACGACGGCGACGCCCCCAACCTGACCAGCGTCTCCGCCGTCGGGGTCGGCATCATGGACGCCGAGCTGGAGCGCCAGCGCAGCGCAGCGAATCTCGCCGACATCGCGTCAATCGTCTACACGTCCGGAACCACCGGCAAGCCCAAAGGCTGCGAAATCACCCACGGCAACTTTGTCCTGGTGGCACGGAATGTCATCCCGTTCCTCCCCGAGCTGCTGATGCAGCAGGGGGCCCGGACGCTGATGTTCCTGCCGTTGGCGCACGTCCTCGCCAGGGCAGTCCAGGTGGTGTGCCTCACCGCGGGCATCACGCTCGGTCACAGCGCGGGTGCCAACGGGCTGATGGCAGACCTCAGTACTTTTAAGCCCACCTTCCTGCTCGCCGTGCCGCGCATCTTTGAAAAGGTGTACGCCGGCGCAGGCCACAAAGCCGCCATGAGCGGAAAGTCGGCGCTCTTCTCCGCAGCGTCAGCAACCGCTGTGGAATATTCGACGGCGGTTGACCTCGCCGCGCGTGGGCAGGGACCCGGTCCGGGGTGGCTTTTGGGCATGAAGCACACCGCGTTCAACAAGCTTCTCTATCCCAAGGTGCGCGAGGTTTTCGGCGGGAACGTGGGCTACACCGTCTCCGGTGCCAGTCCCCTGAGCCTCCGGGACAACCATTTCTTCCATGGTGCCGGCGTTCCCGTGCTGGAAGGCTACGGGCTGACCGAGACCACTGCGCCTTGCACCGTTAACACTCCCAGCATGACCCGTATCGGTACCGTCGGAATCCCCCTTCCCGGCACCACCATCCGGGTGGCCCAGGACGGGGAGGTGCTGGTCAAGGGCATTGGCGTCTTCAAGGGCTACCACGCCAATGAAGCGGCCACCGAAGCTGCGTTTGTTGATGGCTTCTTCCGCACCGGCGACCTCGGCGAACTCGACGCCGATGGCTTCCTGACCATCACCGGCAGGAAGAAGGACCTCCTGGTCACTGCCGGTGGCAAGAACGTGGCCCCCGCACCTTTGGAGGAGAAGCTCCGCGAGCACCCTCTGGTGGGCCAGGCCGTGGTGGTGGGCGACGGCCGTCCCTTCGTCGCCGCACTGGTGAGCCTGGACCCTGAGGGACTTGCCGACTGGTGCGCCGAGAACAAGGTCGGTGATCTGTCACCTGCCGAAGCGGCCGGGGACGCCCGTGTGCAAGCGGCCGTTCAGTCCGCAGTGGATGAGGCCAACAAGCTCGTCTCCGCGGCCGAGTCCATCCGGAAGTTCGCATTCATCACAGCCGAACTCAGTGTCGAGTCGGGGCACCTGACGCCTTCCCTAAAACTGAAGCGGGCCGCTGTGCTCAACGACTTCCCTGCCGCTGTGGAGAAGCTCTACGAAAAGTAGCGCCACCACTTAGACCGCATCGAATCACCACCTAGTACAACCGAATCAGCACCTAATTCGGCCCACATCGCCACCTATTTCGGCACCATCTCCCTAGGTGCCGATGTTGCCCCCGTAGCGTTGCCCTCACGAAGGTTGACCAGCAGAACGTCGTGATCGCCTTCTGCGACATCTTCAAACGGACACTGCCCAGAGATGAAATCGCAACGTTGACCACGGACAACGCCGCCGGTCCCAGCGGGTACGGGCTCCGATACATGGGGCCCGGCATGGTCGGGTACCTCGTCGGCGGTCCCGAGATCAAAATCGAGTTGAAAAACGGCAAGACCGTCATCGCCAGCACAGATCGCCCTGAGCAGCTTGTTCGTGTTCTGGCGCCCCCACAGGGCACGCCGTGGAGCCGGCTCCGCTAGCGCTTGGCGTCAGCTGATTCTCTGCTGAGGTTGTCCGCTTCATCTGTAACAGCGTCATCGTCCGAGACCTCGGCTTGGTCAACCGTTGTGTCAGCACCCCGACGCCGCTTGGTGGGCCACGTGAAGATGAACGTCACCGTCGCCACGAGGAAGACCAGCGCGCCGATGACGATGCCCGCGTCTATCCAGAACTGTCCCGGGAAGAGCCGGATGAGGGTGTCTTCCAGCGAGAACGTCCAGGTTCCATTGGCGAAGAAGATCCGGTGGAACTCGGTGAAGAACTGCTGCCAGCTCAATGCCGCCAGGACAGCGAGGCCAATGATGATGACCAGTGTGACGATGGATCCGGCAAAGAGTCCTCGACGGATTCCGCCGTTGCTGCGCTTCCGCAGGTACAGGATGGCGATGATGCTGAGGATGATGAGGAGCAAGCCTGCACCGAAGGACGACAGGATGACCAGCTTGACGTCAGCCATGTGCGCCACTTCGCTGTCCTTGAAGAGCTTGGCACCGTCCTGGTGGACCAAGCCACCCAGGTAGCGGGGACCTGCCCAGTTGCTGAGGTAGTCCACGGCGTACGAGCCGTAGGTCATACGGTCATCAGTGCTGAAACCATAGCCGTCGCCCGGGAAACCCGGCCGGTTGTACTCCACCCACAGGAACAAGGGGCTGGTGACCGCCCGAACGGCGAGCACCAGGAGGATCACCGGGTAGAAGACGGCCAACAGGACTTGGAAAACCCGCGGTCCGATTGGCTTCACCTTTGCGGCTTGCTCACGTTCCGCGTTGCGTCGGGCCACTTCGTCTTCCGGCGGTCGGACCTGAAGGGCCGACGTCGGCAAAGGTTCCGAATAGGGCGACTCCTGCTTCTCAGCGGAGTTGCCCGCAAGAGTGTCAGCGAACAGCGGGGGTTCCGGCTCGACGTCGGCCGCTTCTGCAGCTTTCCGGTGGGCGCGGCTTTCAGGCTGCCCGCCGGCGGGCGTCGCGGTAGTGGGAGCAGCCCCCGTGGTGGAAGGCGTGGTCGCAGCTGCCGGCCCCGCTTTACCCGGCGTGGGCGCGGGCGTGGCCGCCGTGGCGGGAGCCGCCGCAGTGGCACCACCGGAGGTCTTCGGCTTCATCCAGTCGAAGGCCGGTTCGTTGGGGTCCTCGTGGACGTCCGTGTCCGGTTCTTGTGGTTTTGGGCTCTTGTTGCTCACAGCGGTTTCACTTCCGTAGGCATCCACCGGCGAATGCGTACTGCCGGCTCTCTTGTCTGCATTCGAGCCTACCGCCCGGCCTTCCGCCGACACGCTGTGCCACCCCGGCTGCGCCCAGATCGAAACGTAACTGTAAGGTCTACGCAGCGAT
Source organism: Arthrobacter sp. YN (assembly GCF_002224285.1). Taxonomy (GTDB): domain Bacteria; phylum Actinomycetota; class Actinomycetes; order Actinomycetales; family Micrococcaceae; genus Arthrobacter. Next base: position 1,515,142 of record NZ_CP022436.1, on the reverse strand, counting down.
GCTGCGATATCCGGCGTCGTTCGCGTCCAGGTCCCCGGTAACACCGGTCCGTGCGGCCCTGCCACCGAGCACCAACGTGTAGACCCAATACCCGGCCAGAACCAGGGCACCGATAGTGATCTTCGCCCACACGGGCAGTGGGCTGGGCGTCACGAATCCCTCCACCATTCCGGAAACGAGCAGGACCAGCACCAACCCCAGCGCAATCGTGATCAGGGAACGCCCCTCGTCAGCCACAGCCTGCAGCCGTGTACGGGGCCCCGGCCGCACCATGGCCCAGAAGATCTTAAGGCCCGCTGCACAGGCGATGAACACTGCAGTCAGTTCCATCAGTCCATGCGGAAGGATGTAGCTGAAGAAGACATCCATCTTCCCCGTCGCCAGGAAGAGTCCCGCGGCGATGCCCAGGCCTTGGGCATTCATGAACAGGATGTACGGCACCCAGAATCCGGTGACTCCGAACGCCACGGCCTGGGCAGAAATCCAGGCGTTGTTGGTCCACACGGCGCCGGCAAATGAGGCAGCCGGGTTCTCCGAGTAGTAGTCGATGAAGTCTTCGTCCACATACTGCTGGATCCTGGCATCACTGCCCACCGCCCTCAGCGCCTCCGCCGACGTTCCAATCCACAGGGCGTACGCCCCTGCCACCACCACGAAAGCCAGTCCGCACCACAGGGTCAACCAGCGGATCCGGTAGAACGCCGCGGGCAAGGAGATAACGAAGAACCGGGCCAGGTCCTCCATGAAATTCGAGCGCGCCCCCGTGAACCGGGTCCGGGCCTGTGCCAGCCCTGCGGACAGCGTGGCGGACAACGCTGTCTCCGGAGCCACCGAGCGGATCAGGGACAAATGCCCTGACACCGTCTGATAGAGCCGCAACAACTCATCGGCTTCGGCTCCAGTGAGACGGCGCTTATGCGCAAGAAAATGAAGCCTGGACCATTTGTCCCCATGTACGGCCGAGAAGGCGTCGATGTCCACGGCACCACCCTAGCGCCTCAGTCCACGCACGGGGTGGGTCCCGCCGCTAGACTCGGTGATGCGGGCACGCCAAGCGCCCGCAGCGTTTGCGAGGCATGGGGGCTGGCATGAGTTCAATCATCACAGGCGAGGCAGTAGTCCTCGAGCTGCGACCGGCATCCTTTGCTGCCCGCGCGCTGGGACTCATCCTCGACGTCATCTCGCAGGTAGCCCTCGCGATACTGCTGATCATCCTCATCAGCATGGCATCGGAGGACCTCGACGACGCCGCAATCCGCGCACTGATCCTCAGCAGCGTCGTGTTTTCCATCGTCATTGTGCCCGTCGCCGTGGAAACCCTCACCCGTGGACGATCCCTGGGGAAGCTCGCAACAGGACTTCGCATAGTGCGCGACGACGGCGGTTCCATCCGCTTCCGGCACGCCGTCATCCGGGGGCTGCTTGGCGTCCTTGAGATCTATCTGACCTTTGGCGGCCTCGCGATCGGGGTGGCACTGTTCAACGACAAATCCAAGCGCCTCGGCGACATCGTGGCCGGCACCTACTCGCTCCGCCAGCGGGTTCCCTCAAAACCGCGCATCATGCCCGTAGCACCGCACTACCTCCAAGCCTGGGCCGCCATGGCGGACATCGGCAGGGTCCCGGACGCCACTGCACGAAGGGCCGGTACCTTCGTGCAGCAGGCCTACCTCATGTCCCCGGAATCCCGGGTCGCCATGGCCACGGCCATCGCCTCCGAACTGGCCAAATACGTGGCCCCTCTCCCGCCCTCCGGGACCATCGCCGAGGACTACATCGGCGCCGTCCTCGGGGAACGACGCAACCGCGAACTTGTGCGACTGCGCCAGGCGGAGAAGCGGAACGCGACCGTAGGCGAGCGACTACAAAAGCTGCCGTTCACTGACGTTTAGTGTTGGTGCCCCAGTTGACCTCGGCCGGTGGCCGGCATCCTCGGCGTGCTCGCTCGTTCCTCGCTTAGACGCACGCTGCCGGATACCGCCCACCAGCCGATTACCGCCGCATCAGCCAAATCACCAGTGATCCGGTTTTGCGAGTCTTTGTGGCAGGAGGGTGGTGGGGTCGCCTTCGGCGGCGGTGATCTGCGGTTGCGTCAGGTAGAGCGCCCTGGAGAGATCGGCGCCGTGGAGATGGACTCCTCGGAGGTCGGCTCCCAGGAGGTCTGCTGCGGTGAGGTCGCTGTTCCTGAGGTTTGCTCCTATCAGGTAGGCACTGCGGAAGTTGGAACCGCAGAGGCGTTGGTTGGCCAGGTTCGCGCCCATCAGGTCGGCGCCGCTGTGTTCACCGTTCCGGTGAGTACCGTCGTCGTGCGTTTGCGTGTCCTCGGCTCTGTAGGAAGCCCGTAGTCCCTCGCTGACCTCCATCAGGAGGGCCCGCACTTCACCATGCAGCGTTTCGACGTCGGTGGCCAGGATAGCTGTTGCGTCGCCTTGGGCGGTGGTTGCTATGCACCCGGACAGATGGCTGGCCGTTGAGGCGAGGTGGGGGTCGAAGGTCCGTTGCTGGGCTTCGGCCAGGTACCAGAGCATTTCGTGGAGTTGCCTCACCACCTTGAACACAGCGAACATCGAGGACGTGGACGAGGGATTGTCCCTCCAGCTGGTTCCGCCAAAGGTGAGCTGGGAGACCACTTGGCCTGCACCGAAGCAATCGAAAACGGTGCAGCCACCGAATCCGCGCGGCCGGAGACGTTGATGGATGGCACAGGAAAAATCGTCGGACATGTTCGGGCAAGGCGTCGCCGCTGGTTTGTCGATGGCAAAGTCAGCCGAGCGGGCGAATCCCAGGGCTGTACAGCAAAGCGCAAAACAGTTGCCGCAGTCCGGGCGAAGGGTTGGTTGAAGAGTCATGTGTGCTCCAGGTGATGAAAGAGGGTCCGGTGGGAAAATCCGGGGAACCCGCTGGCGGGTTCCCTTCAGGGACACCCGGAATCACCGAGGAGGGCAGCACAAAGTGAAGGGCCAACACGTGGTCAGCACAGGACAGATGGGTCAAAGAGCGCAGGTAATAATCACTGCCATCATGATAACCGTTGGGCTAGCGCTGGGCGTAGCTCGCCCACGGGATATTCCAGTCCCCGAAGCCCTCCAGAGGCTCTACTGCGGGGGCTCCGGTGTTGAGGATCTGCACGACGTCGCCGGTCTTCATGTTGTTGAAGAACCAGGCAGCATCTGCGGGCAGCAGTCCCACGCAACCGTGCGAAACGTTGGCAACCCCGATGGAGCTCCAGGCCGCTTCAAGGGCCTGATGGACGTAAACGCCGGACCAGGTCAGCCGGTTGGCGTACTCCACCACCAGCGGCGGGTAGTAGCCCTTGTCACCCGGCTTCAGGCCAATGGTCCCCGCGTTGAAGTTGGAGTGGCGTTCCTGCTCCATGATCACGGCGTAGCCGGTGGGAGACAGCCAGTCTTCGCCGCCGAGCGACACAGGCGCGGTGTGTACCAACTGCCCGTCCGAGTACACGTTCATGGTCTTGGTGTTGTCATCCACTACGGCCACACGCTGGGGTCCGGTAGTGAACGTGGACACCACGTCTGCGTTGCCGATCATCTTGTTGCCAAAGTCGACGCCCAGGAGTTTCATGTCCACTGTGACGGTGGTTCCTGAAGCCCAGAAAGCTTCGGGGCGGATCCGGACCTTCGTGTCCGAATACCAGTGCCAAGCCACCGGCTGGCCGGAGGACACCGTGATGGCCACCCGCTTCTCCATGGCTGCTTTGTCCACCACGGGCTCGCTGAAGTTAATCTCGATGGGCTGGCCGGACCCGGCCGTGGTTCCGTTGCGGGGGTAGATGGAAGCATCGGCCTCGTACGCCGCGGAAACGGTGGTGAAGGTTTGGGTCTTCTTGGTTTCCTTCCCGGCAGTATCAACCACGGTGAAGGAATAGTTGTACTGGGTTTTAAACTTCAGTACTTCCGAGGTAGTCCACGTGCTTCCATCCGGGCTGGTCTTGCCCTGGACAGGTGTGCCCCCGGCTACCGGAGCCAGGACGACGTCTTTGACCTTGCCGTTGACTGCTTTGATCTGCGGGCCCACCACGGGATTCCACTCGATGGCACCGTCCAGCGGGGTAATGCCCAACTCCACGGGCTTTGCTTCCACCGTGGGCGCAGGAGTTGCGGCAGCGCCGCCATCCTGCGGAGAGCCGGCCAGAAGTCCAGGCACAGTAGCGACGCCGATTCCGCCCACGGCAATAGCGGCGCAGATCCCTGCGATGGCAAGGATCTTGCCCTTCTTCCGTTTGGCGACTTCCGTCATGTTTTCCGTCTTCCTGTCCCCCGGCAAGCAATACTGAACACCCAATTCTAGCCGAAAGGCCGGCCACGCTGCTCGCGTGTCCGGCCTTTCGCCATCGATTTGGGTACTGTCGGCCCGCTTTAGTAGCGGTAGTGCTCCGGCTTGTACGGACCGGCAACGTCCAGGTCCAGGTAATCGGCCTGGTCCTTGCTGAGTTCGGTCAGCTCTACACCCAAGGCGTCCAGGTGGAGCCGCGCTACCTTCTCGTCCAGGATCTTCGGAAGCACGTAAACCTGCTTCCCATACTCGCGTTCGCCGGCGGGCTGGTCCTTCTTGGTCCACAGCTCAATCTGCGCGATGGTCTGGTTGGCGAAGGAGTTGCTCATCACGAAGGACGGGTGTCCCGTGGCGTTGCCCAGGTTGAGGAGGCGGCCCTCGGACAGCACGATGATGGACCGCTCGGAATCCGTTCCCTCTTCAAACACCCATTCGTGGACCTGGGGCTTGATCTCCACTTTTTTGACACCAGGGATCTTCGCCAGCCCGGCGATGTCGATCTCATTGTCAAAGTGGCCGATGTTGCCAACGATCGCCTTGTTCTTCATGCCCAGCATGTGCTCGGCCATGATGACGTCCTTGTTGCCAGTGGTGGTGATGAAGATGTCACCTTGGGCCAGAACCGTCTCCAGCTTGGCAACCTGGTAGCCGTCCATGGCGGCCTGCAAGGCGCAAATGGGATCGATTTCGGTGACGATGACGCGGGAGCCCTGGCCACGCAGGGCCTCTGCAGCGCCCTTGCCGACGTCGCCATAACCACAGACGACAGCTACTTTGCCGCCCATGAGGACGTCGGTAGCACGGTTGATGCCATCGGGAAGGGAGTGACGGATGCCGTACTTGTTGTCGAACTTGCTCTTGGTGACAGAGTCGTTGACGTTGATGGCCGGGAACAACAGCTTGCCCTGCTCGGCGAGCTGGTACAGGCGGTGGACACCGGTGGTGGTTTCTTCCGTGACACCCTCGATGCGGGCAGCCAGGCGGGTCCACTTCTGCGGATCAGCTGCCAGGGTCCTGCGGAGGAGGTCCAGGATGAGGACGTATTCTTCCGGGTCCTCCTCAGTGGCGGTGGGAACGGCGCCGGCGGCCTCGAAATCCACGCCCTTGTGCAGCAGCAGCGTGGCGTCGCCGCCGTCGTCGAGAATCATGTTGGGGCCCAACTCGGGGTTGGTGTCGGCGCCGGGCCAGGTGAGGATCTGCTCCGCAGTCCACCAGTACTCCTCCAGCGTCTCGCCCTTCCAGGCGAAGACCGGAACACCCTGCGGATCTTCCGGGGTACCCTTACCGACCACGACGGCGGCAGCGGCTTCGTCCTGGGTGGAGAAGATGTTGCAGGAAGCCCACCGAACCTCAGCGCCGAGGGCCGTGAGGGTCTCGATGAGGACCGCCGTCTGGACGGTCATGTGCAGCGAGCCGGCGATCCGGGCGCCCTTGAGCGGCTGCGAAGCACCGAATTCGGCGCGGAGGGACATCAGGCCCGGCATCTCGTGCTCGGCAAGGCGGATCTGGTGGCGGCCAGCCTCCGCAAGGGTGATGTCAGCCACTTTGAAGTCGAAAGTCATGGAAGTCCTTAGGGGTACCGTGCGGATTGAGTGAAGAAGTGTGGGTTAGGCCTTGGAATCGTGCTGGCCGGAGGTGGCTGCATGGGCCGCGGCGAGGAGCTCGGGCGGCAAGAGCAGCGGGATGCCGTCCTCAATTGCGTAGCGGAGCTTTTCCCCGGTGGAGTTTCCAGCGGTGGAAACCAACTCCTCACCCTCCTGGACCAGCGGTGAACCCGTCACGGGGCAGCGCAGGATGGACAACAGTTCAGGACTGACCTTTGGCATGAATGATGCTCCCTGGGTGGCGCCGTCGTGGCGCAGGTGGCGGATGTTATCGGCAGATTCCAGACTACCGCGCAGGATCAGCCTGTTTGGAGCAGGGCGACGAATTGCGTCTGACGCAGAAACAGGACACCACAGCGAACCGGGTCAGGAGGGTTCGCGGAGGATACGCAGGTGGCCGCGTCGGGTTCCCTCGATCGCTGCAGGCGGCTCCATCTGCCCGTGGCTGTGCCGGGCAGGATTTTCGGGAGCCGCTGAGGCTGCCTCGCGGACGGCATTGGCAAGGGCCAGGAGGTCGTCGGGCCCAGGTTCAGGCGGTGTGGCAGGCATCGCCAGGCGCAGGACTTCCCAGCCACGCGGGACCGTCAGGCTCTCTGCGTGTTGTGAGCAAAGATCATAGGCGTGCGGTTCGGCATACGTAGCCAGGGGACCAAGGACGGCGGTCGACTCGGCGTACACGTACGTCAAAGTGGCCACCGCCGACTGGCGGCAGGCTGATCTTGAACATTGACGAATAGCACCCACAACATCCCAGATTAGCGCCAACTGGCGACAGAGTTGCGCATTGGCTGCCCGTGGCTCCCTGAACCCGACGGCTCATCAGCAACTCCGGCGCGCTGCAGGCCATGATGTCGCGCTGGCGGTTCCTCGGGACTAAAGTCGATATATGCAGTCACAGCCACATGTTCCCGGATTCACCATCCGGTGGACTGACGCCGATGGCGATCAGGCAGAGCAACCCGCCGGTTCGGGTGTGCGCGGTTTCCGGCGGCGCCGGCGCAACCGGCATGGGCGGGGACTGCGTGGAGAGCTGATGCTCCCCAGCCTTCCCGGCTTCCGCACCCGCGCAGAGCGCTTCGATGACATGGTGCTGGACTCCGCAGAGCGGCTTCAGGACATGTGGGGTAAGCAGCTTGACGGCGTCCTTTTTGCCGTCGATGAGATCCCGCCCAATCTGGAACAACTTGTTGCCATGGGAAGCACCGCTCCCCTCGGCTCTTATACGCCTGGTGGTCGTGGCGAGGCCCCCATGATCACCGTGTACCGCAGGGTAGTGGAACAAGGCTGCACCACCCGCGAGGAACTGCAGGACCTGGTGCATGACGTCGTGGTGGAGTACACCGCTGAAATGCTGGGCGTGCCCCCGGAGACGCTGGATCCCGTATACCGCCGCCGGTATCAGTAACGCCCCCTAGTAGCCCACGGAGACAGGGACCTTCTCGAGTCCCGCGGCTGCGTCCTGGATGGCTACTACCGAGATGTCCGGACGGCCTTGCGTGCCAAGGACCAGTGCGCCATAGATGGGGTCACCGGAGGCTGACACTACATACCCCGCTACCACCGAATCGCCGGACTTTGAGGGAAGTTCGATCAACGAGGTGGTGCCGCCGGACATGTCAACGTCAACGGATTTGCCCACTGCGCCGTCTGTGGTGACGGGGGCATAGGTGACCGTGCCCCTCCCCTCGGGGACACCGAAACTCAGGTACCGCTGCCCATTGCGTGGTACCGCCACGAGGTGCTGGCTGCCGAGACGGGCCGAGGACGGAGACCACGCGAAGTCAGTGGCTTCCTCCGCTTTGGCTCCCCGCGTGACCCGGGCCGAGGCCACGAAGGCAACGTCCGAGCTGGCCCTGACGGTGTAGGTGCCGGCAGGGATGCCTTCCAGGTTCACGGTGGCTACTGATCCGCCCTTGACAGTCACCACTCCGCCGCTGGGAATCTTGCGTTCGCCGTTGGCCCCGTACAGGCTGACCTGCACTACGGCATCGGTGGAGCCGGGAACGGCGATCTGCAGGGCGGGTGCTGCGTCGGCGAAACCGGGCTTGGTGGCGAGCGCCTTCGTGGCCGCCGGGTCCTGGATATCGACGCCGGACATGACCTGCAGGCTCGAGGCCCCTGAGCCCGGCGAAAGGTATTCGACGCCGCCGGGAGCGAGTCCGCGCAAGACGCTTTGCTGAATGGTCGCAGCCACCGGACCACCCGTGCTGCGAACGTGGACGGCCAGTTCACCTTCGCTGGGAGCCAGGCCTGCGAGGTTCACCGAGCGGGTGGTTCCGGGAGGTACCAGGAGTCCGCGTGCCCCCGGCGCCTGGATCTGGCCCTTCTCCCCAAACAGGTCCAGGTTCACCGTGGCCGGAGTCTCCGAAGCGTTGCTCAGGTTAAGGACTGCCGTACGGCCCACTGCCGTGTTGGCCCCCAGCAGCCAGGCGTCGTTTCCCGGTGATTGGCATTGGGCTGACGCCAGGCCGCGAAGATCTCCATCGGTGGCGGCGTAGCTGAGATTGGCAGCGAGGGAGGCCTGCTCATTCCCCAAGGGATCCGCTCCCACTACGGCCGGAGCCGTCACCGGGGAAATCGAGGCCACACCGGCAGACAACACCGGAGGTCCGGCCGTTGGCGTGGGAGTACTGGCCGGCGCTTTGGCGATCTCAGCAACTGCGTCACCTTCCAGCGACGTCACCTTGCTTCCAGGGACCGTACCGGCCGGATTGCTCAGCACCACTGCGTTGAGGGCGCTGACGGCGGTAGTGGAGACAGGACTGAAGTCTGCATCCGTTCCCACCACCGTTCCATTGACCAGCCTCGCGGGTTCCGGGCACACCCCCAGTGCGCGGCCTGCCGGAACATCGGCTTGCCGGATGTCCATGGTGGTCCCGCCGGATGGTTCGGGCATCATCGACGTCGCCGCAACAGCACCACCACCGGCGGCCAGGATGACCACTGCGGAGAGGACACCAGTGACGACGCCCCGGTTGGAACTTCGCGAGCCCTTGCTGGAACTGCGCGACGGTTTTTCGTCGACAGGCTGCTTCTGGTCCTCAGACACTGCTGTACTCCTTACGGAGGGAGACTTCATCCCTCGACATGCCGGTTCGGGTGCGCCGCGCGGGCATCGGTATGGCCAACAGGAGCGTCAGCCCGATCACCACGGCCTGCAAAATGCCGAACCACAAAGCCCAGGGGTTGGTATAACGGATCTCCAGCTCGCCGCCGTTGGCCGGGAGCTCAAAGGCCTGCGACCATCCGGACGTGGCAGCCTTGAGTTGCTTTCCATCCATCGAGGCCGTCCAGCCGGGATCCGACCGTTCGGCAAGAACTAGCTTGCGGCCCTCGCCACCCGCAGGGACGGTAGCGTCCACGGACACTTCCCCTGCCGGCAGGTTGGCCATCGTCTTGCCCTCGGCATCAATGATCCTGACGCGGTGCGCGGCTTCAGCAGCTGTAGCGGCAGGCTGGTTCCGTGGCGAGACACGCCACAGCCATCCGGCGTCGGTCTGCCCAACGGCAACCAGGCCCGGGACGGCGTCGATCCTGCTCGCCGTCAACTGGGCTGCGTTATCCGCAGCCTTCAGGACCACGAATCCGGCCCCCAGCTGTTCCAGGTCTGCGCGGGGGTCCACTCCACTGCTGGCCACAATGGTGGCCACTGCGCGTCGAAGCGAGGCTGTGGCGGCGTCGTCCTCCACAATTTCTTCGCGACCCGGTGCACCGATGATGGTGCGGGCCGATGCGATGGTGGACAGGCTGTCCAGGGTGGTGCCGGCGCCGCGCATCAACGAGGAAGTAAACGCTCCCTGCTCGCCGCTGGTAATGACCAGCGTGCGGGTACGTTCCGGGCCCTGCCCGCGATCGACGGCGGTGGCCGGCAAGGTGCCGGAGTCCACCGGCCATACCTGGCGTTCAGCCCCAAGGGACGACGTCGGTTCGGCCGCGTTGGGTGAGGTCGATGCCCCGGGCGCGGGCGAAGGCTGAAGGACGTTCTGACCTGCCCAAGCGCCCATACCCGCAAGGGGCCCAGCCACGAGGAGCGTCAGGACCAGTCCGGAAGCCACGCGCCGCATGGGCAGTTTTGGGCCACTGGAATCGGTCATACGGCGCGGTGCGGAGAAGAGCTTGTCTGCGCCAATGACCGCGGCACCGAGCAGCAACATGCCGGCCGCCGACACCGCGGGGCCGGTGAAAGGGCCAACGATGACGTTGTTGTTGACACCGGTGGCTACATGCCCCACCAACCAGCCACTCGCCAACGTGGCAAGTGCGGCCACCCAGAACACCCTTGCCAGGGCCGTCCGCTTGCCGGGCAGGAACAGTGCCGTCACTGCCAGAATCAGGACCGGCGCACTGACCAACAGCGCCAGCAACAAAGCCCAGGGTACGGCGCCAGGACCAAAGAACGACAAACCGGTCAGGCCGCCGTCGAGGTCGAATGCCAAGGGCTGCCCGAGTAGTTGCTGCCAGAACGGGGCGGCTTCGAAGGTCAATGGCAGTCCGGGATCAGCCAGCAGGGCGCGGGGCCTGTCCAGCACGGAAATTCCGTAAGGCACGAACAAGGCGACTGTGGGCAGGAGTGACCACCACAGCGTCTTGCCGCGCTGCCCCAGGATGACGGCCGCAAGGATCACCGCAACAACAATCGGCCCCAAAAGCGACGGTGCCGAGGCAGTCACAATGGCCATGACCAGCCCTCCGGCCGCGGCAGCGGTCCAGGACGGCGTTCCGTTAATGCCCGGTTTCCCGAGAATCGGAGCAGGCCGCCTGCTCAGTGAGGAGACGGGGTGTGAATGCACGTGGCCGATCGCAGATCCGGAGGCGCGCAACAGTGACAGCAGCAACAGCGGCATCATCACATGGGCAACCAAGGCGCCCGCGCGGCCCTCATTAATCGCGACCAGCAGAGCGGGGGCGGCAGACCACGCCAAGGCAGCAACAGTCCGGAAACGACGCTTGGTGGTCAAAGCGCCCGCTGCGAACCATGCGCCAACAGCGGACAGCGGCATGGCAAGGATCAGCAGCCAAGCCATGGCCGAGTTGCCGTTTCCCCCGCCAAAAACGGACAGCAGCCACAGCACGTATCCGAAGGGATCCCCGTGCCCGGGCAATCCCGCGCCGAGGGAAATCCACCACGTGGAGGCATTGGCCCAGATGTCTCCAGGCGTTGCAGAGAGCGGGATGAGGCCGCCACCGGCCACGACGCCGGAGCGGAGCAGCCCAAGCAGTCCAACAAACGCAGCGGCAAGGGCCAGCAGGGCCGCCGCGACGGCGCCTGTTCCCACCCAACCGCGTTCGTTGGTTGCCAACGATGCGAAGTCGTCCGCGGCATCTCCGCTGGGTTCAGGTGCCAGAAGGTCCGAAACTGCGGCCGAGTCGTCACTGGGGCGGATCGCCTCCAGCAAAGACCGCCTGTTGGAACGGACTTCACGGGTTGATGTTTGCAGGCCGCGGACCACCGAACGGTGGACACGGCGCGTCCTTGCGGCAACTCGGCGGCCCCGGGCAATGGCGACCGGCCGAACCAAAGCGGCAACGGTTGCTGTGAACTGCGAGAAGCCGTATCCCGGCTCCTTGACCAGAATGCTCAGCATGAGTCGAACGATGGCGCCGAACAGGGCTCCCACGGCCTGGAACGGGACCTTCCACCAGGGAGTGTGCTTGAGCCGCAGATGAACCTGGGCTTTGCGGGCGGCTGAGGAGGTGCCCAAACCATGGGGCCGGTGCTCTACGTGGAACATCCTGGCGCTCGGAACCACCACCACGCGGTTGCCGGCCAGCCAGTTCCGCCAGCAGAAGTCCACGTCGTCGCCGCTGCCGGGCAGCGCAGGATCAAAGCCCTGCAGCAGCTCCCAGACATCGCGGCGGATCAACATCCCGGCAGAATTCACGGCGAAGGTGTCCGTGCGGGCGTCGTATTGGCCCTGGTCTACTTCGTCGGCATCGATCAGGGTCAGGCGCTCGGCCCAGCGGCTCGTGGAGAGTCCTACGTCCACCAGGTGCCGCTCATTGTCCCAACCGAGCTGCTTGCAACCGGCCACCGTTACCGAAGGGGCCCGTTCCACGGCGTGCAGAAGTTCCGCCAAGGCGTCGGGTGCCGGGGCGGCGTCGTCGTGAAGGAGCCAGATCCAGTCAACAGAGCCGGCGCGGTTTCGGTGGCCATCGCCGGTGGCGTCCTTGTCCTGCGCCAGCTCGTGAAGGCCTGCCTGAACTGCTGCGCCAAAACCGGATTTCGCCTGCTGGAAGGTGGTGACATTGCCCTGGCCGAAAGCTTCGCGAAGCATGTCCAGCGAATTGTCCGTGGAACCTGTATCAATGCCAATGGCGGCATCTGCCGGACGTGTTTGGTCCGACAGTGCCGCCAGTGTCCTGGGGAGATAGTCGCCGCCGTTGTGGGAGACCACAACGGCGGTAACGTGAACTTCCTTGAGAATTAGACCGCTCGCTTCCTAAGCCGACGACGCTCCCGCTCAGAGAGCCCGCCCCAAATACCGAACCGCTCATCATTGGCGAGGGCATACTCCAAGCACTGCGAACGGACGTTGCACGCCCCGCAGACTTTCTTGGCGTCCCTGGTGGAACCACCCTTTTCCGGGAAGAAAGCTTCCGGATCGGTTTGAGCACACAGTGCATCAGTCTGCCAACCAAGTTCACCTTCGTCATCGAAGTCGCCTTGGCCCGGAAGGCCGATCCATACGGGCTGCCCCGGTGTTTCCAGCGGACGACGCACCTCCATGGGAGGGTCGTCCAAGTCTTCTTCCGGCCCTGCAGGCAGATCGCCGATCAGCGCCTCATGTGCAGCCAGGAGGGCAGTTGCCTGATCCTCCAAAGAGTCCTGCACATTCTGGTTGTAGCGGTCTGCCGCTTCCGGATCCGCTGGGTCGACGTACCAATCTCCCGGTACTTCCCGCGAACGGTATTTCACCGACGCATGTTCTGCGACGACTGCATCTTCCTGGATACGCAACGCTTGCCCCATGGCGTCCCTCCTGATTTTGCAGCTGCTGCTTGGATGTGTTTCCGATTCCCGGCGACGTTCCGGATATCTGTGCAGCGGCGTTTGATTACTAATTACACGCGTGTAACTACCCGTCAGTCAAGCTGCGCCGGGATAATAATCAAGAATCCGGAGAAACGTGGGATGCGCCACGCCCAAGATTTCGCCCGTGCCGCTGCGTGTCTCCGCGGAAAACGGGAGGCCCGGATCGGTTTACGTGAACTTTCATTGAATTTCCGCGGAAAATTAAGCCTTGCGATGCGAGGCGCCCACCGACTGGAGAAAATGCCATGTGTCGCAATTCACAATCCCGGTGATTATCCCCCGGACGGCAGGGGGCCACCGTGGCAAGATTGACGCATGAGCATCCCGGCAGCGAACCTGATGACCGCCCTGCGATCCGGCCATTCAACCTCACCACGGCTCACGTGGTACGGGCCTGACTCTGAGCGGGTGGAGCTTTCTGGCCGTGTCCTGGACAATTGGGTGGCCAAGACCAGCAATCTCCTGCAGGACGAGCTGGACGCGGAACCCGGCATGACCATCCGGCTGGACCTCCCCGCGCACTGGAAGTCATTCGTCTGGGCCTTGGCGGCCTGGCAGCTTGGCATGGAGGTGGTCTTTGACCACACCTCCGCGGATCTCCTGGTCACCGACACTCCCGACGACGGCGACGGGTCCGGCTTCGACGCGGTGGTGGCCGTACCTCTCGCGGCACTTGCGATGCGTTGGCCCGGTGAGCTGCCATCCGGCGTCGTGGATTACGCGGCGGAAGTCCGCTCCCATGGCGACGTCTTTATGGCGCACAACGAACCTGCCCCGGGCTTGCCCGCAGTGCGGGGTGCCTCGGAACTCACTCACGAAGCCCTTATCGAGGAGTTTGCGGCTGGCCATGAACCCGGCGTCCGCCTGCTGGTTCGCGCAACAGACGGCTTGGAGAAATGCCTGGCCTCATCACTGGGCGCGTGGCACGGCGACGGCTCGGTAGTGCTGGTGCACCCTGACCTCGAGGTGACCGATCACCTGCTGGAGAACGAGCGGGTCAGCCGTTCTTAACAGACGGCAACTCGCCGGTGCCGGGGTTGGCAGCTCCGGCGTCGCTCTTGGCTTTGTGGTGGAGTTCGATGATCTCGTGGTCATGCGAGAACTCCGGCTCGGCATCCAGTTCTTCGTTGAACACCCAAAAGCGGTAGGCAAAGAAGCGGAAGATGGTGCCCAGGACGAGGCCTACTACGCTGCCGGCGATGAACAGCGAGGGCTTGTCGTTCAGGTCCAGGATGTACTTGGCGAACCACACACAACCGGACGCAATCAGGAGCCCCACCAGGTTCATGATGGCGAACAACACGGCCTCACGGACCACATTCGCCTGTTTGCGGTGGCGGAATGTCCAAAAACGGTTTGCGACCCACGAGAAAACACTTGCAACGATGGTTGCTATGGCCTTGGCCCACACTTCGCTGCCGTGCATCGGTCCCGAGAAAAGCCAGATAAAAACGGCCGAGTCAATGACAAAAGCAACACCGCCGACGGCGCCGAACTTCGCTACTTCGCGCCAAAAAAGCGAGGCGAGTCCGCGGATGCGATCTGCAAGTGTGGTGATCATGACCCTCCATGGCCGTTGAAAAGGTGGGCCGATGGGCCAAGTCCATTTTAGCGCCGATTTCCCCGCACTGCCTTTGAGGTGACTGTGAGAACGCCAATACTGGCGCCCTCATGCCGCCGGAACCTGTGGAAAAGCAGTCGCAAGGGCGGCAGAATCAGTGATCCCGCCGCCGGTTCGGTAGGCTGAACCTTGTGACTTTTCCAGTAATTGGCGTTGTTGGCGGCGGCCAGCTCGCACGAATGATGGCTCCGCCCGCTACCGCCCTGGGCTTCGAACTCCGTGTTTTGGCTGAGGGTGAGGACGTTTCGGCTGTTGCCGCGGTGGCCACAGCCCCGATCGGCGACTACAAGGACCTGAACGCTCTGCTTGAGTTCTCCAAGGGCCTGGACGTGCTGACGTTCGACCACGAGCATGTCCCCTCTGAACACTTGCAGGCCCTTCTGGATGCCGGCGTCAACGTTCAGCCGGGTCCCGATGCGCTGGTCAACGCCCAGGACAAGCTGGTGATGCGGGCTGCAATCGACCGCCTCGGCCTCCCCAATCCAGAGTGGTCCGCAGTCAACAGCGTTGAAGAGCTGGTGGCGTTCGGCGAACGCATCGGCTGGCCCGTTGTCCTGAAGACACCCCGCGGCGGTTACGACGGCAAGGGTGTCAGGATTGTCCACTCAGCAGAGGATGCCGTGGACACCGCCGATTGGTTCCAGGCCATGAGCCCCTTGCTTGCGGAGGCAAAGGTGGACTTCAGCCGCGAACTCTCGGCACTGGTCGCCCGCACGCCCAGCGGCGAATCGCGGGCCTGGCCCGTGGTCCACACCATTCAGGTGGACGGTGTCTGTGACGAAGTCATCGCACCGGCCCAGAACATCCCCGTTGAGGTGGCCGCTGCCGCCGAGGAAGCTGCGTTGCGCATCGCCAACGAGCTTGGCGTCACCGGCGTGATGGCTGCAGAGCTGTTTGAAACGCCGGGTGTCGGAGCAGGCTTCCTCATCAACGAACTTGCCATGCGCCCGCACAATACGGGGCACTGGACGCAGGACGGATCCATTACCAGCCAGTTCGAACAGCACCTTCGGGCTGTGCTGGACCTGCCGCTCGGCGCTACAGACGCGCTGGCGCCCGTAGTGGTCATGAAGAATTTCCTCGGCGGCGAGAACCAGGACCTGTTCAAGGCCTTCCCCATGGCCTTGGCCTACGAACCCGCTGCCAAGGTCCACTCCTATGGCAAGTCCGTTCGTCCCGGCCGCAAGATCGGCCACGTGAACCTCGTAGGCAGTTCGGTTTCCGACGTCGACTCTGTCCGCCAGCGCGCCACGGTCGTGGCCAACATCATCCGCGACGGCCGCAAGCCCGAGCAGACCACTCTTGAGGAGACCGCATGACGTCAGAAGCAACAGCCCCGCTGGTAGGGCTCGTGATGGGTTCGGATTCAGACTGGCCCGTCATGGAAGCTGCAGCGGACGCCTTGGCGGAATTCGGTATCCCCTTTGAGGCGGACGTCGTTTCTGCGCACCGCATGCCCACCGAAATGATCCGCTACGGCCAGACTGCCCACGAGCGTGGACTGCGGGTCATCATCGCCGGTGCCGGCGGTGCCGCCCACCTTCCCGGCATGCTGGCCTCAGTGACACCGCTCCCTGTGATCGGCGTCCCCGTGCCCCTCAAGACCCTGGATGGCATGGACTCCCTGCTGTCCATCGTGCAGATGCCTGCAGGTGTTCCCGTGGCCACGGTCTCCATTGCCGGGGCCCGCAACGCCGGACTCCTTGCTGTCCGGATGCTGGCCTCGGGAACGGACGAACTCGCCGCGAAGCTCCGCGCAGATCTCCTCGATTTTGCCCAGGAGCTCAATGACGTCGCCAGCAAGAAGGGCGAAAACCTGCGCCGCAAAGTAGAGGAAGTCTTCTCCCCTGCCAACGCTTCAGACCGGGGCTCCCGCTAGGAAGGCAGCGGTTGACTACCATGCACAAGACTTCGAATCAGCCCGGTTCCGCCCTGACTGATCCCGTCCGCTATCCGTCCGGGGCCAGCGCCCCGGTGCGGACCAAACGCGCCTTCGTGCTGGTGCTCCTCACGCTCTTTATCCCCGGCAGCGCCCAGATTGTTGCCGGGGACCGAAAACTTGGCCGGGTGGCGCTGCGCGTCACGCTCACCGTGTGGGCACTGGCGCTGGTTACCCTGTTCATCGCGTTGGTGAACCGCACCGTGTTGCTCAGTATTTTTACCCACCCGGTCGGTTCGCTCTTTATCATCGTGGTCCTCGTGGCTTTGGCTCTGGGATGGGCCTATCTGTTCCTCAACACCTTGCGGATCATCAGGCCTGCCCTGCTGGCTCCGGGGATGCGGCCCATCATTGCCGTGGTCCTGGCAGCCTCTACCGTGCTTGCCAGCGGCTCGCTGGGCTACATCGCCTACGTCCTGAACGTCAGCCGGAACGCCATCGGCAGTATCTTCAATGCCGGCCCGGCGATCGATCCCGTGGACGGGCGCTACAACTTCCTCATGATGGGTGGCGACGCCGGGGATGACAGGACGGGCCGCCGCCCGGACAGCCTCTCCGTCATCAGTGTCGACGCCAAGACCGGCGAGAGCGCCATCATCTCCGTCCCCCGCAACCTTCAGAACGCCCAGTTCAGCGAGGGCTCGCCCATGCGGGAGATCTACCCTGAGGGCTACAACTGCGGCGACGAATGCCTCATCAATGCCGTCAATACCGAGGTCACCAACAACTACCAGAACCTCTACCCCGGCGTTGCCGATCCTGGCGCCCAGGCCACGTTGGAGGCGGTTTCCGGCACGCTCGGAATCACGGTCCAGGCCTACGTCCTGGTGGACATGGATGGCTTCGCCAAACTCATCGACGCCATGGGCGGCATCCGCATCAAGGCCGGCGGCTGGGTTCCCATCAGTGGTCCCGTCACCGATGAAGCCAACGGGATCCACGGCATGCCGGACGGCTGGATCCCGGCCGGTGACCAGCACCTGGATGGCTTCCACGCCCTCTGGTACGGCCGCTCCCGGGAATTCGTGGACGACTACGCCCGCATTGCCCGCCAGCAATGCGTACAGCAGGCCATGCTCAAGCAGTTGGATCCGGCCACCCTCCTGACCAAGTTCGAGGACATCGCCAACGCCGGCACCAAGGTTGTTGATTCCAATATTTCTTCCAACCAGCTGGGCAGCTTCGTGGACCTCGCCCTGAAGTCCAAGAACCAGCCCGTCAAGCGGCTCACCATCGGCCCTCCGGACTTCGACGCGTCGTTCTCCACCGTGCCCGACTTCGACCTCATCCACTCCAAGGTCCAGGAAGTCCTGGCGTCATCCAACGCCGCCAAGGCCGATGACGCCGTCGTATCGCCCAACGGCGCAGCTGCCGGCACCATCGTGGCGGCCGGGCCCGTTGCAGGGCGCCTCCCCGCAAGCCAGCTTCCCTCGCCGTCGGCCGATTTCACTCCGGTGACCACCACACCGGACGGCACCCCGATCACCATCGAACTGCTGAACGGCCTCAAAGCCCAGGGCGATGAGCAAGGCATCCGGGATCTCGTAGCCACCAACGGACAGTGCGCACCGCTGTAAGCGTGCAGATCCCCTCCACCCCACGTCCAGCGCAACGATAAGGACTTTCTTTCGTGTACCAGATTGAGAATGTTTTGCGACCCTACGCGTGGGGTTCGACGACGGCGATCGCAGACTTGCTGGGGCGGCCGGCCTCAGGTGGCCCCGAAGCCGAACTGTGGATCGGCGCCCACCCGGACTCCCCCTCCACAGCCCTTCACCCCAACGGCGTGACCCAGCCCCTGAACGCCTTGATCGAGTCCGATCCCCAGCGGTACCTGGGTGCGGAGAGCCTGGCTGAATTCGGACCGCGGTTGCCGTTCCTCACCAAGCTGCTGGCAGCGGAACAGCCCTTGTCCTTGCAGGTGCACCCCAGCCTGGAGCAGGCCCGGGAAGGCTTCGCCCGGGAGAACGCAGCCGGGATCCCCGCGGACGCGGCGGATCGCAACTACCGCGACAACAACCACAAACCGGAGATGGTCTTTCCCCTCACTCCGTTCAGGGCCTTGTGTGGTTTCCGCTCCCCTGCTGATTCGCGGAGCATCTTTGAGCACCTGGCACAGGTCCTCGATTCAGCGGCTGTGGATATCCCGTCCGTCATCCAGGACGTCATCGCCGATCTCGCCCACGCCGACGAAGCCACCGCCCTCAAGGCAGCTTTCAGCCGCCTTATCAAAGGTGGCAGCGACATCTCCGACGCCATCAACGAGGTAGTGGCCGTCCTGTCCGCCGGAGCTCCGTTGGAGCCGCACCGGGAAGCCCTGACGGCAATGCTGGATATCAACGAGGCCTTCCCCGGCGATCCCGGCGTCCTCATCTCACTTCTCCTCAACCACCTCACGCTGGAGCCCGGCGAGGTGGTTTACCTGCCCGCGGGAAACATTCACGCCTACCTTCATGGACTTGGGGTGGAGGTCATGGCTTCTTCCGACAACGTGCTTCGTGGCGGCCTCACCCCCAAGCATGTGGACGTTCCGGAACTGCTGAAAACCGTCCGGTTCGAAGCCCTCGGAGTGCCGCGCGTCCAGGCCAGTGGCACCGAGTTCGGGCAGGAACTGTACCGGCCGCCCTTCAAGGAATTCCAGTTGCAGCGCATTGAACTTGGCCCGGGTGCCGAGCCGGTTCCCTTGGCGCAAACCGGACCGGCCGTCGTCGTGGTGGTTTCCGGTTCGGTGCTGCTTGACTCGCCCAAGAGCGACCTCCGCCTCCAGCGCGGCGCGGCCGCCTTCATTCCGGATCTCGAGGCACCCGTGAACGTCCATCCTGTCCAGGGAGCCACGGAAACCAGCATCGCCTTTGCCGTCACCACAGGGCTGGGGAACTGATCCATGGAGTTTTTCCTGCAAACCCCCGCGTGGGCTGCTGTCCAGCGTTCCCTGGGCCGCCGTGTCCACGAACAGTCCGGCCCGGGCTGGAGCTTCCTCGCCATTGAGGAGAAGAACCCCGCCGGCAAGGTCATCTACGCCCCCTACGGTCCCGTGGCAGAGTCCGTTGAAGCGTTCGACGCCGCTACGGCGGCATTGGTAACCCTGGCCAAGAAGGAGCATGCGGTCTTCGTCCGGATGGAACCTGCCGCAGCCGGTTTTACAGCCTCCGACGCCGGCCCCCTCCTTCGCGCGCGTGGCTTGCGTCCCGCCCCGGTCAACCAGCAGCCTGAGCTCAGCTGGATCGTGGACCTCGACGGCGACTTCAAAGACGTCCTGGCCGGCATGAAGCCGACCAACCGGAACCTGTACCGGAACATCCACAAGAAGGGCGTGACCTTCCGCGCTTCCCAGGATCCGGCAGACATCAAGATTCTCCTGCACTTCCTCCATCTGACAGCTGCCCGGAACGGCTTCAAGCCCCAAAGCGACGAGTACCTGACCCAAGTAGCCGCTTCCCTGCTGCCCAACGGCGCCGGAACTCTGTTCATAGCGGAGCTGGAGGGCGAACCCATCGCTGCTGCCTTCGCTTACGACTCCGCTGACACCCGCGTCTACGCCCACGCGGCGCTGGACGACACCCACCGCAAGCTCAGCGCGGGCATCCCCCTCCTGGTGACACTCATGGCTGACGCCAAGGAGAAGGGCTTGAAGCACGTGGATCTCTGGGGCGTGGCGCCCGAGGACCAGCCGGACCACAAATGGGCCGGGTTCACGGCGTTCAAGAAGTCCTTCGGCGGCCGCGAAGTCTCCTACGCCGGCACCTGGGACCTCCCGGTCAACAAACTCCGCTACGGCGCCTACCAACTGGCCAGAAAGCTCCGCGACAAACTCCGCTAGGCCTTTCCCCGCGATCCACCCGTACCGCCACCACCCACTTTGAGCCCGGGGCACTCTGACACGCCGTGGATCACGGTGTGTCGGCAGGGTTCCCAAATCAAAGTGGGTGGTGGGGGCACACCTCGCGCTCTGCCCTACCCTCCCCACAACAGCGCGAAGCCGGAAGCCGCGGCACCATCGCTTCCGGACAGCGAAAAGCGCCCTATCGCGTCAGCGGCATCAAATCGACGAGGTACGAGGAGATAGCCGCAGAGCGATAGTGCGCTTTTCGCGTCAAAGACGCGTCAGCAACGCGGGGGTTACGGCTTGCGCGCGTACGTCTCCCACTTTGATGCGTGGTGCTCGGCCTCAACAAAGCGGACCGTCCCGGACTTGGAGCGCATCACGATGGACTGGGTCAGCACGCGGTCCTTCTGGTAGCGGACACCGTGGAGGAGGTCGCCATCGGTAATGCCGGTCGCTGCAAAGTAGCAGTTGTCGGAGGTGACGAGGTCGTTGGTGGACAGGACGCGGTCGAGGTCGTGTCCGGCGTCGATGGCCTTCTGCTTCTCGTCGTCC
Organism: Arthrobacter sp. YN; assembly: GCF_002224285.1. Lineage (GTDB taxonomy): Bacteria > Actinomycetota > Actinomycetes > Actinomycetales > Micrococcaceae > Arthrobacter. The sequence continues at coordinate 1,494,274 of NZ_CP022436.1, read as the reverse complement.
GAGGTGGGCCACAGCCGACCCTGGATGACACCACCGAGGGACTTGATGGCGCAGGCGGTGACAATGCCTTCCGGGGTGCCGCCGATGCCCATGAGGGCGTCCACGCCGGTTCCGGAGCGGGCTGCTGCGATTGCTCCTGCGACATCGCCGTCCATGATGAACTTGGTGCGCGCACCGGCTTCGCGGATTTCTTCCACGAGCCCGCGGTGGCGGTCACGGTCCAGGATCATGACATTGAGCTGGTTGACCTTAACGCCCTTGGCTTTGGCGATGAGGTGCAGGTTCTGCTTGACGGGCAGGCGCAGATCCACCATGTCGGCGGCTTCGGGGCCGGTAACGAGCTTCTCCATGTAGAACACGGCGGAGGGGTCGAACATGGATCCACGCTCAGCAACTGCCAGCACCGCGAGGGCGTTGTTGATGCCGAGGGCGGTCAGGCGGGTTCCGTCGATGGGGTCGACGGCGACGTCACACTCGGGACCGGTGCCGTCACCAACCTGCTCGCCGTTGAACAGCATGGGGGCTTCATCTTTTTCGCCTTCACCGATGACCACGACGCCGTTGAAGTGGACGGTTTGAAGGAATGAACGCATGGCATCGACGGCGGCGCCGTCTGCCTTGTTTTTGTCACCGAAACCTACCCAGTGGCCGCCGGCAATTGCCGCGGCTTCGGTGACACGGACGAGTTCAAGCGCAAGGTTGCGGTCGGGTTCGTCGAGGCCGACGGCGAGCGACGGCGAAATCGTGGAATACTGCTGGGTCATTGGTGCAGGAGACACTTGAACCTCTTCTTCGAGTGACGATTCACGGGACCGGACATGGTTGCGCGGGGCAACCCGGGGTTCCTCTATCAACGATCATAGTCGCCACGTGGTCCCGGAGTCGTTGGATGACCACAGCCCCCGATGCTGGTGGTGAGGTTACCGGATGTGTGTTCCCTGCCGGGATAAGGGATCATGGACAGGTGAGTGAAACGCAGGACAAGCCCGCAGCCGAGAACCAATCGGACGCTGCAGCGGCCAGCCAAAACGATGCCCAGGCCATCCCGGATGCCCCCTACAAACCCGTCATTGCGGCGAAAGCTGCCAAGCGGGCCAATGCGTCGGTCATTGGCATGGTCATTGCCCTGCTTGTCTGCGTGCTGGCTTTCCTCCCCATCGTTTTGATGAACCCGGCTCCCAAGGGCGAGGGCTTCCGGCCCGATGTTGACGTGGCAGCCATTGCCCGCAATGCCACAGGTGTGGCAGGATTCACACCGGTGACCCCGGATACGGGCGACACATTCAAACCCAACTACGCCCGGTGGGAATCAGGCACGGGAAGCGGCGTCCCCACCTGGGAGATTGGTTTCCTGACCCCCAAGGAGGCCTTCATCGGCCTCACCCAGACCACCCAGGCCAACCCCACCTGGGTCTTGCAGCAGACGGAGAACCTCCCGGTCACCGGCACGCGCAACGCCGGGGGCCAGGATTGGGAACTGCGGGACTCCGGCAAGGAGAAGCGCAGCATGGTCCTGGAGTACCGGGGTACCACCATCATCTTGAGCGGCACCGCGAGCCTGGATGAGTTCGCAACGCTCGCTGCCGCCGTCGTGAAGTCCGCAGAGCAGGCGCCGCCGGCAAGCGCGCCCTCCTCAGCCCCTGCGTCGACGCAACCGTCCGCTTAATCGGCGCAACAGTTTCACGGACTGCCGTGTCGGCGTCGTAAAGTAAGGCTCGTGCCTACTTACCTGACTCCAGCCCTGGCGTGGCGCCGTCTCCGCGAGGGCAATGAACGTTTTGTTTCCGGCGAATCCCTGCACCCCAACCAGGATGCTTCGCGACGATCCTCACTCATCGAGAACCAGAATCCCTTTGCCGTCATTTTTGGCTGCTCGGATTCACGGCTCGCAGCCGAAATCATCTTTGACCTGGGCCTCGGTGACGCCTTCGTAGTCCGCACCGCCGGCCAGGTCATTGACGACGCCGTGCTTGGCTCCCTCGAGTACAGCATCAGCGAACTCCGGGTTCCGTTGATTGTGATTCTTGGCCATGACAGCTGTGGCGCAGTGAAGGCCACCAAAGCCGCCGTCGAAACGGGTGAGATGCCTCCTGGCTTCATCCGTGACCTCGTGGAGCGCATCACGCCCTCGGTCCTGACGGCCAAGCGCAACAGCCAGGAAGACGTCAACGACATGGTGGTGGAGCACGTCAAGCAGACCGCCGCCCGCCTGGCTGACAGCTCGCGTGTGATTTCCGACGCCATCGACGACGGTCGGGTGGCTGTCATTGGCCTGTCCTACAAGCTCGATGAAGGCCGCGCGGCCCTCGTTTCCGGGATCGGCAAGCTCTAGGAGCACGTGCTCCGGCCCTGGCGCCGGAGCACGTAGCACTCCCCTCCGGGTTTTCTGTGCGGCGTCCAATCGCCCTAAGCTAGCCCCATGACTTCCACCACTGAGTTCCGTATTGAACATGACACGATGGGCGAAGTTCGCGTCCCCGTGAACGCCCTGTACCGCGCCCAGACGCAGCGTGCTGTGGAGAACTTCCCGATCTCCGGCAAGACGCTTGAGCGCACACACATCGAAGCCCTGGCCCGCGTCAAGAAGGCCGCTGCACTGGCGAACGCCGAACTGGGGGTGCTCGATGGTGAGCTCGCCGAGGCCATCGCCGCCGCCGCCGATGAGGTAGCCACCGGCAAGTACGACGGCGACTTCCCCATCGACGTCTTCCAGACCGGTTCGGGCACTTCCTCCAACATGAACACCAACGAGGTCATTGCCGAGCTCGCATCGCGCGCCCTCGCGGCCGCCGGGAGCGACAAAGTTGTCCACCCGAACGATCACGTGAACGCTTCGCAGTCCTCCAACGACGTCTTCCCGACGTCCGTCCACGTCGCCGCTACGTCGGCCCTGATCAACGACCTGATCCCGGCCCTCGAGTACCTGGCAGCTTCCCTCGACCGCAAGGCAGTGGAGTTCAAGGACGTCGTCAAATCGGGCCGCACCCACCTTATGGATGCAACGCCCGTCATGCTCGGCCAGGAGTTCGGTGGCTACGCCGCGCAGGTCCGCTACGGCATCGAGCGCATCAACGCAGCACTCCCCCGCGTTGCCGAAGTTCCCCTCGGCGGCACCGCCGTGGGTACCGGCATCAACACCCCTGCCGGCTTCCCGGAGCGCGTCATCGAACTGCTCGCAGCCGACACCGGCCTGCCGCTGACCGAGGCCCGCGACCACTTCGAAGCACAGGCAAACCGCGACGGCCTCATCGAGGGCTCCAGCCAGCTCCGCAACATTGCGATCTCCTTCATGAAGATCAACAACGACCTCCGCTGGATGGGCTCGGGCCCCAACACGGGTCTCGGCGAAATCGCCATTCCGGACCTTCAGCCGGGCTCCTCCATCATGCCTGGCAAGGTCAACCCGGTGATCTGCGAAGCGTCCATCATGGTCTGCGCCCAGGTCATCGGCAACGACACCGCCATCGCCTGGTCCGGCACCAACGGCGCCTTCGAGCTCAACGTCGGCATCCCTGTCATGGCCGCCAACCTCCTGGAGTCCATCCGCCTGCTGGCCAACACCAGCCGCGTCATGGCTGACAAGATGATCGACGGCATCACCGCCAACGTGGAGCGTGCACGCTTCCTGGCCGAGGCCTCCCCGTCCATCGTCACCCCGCTGAACAAGTTCATCGGGTACGAAAACGCTGCAAAGATCGCCAAGATCGCCGTCAAGGAGGGCCTGACCATCCGCCAGGCCACCGAGAAGCTCGGCTTCGTCGGCGAGGGCGAAGGCAAGGTCACTGAGGCCGAGCTCGACAAGGCCCTGGACGTCACCACCATGACGGCACCGGCCCACAAGGCCTGACTCCTGGTCTAAAACTCAACAGCACGACGACGGCCGGTACCTTTCGTACGAAAGGTGCCGGCCGTCGTCGCACCCCGGAGTTTTTGTACAGCAGACGCCCCTAAGACCCTCCCTCAAGGGCATCTGCTGTACAAAAACTTCTGACTCTTTTTGCACTTTGTAGCTTAGAGTGCAAAACTTTACTTTGTGATCAATAGTGCAAATATCGACGGCGGCCTCCGCGAGCGCAAGCGGGCTGCCACGCGGACGGCGATCACCGCCGTCGCGCGTTCCCTGACCGCGGAGCATGGCCTCAGCGGTTTCACTGTTGAGGAAGTCTGCGAAGCGGCGGGCATTTCGCGCCGAACCTTCTTCAACTACTTCCATTCCAAAGAAGACGCCGTGATCGGTTCCTTCTCGGATGAGTTGCCCGCAGACGCCTTGGAGTCGTTCAACCAGAACCCTTCGCGCACACCGGACAGCATCTCCGGAACTCTTCTGGCGGCTCTGCATGTGCTCACCGTGACCCTGATGGAGCGTTCATCCATCAGCCGTACCGAGGTCCAACAGTTCATCGCTGCCATCACGGCCGAACCACAACTGCTGGCACGCCTGACCCTTGAAGGCGAGGCCCGTGAACGGCAATTCGCCGCTCTGGTGGCCGCCCGCGAAGGGCTGGATCCTGAGCATCCGGAAGTCATGACTGCGACGGCGTTGTTTGGGGCGGTCTCCAAGAAGGCAGCCCAGCAGTTCTTCTCGGAGGAAAACACCCGCCCGTACCGCGGGATCCTCGAACAGAACCTCAACGCCGCACGGAAACTCTTTGCCCAGCCGCTGGCCACGAACCAGCAATTGGGCCCCAATCCCCTTGAAACCTCGAAGGACCCCGCATGAGTACACTCTCGAAGGCAGCAGAACCGCTGTTGCTGACCCAGAAACGCATCTGGATCATCTTCTCGGCGCTGATCGCAGGCATGCTCCTGTCCAGCCTCGACCAGACCATCGTCTCCACCGCCATGCCCACCATCGTGGGCAAGCTCGGCGGGGTGGAGCACCAGGCCTGGATCACCACGGCCTACCTCCTGGCCACCACCATCGTGATGCCCATTTACGGCAAGTTTGGTGACATCCTGGGGCGCCGCAACCTGTTCCTCATTGCCATTGCCCTGTTCACGCTGGCGTCCGTGGGCTGCGCCTTCGCCACCGATTTCTGGGGCTTTGTCATCTTCCGCGCCCTCCAGGGCCTGGGCGGTGGTGGCCTGATGATCCTGTCGCAGGCCATCATCGCTGACATCGTTCCTGCCAAGGAACGCGGCAAGTATATGGGCCCTTTGGGCGCCATCTTCGGTCTCTCCGCTGTGGCCGGACCGCTGCTGGGCGGATTCTTCGTGGACCACCTCACGTGGGAGTGGGCTTTCTACATCAACATCCCCATTGGTATCGCGGCGTTCATCACCGCCTGGTTCACCTTGACCCTGCCCAACAAGAAGGCCGAAAAGAAGATCGATATCCTGGGTGTCGTCTTTCTCTCCGCAGCCACCACGTGCCTCATCTTCTTCACCGACTTCGGTGGCAAGAAGGACGAGGGCTGGGACTCGCCGCTTACCTGGGCGTTTGGCGCGGGCATGGTCCTGGCCGCCTTCGCCTTTGTGATGGTTGAACGCCGGGCCGAGGATCCCATCATTCCCCTGAGCCTGTTCAAGAACCCCATCTTCATCAACGCAACGGCTATCGGCTTCACCTTGGGCCTTGGCATGTTCGCTGCCATCGCCTTTGTGCCGACGTTCCTGCAGATGTCCTCGGGTACCTCGGCGGCCGAGTCGGGCCTGCTGATGCTCCCATGATGGTTGGCCTGATGGGAACGTCCATCTACTCCGGTATCCGCATTTCCAAGACCGGCAAGTACAAGATGTACCCCATCCTCGGTGCGGCGCTGACCATCGCGGCCATGTTGTGGCTGACCACACTCGCTGCGTCCACGCCCATCTGGGTGATCTGTGTCCAGCTCTTCATCTTCGGTGCAGGCCTGGGCCTGATCATGCAGGTCATCGTCCTGGTTGTGCAGAACTCCGTTCCGGCTGACCAGATCGGCACGGCCACCAGCACCAACAACTACTTCCGTGAAGTAGGTGCATCGCTGGGTGTCGCTGTCTTCGGTGCGATCTTCACCAACCGCTTGTCCGAATCGTTGACCGAGGCATTTACCGGCGCTGGCGCCTCTGCCGAGCAGGCTTCGCAGTCCACCAGCACGTTGGATCCGCAGGCACTGTCACAGCTGCCTGAGCAGTTGCGGGACGCGATCGTCAACGCCTACGCCAACTCGCTGGCGCCCGTGTTCTGGTATCTGGTTCCGTTCATTGCCATCGCACTGATCCTGGCCATCACGCTCAAGCAGATCCCTCTCTCCGATACCGCCGGAATGGTGGCACGCGGTGAGGCTGTGGGTGGTGAAGAAGCTGACCGCCTTGAAGCCGAGCGACTCGAGACTGCGCGTTTGGAAGCGGAACTTGAAGCTTCGGATGGCGTTGACAAGGATCGCCCGACAGCCGATGCGGGACGTCGGTAACGCTAGTCCTCCACTTGGTACGCCACGGGGCCTTCGGGCTCCGTGGCAAGCCTGATGGCTTCAAGGTTTCCGGCGCTCATCTCCGGAAGGTCATCCAACTCGAACCATCCCACGGCGAGCGATTCGTCGTCGTTGACCTGGGCTTCCCCGGATACGTATCGGCACCGGAAGGTGATGTCCAGGAAGTCGCAGACGTCCCCGTTGGGGAAGGTCACCGGCCCCACAACCCCGACGCCGATGATCCGTTCGGTCTCAGCAACCACCGCCGTTTCTTCGAAGATTTCCCGTACAAGCCCAGGTGCTGGATGCTCCCCGGGTTCCAACATGCCGGTGATCAGTGCCCAATGACCGTTGTCGGCACGCTGGCCCAACAACACCCTGCCTTCGTCGTCGAAGACCACTCCCCGCACGGCCGGCAGCCAGAGGGGATCGTTGCCGATCTTTTCCCGCAATTTCAGCACAAATTCCGGTGCACCCATGGTGTCAGCTTTCCTTCAATTCGATGGTGGCATGTGAGTTCTTCAAGGTGAGGGTGTCGCCGTCGAGCTTCCACTGAACAGGCTGCTCAAAGAGCTTTTCCGTCCAGTGCTGGTAGCTCTCCTCCGGCTCCCGCAGGCTTTATCGGTCACTGCCATCCACAGCTGCGTCAGGACATCCTCCCGCACTGAAACAGCAACCTGCAGGTGATTGCACGGTGTGTGGACGAAGAGGGTCCACTCGCCGTTGGCATGCCGCGAGCTCACCCGCAGCGGCTCCGTTCCGAGCCAAGCCACGTCCCCGTCACGTCCTTCCCCCGCACGGACGTGAACCCGGCACAGCCCAACGGTCCTCCTTCACAGGGAGTTTCCGGCACCTGCGTGGGGTAGGGCTGTTCGGTACTACCCGGCTGCTGTGTTGTGCCAGTCTGCTGCGCAGGGTCCGGCTGGCTGCTGGATAGAGCTGCTTGGTCGAGATTGTTGATGGCTTGCCCGCATCCCGTCAGCAGTAGCGCACAGGAAAGGGAGGCTCCCATCAAGAACCTCAACCTGGTCCGTCCCACAGCAGCTCCTGCCACCTTCAAACACATCCAAAACACCCGCTGGGCTAAGCATGCCGCAGCACGGTGAACGCGAAAACACGGGGACGGTTGCAGTTCGGCCGCAGTTGGCACGGTGGGAAGCGTCATGCGGGTATCAGCACCATGGCAGCTGCCGCCCCGCCAGCATGAACGGACCAAAAGGAATGGCCGAACGCAGGGTACCGCGGCGTGACACCAGGATGGCCAGGCTCCACAGACCGCCCAGAATGAAAGCGGCAAACGTCCCTGCAAACACGTGGCTCCACCCCAGGTATCCCAAGTAGAGGCCCAGCACACCCGCCAACTTGACGTCACCAAAACCCATGCCGGGCGGGTGGATGAGCCTCAACACGAAGTAGAAGAGCCACAGCACAGCGCCTCCCGCGAGGACCCGGAGTCCGGGCACAGCGAACAGGTCCGCAGAAAGGTGGCGGTCCGGACCGGCATCGGCGAAAAATGCCAGGAGCGATGCCGCCAGCAACAACACCCCTGCCACTGCGTACGACGGAAACACAATGCGGTTGGGCAACAGGTGGCTCCGCACGTCTATCACCGTGAGCCGAACCGCCATCACCACGAAGTACAGGCACGCGGCCATCACCAGCCAGAAGCCCAGCGGGCTGGCGTCCCAGAGGTCGGAGAGTCGTCGGATCACTCTCGGATGCTATCCCGCTTTGTCCGCAGGGCCCGCTTGAACGCCTAGGTAAACTGTGGATATGGGGAGCTACAGCGCAGGAGGACAGAGTTTGGACCTGTCCTCCACATTCCGGAATCTTTGCCGTTCTTCGCCGTGGAAATGGACGAGCCTCCGCTTCGAATATCTGGAACGGCCCGGCACGGGCGGCACCATGGTCCGCGCATGGCTGAGGCGGCCGGGCGCTCTTCGCCTGGAAACACCGGACGGCCAATTGCTGCACAGCACCACGGGCATCAACGACTCCCGGGATGATCTGTATGTGTCCTCAACACGCCGCTCATGGTTGCTTCCGGCCCATCTGGTGACGCCCGTTTACGACGACGCTGGCTTGGTCAGACGACGTCCGGAGGCCGCCTACGGTGAGCCCTCCTTCGGTAATGGCCGCCTTGCTGCCGCCCTCGATCCCGTGGAACTGGCCGGAAACGCACCGGTTCCCCTTGAATTCCCGGACACAAACCCCGTCTTCCTGGAAGAACCCGGGAAGTGGACCACGAGGGCCGCCTCGCGTTGGAAACCATCGTGACCCGCAGCAGGACCTATGTTCCATCGGATCCTGCCGAGCCTTTGGCACACATCGGACGAACGTTGATCAGGATCGACGCCGGCACAGGGGTTTGCGTTGCCAGCCAAAGCCTGGACGGGGACTCGTCGGGAAAAGGACATTGGCTGAAGATCCTGGCCGTGGACGAGTACATGCTGGACGACCTTTTCCTGGCTGAGTCCATGAACCTCACGGACGTTCGACGCCACATCCCATGGGACATCGGCCCGGCCGCCTGAACAGCGCCCACCGCCGAGGAGTTAGCTCCCGGCAGTATCGGAGCACCAAAGTCCCGAGACCCAACCCCTCGGCGAGCCTCCCTGCGATGTGACTCGCGCGGCTCCCCCTGCCGGGCTAAGCTACGGCGATGACATCGCTGGCAGACATCTGGCCCCCGCTCGGACTCACCCTCACCACCCCGAGGTTGAGCATCCGTCCAGTTTTCGACGACGACATCCCGGCCGCCGTCGCCGCGGCGCGTTCAGGTGTCCACGAACCCGGCAAGAGCCCGTTCAGCACCCCGTGGACCGACCTTCCGGACCATGAACTCGCTCCCAATATGGCCCAGTGGTACTGGCGCTGCCGTGCCAACTTCACCAAGGAATCGTGGACCCTCCTCCTGGCGGTCTGGCATGACAACGAGTTCCTCGGCGTCCAGGACATCGGGGCCAAGAACTTCAACACCTTGAAAACAGTAAGCACTGGTTCCTGGCTCAAGCAGTCCGCCCAAGGGCAAGGGTTCGGCAAGGAGATGCGAGCCGCCGTCGTCAGCTATGCCTTTGACTACTTGGGCGCCGAAGTAGCCGAGTCCGAGGCCGCCTCCTGGAATCAACAGTCCCTGGGCGTCTCCACCAGCCTCGGTTACGAGCCCAACGGCATCTTCCGCGATGGCTGGGGAGACACCGTCCAGGAAGTCCAAAAAGTCCGCCTCACCCCAACCACCTTCAAACGCCCGGACTGGACCCTCAAAGTCCAAGGCCACGAAGAACTGAGAACGTACCTGAAGCTCTAACGGCTCTCAGGCAATAGCGCGGCTGTGGTCTCCCGGAAAGGAGCGCATCGCAACGCATCGGACCCCGAAGGTCGCCCAGCGACCTTCGGGGTCCTTTTGCGTTGTGTCTAAGCGACGGCGGGAGGCCGTGGCCGCGCGGTGGTGACCACCGTGCGGCAAACGCAGCTTAGATTTCAGCCCCTTCGAGCAACTCCGTCACCAGCGCTGCAATCGGTGACCGCTCCGAACGGGTCAGCGTGATGTGCCCGAACAGCGGGTGCCCCTTGAGCGTCTCGACGACGGCCGCGACACCGTCGTGCCGGCCTACCCGGAGGTTGTCGCGCTGGGCGACATCGTGGGTGAGGACGATCTTGGAGTTCTGCCCGATGCGGCTCATGACGGTGAGGAGGACGTTTTTCTCGAGTGACTGTGCTTCGTCCACGATCACGAAGGCGTCGTGCAGCGAACGTCCGCGGATGTGGGTGAGTGGCAGGACTTCGAGCATGCCCCGGTCCATGACTTCCTCAACGACTTCCTGGCTCACCAAGGCGCCAAGGGTGTCGAACACGGCCTGGGCCCACGGGTTCATCTTTTCGGACTCGGATCCGGGGAGGTAGCCGAGCTCCTGGCCGCCTACGGCGTACAGGGGGCGGAAGACCACCACTTTGCGGTGCTCACGGCGTTCCAGGACTGCTTCCAGGCCCGCACAGAGTGCCAGCGCGGATTTGCCGGTGCCCGCGCGCCCACCGATGGAAACGATGCCGACGGCGGGGTCCATGAGCATGTCAATGGCGAGCCGCTGCTCGGCCGAGCGTCCGTGGAGGCCGAAGGCGTCGCGGTCACCCTTGACGAGGCGGACCTGCTTGTCGGCCCCTACCCTGCCTAGCGCGGATCCCCGGTTGGAGAGAAGGACCAGTCCGGTGTTGACGGGAAGTTCAGCGGCAGCAGGGATGAAAACCGGTTCGTGGCCGTAGAGGGTGGTGATTTCCTCGTCGTTGGCTTCGACCTCGGCCATTCCCGTCCAGCCGGAGTCCTTGACCAGTTCGTTCCGGTACTCGTCGGCCTGAAGTCCCATGGCGGATGCTTTGACGCGCATGGGGAGGTCCTTGGAGACCACGGTAACGTTGTGGCCTTCGTTGGCCAGGTTCTTCGCCACAGCCAGGATGCGGCTGTCGTTGTCGCCTCCACGGAATCCTGCCGGCAGCACGTCAGGGGAGATATGGTTCATTTCCACCCGCAGCATTCCGCCGTCCTTCCCGATGGGAATGGACTGGTCGAGGCCGCCGTGTTCGATCCTCAGATCGTCCAGGAGCCGCAGTGCTTTGCGGGCGAAGTAGCCGAGTTCGGGATCGTGGCGTTTTCCTTCCAGTTCGCTGATGACCACGATGGGGACGATGACTTCGTGTTCAGCGAATCGCAGCAATGCGTGGGGGTCGGACAGCAGGACGGACGTGTCGATCACGTAGCTCCGGCCGGTGACGGACTTTTTGGTCCGCGCTGTTTGTGGGACCCGCTTGGCGCGAGAGGTAGCTGCACTTTCCCCGTCGGAAACCATTGCGGGCAGTTGCTCAGAAATAGCCACATCGACTCCAGCCCCGGGCAGTTCGCCCGGCCTAATGGTGAAGCGGCTCGGCCGGAAGGCCGGGCGTGGCCTCCCATGTAACTGGTGCGATGATCCGCTCCATGTACTGGCCTCCCCGATCAGCGGGCGGTTTTGCCTGCTGATGTGAATAACGTAATCCCGGACACATTCATTTCCGCAACCCGCGGTCGGCAAGTCGCATGTCCGGTTCGTTAATTTTTGATGAACCGGGGCGCCCTAGGCTCCGTAGCGGCGCTGGCGCCCGGCATAATCCCTGAGTGCGCGAAGGAAATCGACCTTACGGAATGCCGGCCACAATGCCTCGCAGAAGTAGAACTCGCTGTAAGCGCTTTGCCACATCAGGAAACCGGAGAGCCGTTGCTCGCCGGACGTGCGGATGACCAGATCAGGATCAGGCTGGCCGCGGGTGTAGAGGAACCGGGAGATGTCGTCCACCGAAAGTTCATCTGCGACGTCGGTCATATTCCGTCCCTTGGCGGCGGCATCGTGCAGGAGTTCCCGGACGGCGTCGACAATTTCGCGGCGGCCCCCGTAACCCACGGCGACGTTGACGTGGATCTTTTCGTGGACCGGCGTGCGGGCCGTCAGTTTGTTGAGTCGTTCGGCCAGATAGTCCGGCAGGAGCTCGGGAGCGCCCATGGCGTGGACAGAGACGTCCTCGTCTTCATCAAGGCGGTCCATGGTGTTGGCGATGATGCCCATGAGGAGATCCAGCTCTTCACCGGAGCGGTTCATGTTGTCCGTTGAAAGCATGTAGAGCGTCACTACTTTGACGCCCAGTTCCTGGCACCAGCCGAGGAACTCGTGGATTTTGTCTGCACCGGCCTGATGTCCCTGGCTGGTGGGTGCGTTGAACTGGCGTGCCCACCGACGGTTGCCGTCCACCATGACACCGATATGCCGCGGGATCTGGTCCTGTTTGAGGGAGCGCAGAAGTTTGCGCTCATAGAAGCCATAGAGGAAACCGGGCAGCTCCACCGGACTCTCACCTGACTTCCTTGCTTGTACGACGACGACGCACACACTAGGCTACCTTCCCCAGCTGGCGAGCCGGTGCAGCCAGGCGTGAAAAATCCCTTGACCGCTTGTTACCCTGCGGTAACTTACCGAAACGTAAGTTATGGTTTAACCATGGCTGAGCTCCTCGAAACCAAGCCCGTCTGGCGCGGGTGGATCCATGCTGTAGCGGCTCCCTTTGCTCTCGCTGCGGGGATTCTGCTGGTGACCATTGCCCCGACACCGGACCGCAAAATCACGTCCGCCATTTATGCGTTGACCGGCTTCCTCCTGTTCGGCGTCAGTGCCGTGTACCACCGGGGAAACTGGTCCCCCAAAGTCCGCATGGTCCTCAAGCGGCTGGACCACACGAACATCATGTTGGTCATTGCCGGCAGTTACACCCCGCTGGCCTGGTCCCTGCTGGAACGTTCCGAGGCCGTCACTTTGCTGTGGCTTGTTTGGTCCGGGGCGATCGTCGGGGTCCTCTTCAGGATTCTATGGACCCACGCACCGCGCTGGCTGTACGTTCCCGTCTACATCGCCCTGGGCTGCGGAGCGTTGTTCTACTTGCCGCAGTTCTTCACAGCCAACGCCCCTGCCGCGATCCTGATCTGCGTGGGCGGCGCCCTGTATATCGCCGGCGCGGTGTTTTACGCCACCAAGAAGCCCAACTTCAGCGTCAAGCACTTCGGCTTCCACGAACTGTTCCACGCCTTCACCGTGCTGGCCTTCGCGGCCCACTTCATCGCCATCATGCTGGCCGTGTTGAGCTAAGCCGAAGGGACCCGCTCAGTCGCCTGATCCCATGGCCGCCAAGCGGGCCCGGACAGCAGCTGGCTCCCCCAGAGGCCTTTCGCACACCATGTCCCTGCACAGGTAGACCTGCGGTAAGCCGTCCGGCGTGCCCGACCGGTGGAGAAGCAGCGGCACGCCGGGATCCTCAGCCGGCAGCCCGCCGTCGTCCGCCTGCACGGCGACCACCAGCCCGGGGCTGGGAGAAGTCAGCAGCGTGTGGTGCAGTTCGCGCTTCAGCGGCGAATCCGGGCCGGCGACGGCGGCCTCCACCGGCCCTGCGAGCGCGGCTTGCGCGGTGGCCAGGAGCCAGCCGGCAACGCGCGGTGCACGCGCTGCGAGGGCCGGGAGCAGGCCCAGGATGCTGCCGGCCTTGAGCCGGTGCCCGTGGGAACCGGAGTAGGCGGCATAAGACAAAAGCGCGCCGGCAAACCCCGCGGCACCGCTGGGCGTGGCGTTGTCGAACGGGTCCAGCCCTGCATGTTGACCCTGCGCGTTGAAGACCTGCGCGGACTCCCCCGTTGAGTCCGCAAGCTGTCCGTTCTCCACAAAACGAGCGCAGGCAGCGAGCACCAACTCTTCCGCGAGCAGGTACCAGCGTTTGGTTCCCGTCACCGCGTAGAGGGCCAGGAAGCCATCAGCGCAGAACGCGTAGTCTTCCAGCAGCCCGCCAATTCCACGTGCTTGGGAGTCATGTGAGACGCGGACCAACGTCTTCGTTTCATCGTTCCAGTGGACGGTGGCGAGGTACCCGGCCACCTTCTCCGCAGCCGACACCAGGTCCGGGCGGCCCAGAATGGCACCCGCTTCGGCGAGTCCGGCGACAGCGAGCCCGTTCCAGCCGGCCACCACCTTGTCGTCCCTGGCCGGCTGGTTCCTGAGGTTGCGCGCAGTAAGCAATTCCGTCGCCACACGCTCCCACAGCCGCCGATCGGCGTCGGACAGCTTCCGCGCCGGATGCAGCGGCGAGCCAAGGTCCGACACTGTCCCTTCAGCGCCAATGTTCATCATGCGCGCCACCTGCACGGCGTCATCGGCGCCCAGGACATCCGCCAAGGATTCCAGGGTCCACAGGTACGTGGCGCCCTCGTGATGCACTCCGTCAATGACCGTGTCGGCGTCCAAGGAGGAAGCCACAGCGCCGCCTGGCAGCCCCAGTGACTCCAGCATCCAGTCTGCGCACCGTGACGCCACAGACGCCGCTTCATCGGCTGAATAGACCTCGTTGCCACCCAAACGCACCCAGTGCGCGTAGACACGGAGCAGTTGGGCGTTGTCGTACAGCATCTTCTCGAAGTGCGGGACGGACCAGTCGGCCGTCACCGAGTAGCGGGCGAATCCGCCGTCGAGCTGGTCGCACAAGGCCGAGCGCGCCATGCCCGCCAACGCTCGTCCAGCCATATCCCTGGCGGCATCAGCGGTATCGGAGGGCACAGCCGCGTGCCGGATAAGGAACTCCAGAACGGCCGACGGCGGGAACTTGGGCGCGCTGCCGAACCCACCGGCGTCGGGGTCTTCAGAGCGGGCCAGCAGCGCCACGGCATCCGGAAGGAGGGAAGCATCCAGCAACCCGGGCGGTTCGTCGAGCCGCACCGCCGCGGACAGTTGCCCATCGGCCATACTGGCTGCAAGACCCCGGGCGTTCTGCTCCACCCCATCACGACGCTCCATCCAGGCTTCATGGACGGCTTCAAGAACGTTGCGGAAGGACGGCCTGCCGGGCAGCGGAACGGGCGGGAAATAGGTTCCCGCGTGAAAAGCGAGTCCGTCAGGCGTGAGGAAGACGGACATTGGCCAGCCGCCCTCACCGCTGATGGCCTGCGTTGCGGCCATGTAGACGGAATCGACGTCCGGACGTTCCTCCCGGTCCACCTTCACCGGGACGAAGTGGGCATTCAGGTAGTCGGCGGTTTCCTGGTTTTCAAAAGACTCGTGGGCCATGACGTGGCACCAATGGCATGCCGCATAGCCGATGGAAAGGAAAACCGGGACATCACGTTCGGCGGCGAAAGCAAAAGCTTCGTCGCCGAACGGACGCCAGTGCACGGGGTTGTCCGCGTGCTGCCGCAAATAGGCAGAAGGTTCCGAGCCCAGGGCGTTGCCGGCCCAGGGCGAACCGTTACCGGTGGCTTCAGTGGGTCCGGGGACCGGCATCGTCATTCTCATCCGAGGCGCCGCCTGCGAGCGGTGCGCCAGGCGCTCCGGGAGTGCCGCCGTCGGCAGGTTGGCCGGCCTCCGCAGCCTGGCCTTCGGCAGCCCGGCCTTCCTCATCTGCCAGGCGCGCTTCCTCCACCTGTGCCCGGTACCGGACGCGTCGGATGCGTCGAACCATGTCCACAATGAGGAATGTGGTCAGGATGACGATGAAGGCCGTGAGGACAAAGCCCCACGTACCGGGCGTCACCTGGTCCTCGGACAGGCCGGGCCGCAGCGTGCCCGAGGGGTTGGGCGACGGGGTGACGGTCAGGGCGAGAATCAAGTGGTGCACGTTCAAACCTTCTATGGGAGCTGATGCATGCCGACAGGCAGCGTAGCCGGAAGCTGGTTGGCCTGGCGGCAATTTCTACGGGCGATAGAAACTGCCGGAGTTCCTATCTTATCCCCGCGAACAGGTCCTTCTCCGGCAGCTCGGACGGGACAGTGGACTTGATGAGGGTGTAGTCCTCCCACGGCCACGCCGTGCGCTGCAGATCCGGCGATACGGCAAAGAAGAACCCGAGAGGATCGATCTGTGTGCGGTGTGCCCGGAGTGCGTCGTCGCGCGCCTCGAAGAAATCGCCGCAATCCACCTGGGTGGTGGTCTGGTGTCCCGGGGGAACGGGAGTATGGCCCTCGGCATCGGCTTCCAGCCACGCGGCAAGTCGCTCGGCGTAGGGAGACTGCAGTCCCGCCTCTTCCAGCGCAAAGTGCAGCGCACGGAACCGCTCCGGACTGAAAGCACGGTCATAGTAGAGCTTGCTCGGGGCCCACGGCTCCCCCATGCCCGGGTAGCGGTCCGCGTCACCGGCGGCATCAAAGGCTTCCACCGCCACCTTGTGGGCCATGATGTGGTCCGGGTGCGGATAACCCCCGTTTTCGTCGTAGCTCAGAATCACATGCGGCTTGAAACTGCGGACCAGCCGGACCAGGGGCGCCGTGGCGCGTTCCAGAGGCTGGAGGGCAAAGCACGCCGGCGGCAACGGCGGCAGCGGATCACCTTCCGGAAGGCCCGAATCCACGAAGCCGAGCCACCGCTGCTGGATTCCCAGGACGGCAGCCGCATTCGCCATCTCCAGTCGCCGGGCACCGGCCATATCCCGCTTGGGGTGGGGCGCGTCTTCCATGGCCGGGTTCTGGATGTCACCGCGTGAGCCATCAGTGCACGTAGCGACCATCACGTCTACTCCCGCGGCGGCGTACATTGCCATGGTGGCCGCGCCCTTGCTGGACTCATCATCCGGGTGGGCGTGGACGGCGAGCAGCCGCAGCTGCTGGTCGGAACTGCTGGACGCTGTCACGTGACGGCTCCTCTTTCGTGGATCAAGCTGTGTGGGCGGTGATGGGGCGCCGGGATCGGCACTAAACTGGACGGGTGACTTCAGAGGACCTATCGGCCACCCAAGTACCGGCAAGCACCAGCCTAGCCAATCGCTACGGCGGTCAAAAGCGCGCCATGACCCGCAAAACCAAGCGGAACATCGTCATCGGCGCCTTGGTCATCGGGATTGGGTTTGCCGCCTATGTGGCAACCGGTTCCGCGCAGGCCCCTGTCACCTTCAAGGACATCGGGTACAGCACCGTGGACGGCACCCAGGCAGAGGTGGACTACCAGGTCACTAAATATCCCGGAGCCACCGCCAAATGCGCCATCAAGGCGCTGGACTCCAAGTTCGCGGTAGTGGGCTGGAAGGTAGTGGAAGTCGGCCCCAACGATCCCCAGGACGACCCCGACGGCGGCAGCACCACCGTCCAGCGCACGGTCCTGCGTACCGAGTCACCGGCTGTCTCAGGAGTGGTGGACAACTGCTGGATCACGGACAGCGGTAAATAACAATCATGTGACCCATGACTCAACCGGTTTGGGTTCGTCCAAAGGATTTACTACAATGGATGAAACCTTCACCCCGTTAAGTTGGTTACTGAGTTCCACGAGTGGCCACCTCGGCGGGGTCTTTTGCATTGTCAGATCTAGAGGAGAAATCCGTGTCTACCACCAATAGCGCCACTGCGGCTTGGCTCACCCAGGAAGCTTTCGACCGCTTGCAGGCTGAGCTGGACCACCTTTCCGGCGCTGGCCGGGCGGAAATCGTCCAGAAGATCGAAGCTGCCCGCCAGGAAGGCGACCTGAAGGAAAACGGCGGCTACCACGCAGCCAAGGAAGAGCAGGGCAAGATCGAGGCCCGCATCCGCCAGCTCACCGCACTGCTTCGCGATGCCCAGGTTGGCGAAGCCCCTGCCGACGACGGAATCGTTGAGCCTGGAATGCTGGTTGTTGCCCGCATCGCCGGTGACGAAGAGACGTTCCTGCTGGGCTCCCGCGAAATCGCCGGGGACTCCGATCTGGACGTCTTCAGCGAGAAGTCACCCCTGGGTGCCGCTATCATCGGCCACAAGGAAGGCGACAGCCTGAGCTACGTCGCCCCCAACGGCAAGGAAATTCCGGTGGAGATTGTCTCCGCCAAGCCCTACGTCGCCTAACCAGCGGCTCACCGGCCCGAAATACACGACGCCGGCCCACCCCTTCGCGGGGCGGGCCGGCGTTTTTTGGTGCTCGGCTGGTGGGGTCAGGCCGCCAGCGTGGACTTGGGACGTAACAGGACGGCTGCGATGACGCCGCCAACGGCTCCGCCGAGGTGCGCCTGCCAGGACACGTACCCCATCACCGTGGGCAGCACACCGAAGAGAATGCTGCCGTAGGCCATGAACAGCACCACAGAGAGCAGGATCTGCCACCAGTTCCGGTTGAAGAATCCACGGACCAGCAGGAACGCGAAGAATCCGAACACCAGTCCGGACGCTCCCACCGTCACCCCTCCTCCGCCAATGAGCCACACAGCGAGCCCGGAGCCCAGCCAGCTGAAGGCCAGCGCCGTGATAAATACACGGAGGCCGGACAGGAACACCAGGAAACCGAAGATGATCAGGGGCAGCGTGTTGGACAGCAGGTGGTTGAAGTTCGCGTGCAACAACGGGAACGTCAGGATGTCCAGCACACCGTCCATGGAGCGGGGGCGCAGACCAAAGGTGAAGTTCAGGCCGTGGCGCATCAGCGTGTTGAGGATCTCAATGACGTAGAGCAGGATGACAAAGCCGCCCATGAAGAGCAGGCCACCCTTCGCCCGCCCGGCCAGCGACTCGCGGTCCGCTTCTTTGGATCCTTCAGGCGTTCCCAGCACCATGGTGCTCCTCCCGTCAGTGCACCACGATCGGCTGGAAGCCCTCGGCCCGCAGTGCGCCGAGAACCTGTTCCCCGTGTTCGTGGCCTTTGGTTTCCAGGTTGATGGTGATGGAGACGTCGCCCATGCTGATGGAGCCACCCAAGCGGGTGTGATCCAGTCCGGTGACGTTGGCGTCGTTTTCGGCAATGATCCGCGCAATGGTGGCCAAGGAACCTGGACGGTCATCCAGCATCATGCGGACCGTCATGAACCGGCCTGCGGCCGACAGACCGCGCTGGATGACTTTGAGCATGAGCATGGGATCGATGTTGCCGCCGGAAAGCACGACGGCGGTGTTCCCCGGGTTTTCGATCTTGCCATCCATCAGCGCGGCTACTCCGACGGCACCGGCAGGCTCAACCACCATCTTGGCCCGCTCCAGGAGGAAGATCAGCGCCCGCGCCAGGGAGTCTTCACTGACAGTGACAACATCGTCCACCAGTTCGCGGATGATGCTGAAGGGCAGTTGCCCCGGGCGGCCCACGGCGATGCCGTCAGCCATGGTGGTGACCTTCTTGAGCGGCACCAGTGCGTCCGCGGCCAGCGACGGCGGGTAGGCGGCGGCGTTTTCCGCTTGGACGCCGATCACCCGGATTTCCCGGCCGAGCTCTTTGGCCCTGGCTTTGATGGCCACAGCCACTCCGGCCAGGAGTCCACCGCCGCCGACGCCCATGAGGATGGTGTCCACGTTGGGGATCTGGTCCAGGATCTCCAGTCCGATGGTTCCTTGGCCTGCAACGACGTCCACGTTGTCAAAGGGGTGCACGAACACAGCGCCGGTCTCGTTGGCGTAGCGCTGCGCTTCGGCCAAAGCTTCGTCCACGTTGTGGCCATGCAGGATAACTTCTGCGCCGTGGCTGCGGGTGGCTGCCAGCTTGGGCAGAGCCACACCAAGGGGCATGTAGATGCGGGCGTTGATGCCCAGGCTCTTTGCGGCGACCGCCACGCCCTGGGCGTGGTTGCCTGCGGAGGCCGCCACCACGCCGCGCTTCTTTTCGTCCTCGGTCAGCCGGGCCATGCGGACATAGGCTCCGCGGACCTTGAAGGAGCCCGCGCGCTGGAGATTTTCACACTTGAAAAAGACGTTGCCGCCCACGAGGCTGCCAAGAGCACGGGACGACTCCACCGGAGTCTTGGTAATAATGCCCTCGAGCAACTCCTGCGCCTTGAGGACATCGTCCAGCGTGACGGGCAGGGTTTCGAGGGTATTCACTGACTATTCTCCTTTAGTGGTGTCGGCGGCAGGTCCCTCAGCAGAGGGGCGTCCTGCAGCCTTGTTCTTGCCTGCGATGCCTCTACCGAGGCGGGATTCGGGCTTGGGGAGGTGAACCTCCTTGAAGTTGGCGTCTCCGTCCGGTCCCGCAGAAGCGGTTGCCGGCTGAGGCTCCATACCGCCCAATCCTTCATCATGTTCCCACGTCCGCCCGGCAATGTACCGAACCGCCGTATTTACTACGGCGAGCAACGGGACCGCGAACAGCGCTCCCGGGATGCCTGCCAGGTAGGAGCCTGCTGCCACTGAGAGGATCACGGCTACGGGGTGCAGTGACACGGCCTTGCCCATCACCAGCGGCTGCAGGATATGGCTTTCCAGCTGCTGGACCAGCAGGACGATTGCCAGCATGATGAGCGCGTTGATTGGCCCATTGGCTACGAGCGCAAGAAGCACCGCAATGGCTCCCGTGACAAGGGCACCCACTACCGGGATAAAGGAGCCGATGAACACCAGGACTGCCAACGGAAGTGCCAGTGGAACCTGGATGATGGCAGCGCCTACACCGATGCCCACAGCATCTACGAACGCCACGAACATCTGGATACGCACGTAGCTGACCATGGACGTCCACCCGCGACGCCCTGCGCCGTCGGTTGCCCGCCGCGCGGTTTTGGGCAGGAGCCGCACCAGGAAGCCCCAGATCCGGCTGCCTTCGAGCAGGAAGAAGATCAGGATGAAGAGTGCAAGGACAAGTCCTGCAGCAAAGTGTCCGGCGGTGCTGCCAAAGGACAGGGCACCACTGAGGATGCTGCTGCTGTTGTTTTGCAGCGCGTTGGCGCCATCGGCAATGTATTGGTCTATCTGGTCTGCGGTGAGGTGGAGGGGACCATCGGCCAGCCACGTCTGGATCTGTTGGATTCCGGCCAAGGCTTCCTGCCAGAGTTCGCCAAAGCCGGAGGCAAGCTGCCTGCCCACCAGGGCGAGCGCGCCGGCAATGACGCCAATGAAGGCCACCACAGTGATGGCGACGGCGGCCCCGTTGGGCACGTTGCGGTTGCGGAGCCACGCCACCACCGGATACAGCAGTCCGGCCAAAAGGGCGGCCACCATGACCGGGATGATGAGGAAGCTGACCTTGCCCAGCAGCCAGACCAGGGCACCGATCATGAGCAGGATCAGTCCGGCCCGCCACGACCAGGCAGCAGCAATTCGCACCCCGTAGGGGATGTCTTCGGCAATTTGGCGGTCAGAGCGGGATTTGGCGTCCGGTGTTGGCGTCATGAACCCATAATTCCGTAGGCCACGCCGTAAGGGAAACCGGCCCGCGCAGCTGTTACCAAACGCTGAGGCAGCATGTACAAAAAGCTCAGAGGGACGCGGTGATGCCCCAGCTCATGGTGAACGCCTCGCCGGGGGCCAGCCACTGCAGGCCGTCGCCGCTGTTGAAGGCGTTGGCGGGGCCCGTCATCGGCTCGATGGCCACTGCTTTGGAGCGGCCGGGGAAGGTATCAGTGACAAAGACATGGACGTACGGGGACAGTTCGTCCTGCTCGAGGCTCACGCTGCGACCATCCGGCGCTGTCAGCGTGTGGCGGGCCACCCCGCCGTCGAACGCCAGGTCGGTCAAGGCGACATCAATCAACAGGTCATCCACCGCGGTACCGGCGGAAAGATCGTACTGGCCATCTGCCGCAGCTGTGCTGCGCGGGATCAGCCGCTCATCAGCCACCAGCCGAGTACGGGCTTTTACGGTCAGGACCAGGTCCTCGGTAGCGACGTCGCCAAGGCGCAGGTAGGGGTGCGCCCCGAGCACAAAGGGCGCCCTGTCCTGGGAATCATTGACCAAGGTCTGCCGGACGCGGAGGTCCATGGCCTCGTCCAGCTCATAGCGGACCAGGTGCCGGACCAGGAACGGGTAGCCGTGCTGCGGGAAGACGGTGGCTTCGAGCGTCACACTGAACTCTGATTCGTCCACCAGGGTGTAGGCAGCGTTCCGCAGCAACCCGTGGCTGGCGTTGTTGCGGGACACTTCGGTGACATCGAGTTGCTGCTTCTTGCCGTCGAGGTACCAGACCCCGTCCTCCACGCGGTTGGCCCATGGCGCCAGGGTGATGCCCGTGGCGCCCGGAGGAATCTGGTCGTCATCGTAGCTTTCCGTCAGTTGCACGCCGCCCCGGGAGTAGAGGCGCAGCCCGGCGGCGAGTTCGGTGATGACGGCGAGCGCATCGCCCCTGCGAAGCTCGAATTGGCGGCCCGTGGCGAAGCGGCGGGATTCGGACGGAAGCGCGTTATCGGCGGGTGAAGGCGAGGCAGACATGGCAATACCGTACTTCATTTCGGAACCCGGAGCTTCACGAGCAATGTTAACTTTTGTTAGAAACTATGCGTTTTTGGTCACTTGTGGAACAATGGATCCATGAGTCGCATCACCAGCACCCGCCTTGCGGACAGCCGCGAGCTGATCTACTTCGACGACCCCGGCACTCCGGAGCGAACACCGGAATCACTGGTGGACCACCGCGAGCTTCCAGCCCGTGGCGAGCCCGGCGAGGTCCGGTACGACGCCCTGTCGGGCGACTGGGTGGCCGTCGCTGCGCACCGCCAGGCACGCACGCATCTGCCGCCTGCCGACCAATGCCCTATTTGCCCCACTACCGCGGCGAACCCCTCGGAAATCCCGGCAGCGGACTATGACGTTGTGGTGTTCGAGAACCGCTTCCCCTCCCTGGGCCCTGCCCTGGGTGACATTCCCCCTCTGCCCGCACCGGGCGCCAGCGGCCACGGGATGACCGGACCGGCGTTCGGCCGATGCGAAGTAGTTGCCTTCACCCCGCAGCACACCGGCTCCTTCGCTGAACTCGGCGAGACCCGCGCACGCACCGTCATTGAAGCGTGGGCACAGCGGACCGAAGCGCTCAGCGCCTTGCCGGGCATCAAGCAGGTCTTCCCGTTCGAGAACCGCGGCGCGGACATCGGCGTCACCCTGCACCACCCGCATGGACAGATTTACGCATACCCGTACGTCACACCGCGCGCCGCCCAACTCGGTGCAGTCGCCCGGAAGTACTACGACGACGTCGACGGGAAGGAAACGCTGGCGGCGTCGCTCCTCAAAGCTGAACGCGAAGACGGCAGCCGCATGGTGCTGGAGGCCGAACACTTCAGCGCCTACGTCCCCTTCGCCGCGCGTTGGCCCCTGGAAATCCATCTGGTCCCCCACCGCAGCGTCCCCGACCTCGCAGCGCTCACGGGCGCAGAACGCGACGAACTTTCGCACGTCTACCTTGACCTGCTCAAGCGCCTCGACTCCCTCTACCCCACCCCTGTGCCGTACATCTCCGCCTGGCACCAGGCTCCGCTGGATCCGACCCTGCGCCCTGCAGGCCAGCTCCACCTGCAGTTGACGTCGCCCCGCCGTGCGGCCGATAAGCTCAAGTACTTGGCCGGTTCAGAGGCCGCTATGGGAGCGTTCATCAACGACACCACCCCCGAAGCCGTGGCGGAGCGTCTCCGCAGCGTCGCCGCAGCACCGGCATCCCCCAAGACCTTGGAAGGCACCCGAGCATGACCACCACTACCGATACCAGCGTCCTCACCGCCCGCTTCCAGGAAACGTTCGACGCGGCCCCCGACGGCGTGTGGCAGGCGCCGGGACGCGTCAACCTGATCGGCGAGCACACCGACTACAACGAGGGCTTCGTGCTGCCCTTCGCCATCGACAAGGCAGCAAAGGTGGCATTGCGCGTCCGCGACGACTCAAGGGTGCGCATGCTGTCCACGTTCGGCGGGCACGGTGTGGTGGAGGCGGACCTTTCAGACTCGGAACCCGGATCCGGCGAGGGATGGTCCCGCTACCCGCTGGGGGTCGCCTGGGCCCTCAAAGAGCGTGGCATCACGGTGCCCGGCTTCGACCTCCTGCTCGATTCCGATGTCCCCTCAGGGGCAGGCCTGTCTTCTTCGCACTCCATCGAGTGTGCTGTCATCAGCGCCCTGAATGAGCTGACCGGAGCCGGTCTGACTGCCGAGGACCTCGTGCTGGCAACCCAGCGCGCCGAAAACGTGTTCGTCGGAGCACCCACCGGCATCATGGACCAGTCGGCGTCCCTGCGGGGCGCCAAGGGACAGGCTGTCTTCCTTGATTGTCGCGACCAGCACGTGGACCTGGTCCCGTTCGACGCCGAAGCCTCGGGCTTGGTCCTGCTGGTCATCGACACCAAGGTCTCGCACTCACACGCCGACGGCGGTTACGCCTCCCGCCGCGCGTCCTGCGAGTTGGGCGCCGAGATCCTGGGCGTCAAAGCACTGCGCGACGTCGGCGTGGAACGTTTGGGGGAAGCGTCCGGTCTGCTGGATGAGACCACGATGAAGCGCGTGCGCCACGTGGTCACCGAGAACGACCGTGTACTGCAAACCGTGGACGTACTGGGCAGCCAAGGTCCCGCGAGCATTGGTCCGCTGTTGGATGCGAGCCACGTTTCCATGCGCGACGACTTTGAGATCTCCTGCCCTGAACTGGACCTCGCCGTGGACACCTCCCGCGCCAACGGCGCCATTGGTGCCCGCATGACCGGCGGCGGGTTCGGCGGTTCGGCCATCGCGTTGACCCCGGTGGGCCAGGAGCAGCAGGTGCGCGACGCCGTCGTGCGTTCCTTCGCCGACGCCGGTTACACCGCACCGGACATTTTCACCGTGACTCCGGCGGCAGGCGCCCGTCGTTTGGCCTGACACTTCGGTGATTTCCAGCAACCGCCCGGCGCTGGTGCAGGCGCCGGGCGTAAGCTGTGGCCATGACTGAGGCTGTCATTGTTTCCACTGCCAGAAGCCCCATAGGCCGCGCCTTCAAAGGTTCCCTAAGGGAAGAGCGCCCCGATGACCTCGCCACCGCCATGGTTCAGGCGGCTCTCGCCAAAATTCCGGCGTTTGATCCAGTCGCCGAGGATGGGCGCGGTCTGGACGACCTCCTTCTTGGCTGCGCAGAACCCAGCGGTGAAGCCGGCTCCAACATGGCACGGGTGGTTGCCGTCCTGGCCGGAATGGACCGGGTACCGGCGGCCACCATCAACCGCTTCTGTGCATCGAGCCTGCAAACGCTGCGGATGGCCTTCCACGCCATCAAAGCCGGTGAAGCCAACGCGATCGTTTCCGCCGGGGTGGAGAGCGTGTCCCGCTACCAGAACTGGGCAGGCGCCGGGGAAACGGACACTGCCAACCACAACCCCCTTTTCGGCCCGGCAGCCCATCGCACTGCTGCCAGGGCAGCGTCCAACATTCCGTGGACCGATCCCCGATTGGGTGGCCGCTTGCCGGACATCTACATCTCCATGGGCCAGACAGCAGAGAACGTTGCCACCACCTACGGCATCAGCAGGGCCGAGCAGGATGAGTGGGGCGTCCTGAGCCAGAACCGGGCCGAGGTTGCCATCTCCTCGGGCTTCTACGCCCGCGACATCACCCCCTACACCCGCAAGGACGGCAGCGTGGTAGAGCGCGACGACTCTCCGCGGGCGGGAGTGACCCTTGAAGCGGTGTCCGCCCTGCAGCCCGTTTTCCGCTCCGATGGGACGGTCACCGCCGGCAACGCGTGCCCCCTCAACGACGGCGCCGCTGCCGTGGTGGTCATGAGCGATACCCGGGCCCGCGAGCTGGGCCTCGAACCGCTGGCCAGGGTGGTGTCCACCGGAGTGAGTGCCCTCTCCCCGAGCTCATGGGCATGGGACCTGTTGAATCCACCCAGCGGGCCTTGGCACTGGCCGGACTGACCATGGACGACATTGATCTCGTGGAGCTTAACGAAGCCTTCGCAGTCCAGGTGGTGGCAAGCGCACGGGAACTGGGCATCGACCCCGCCAAGCTCAACGTCCACGGTGGCGCCATCGCCCTGGGACACCCCTTCGGCATGACCGGTGCACGGATGACCAGCACGCTCCTGAACGGGCTCAAGGAGCGCGATGGAACCCTGGGGCTTGCCACCCTGTGTGTTGGCGGCGGGCAGGGCATGGCTGTGGTTTTCGAGCGTCTGAGCTAACCGCGAGGGGGTTCTGGCCGCGAGGGGTTGGATCTCGCCCCTTTGAGCCCTCGCTTACAGTTGAGACCTCGCCCCTCACCCCTTTGAGCCTTTGCTTACACCCGAGACCTCGCCCCTCATGGACACAAAAATGCCCCCGAAGACTCTTCGGGGGCATTTCGCGTTGGCTTACTTTGCAGGTTTGGCCTGCAGCAGTTAGTCGTCGCCTCGCAGGATAGCCAGGAGGCGGATGATTTCCACGTAGAGCCAGACCAGCGTGACCGTCAGGCCGAATGCTGCAACCCAGGAGTAACGCTCCGGGGCGCCGGCGCGGACGCCTTCCTCGATGCTGGTGAAGTCCATGATCAGCGAGAACGCTGCCAGGCCGATGGCCAGGATGCCGATGAAGACACCCAGCGGAATGCCTGCGATTTCCATGCTGGTCCGGAGGCCGAACGGCTCCTGGACAGCTCCGGTCCACATCATCACCATGTTGATCAGCGCGAAGACCGCGTAACCAATAGTGGCGATCATGAAGAAACGCACCATCTTGGGAGTGGCGCGGACCTTACCGCTCTTGAAGAGCACCAGGGTGACGCCGAAGACTGCCAGCGTGCCGATGACAGCCTGGAGGCCGACGCCGGGGTACATGCCGTCGAGGATGCGGGTCAGGCCACCCAGGAAAAGGCCCTCCAAGCCGGCGTAGGCAAGGATCAGTGCCGGTGAAGGCTGCTTCTTGAAGGTGTTGACCAGTGCCAGGACGAAGCCGCCCAGTGCGCCAACGATCATGAGCATGGTGGAGAGTGCGGGAGCAACGAAGAGCGTCACGCCGGCGCCGATCACCAAGACCACGAGGCAGGCGACAGTCTTCATGATGACGTCGTCATAGGTCATGCGGCCGGTGTCGGCGGGGCCGGCAGCCGGCTGGTTGTACATCTGCTGCAGCTGCTCATTGGTCATGTTCTGATGCTGGGCAGACCATGCTGCATGGCCGTCCATGACCTGGCTCGGCGCACGGCCGGGTGCCTGGTTGAACTGCTGGCCGTACGGGTTCTGCGGGACAGGCGGGGCCTGCTTTGCTCCACGGAAATTCTTTCCGTTGAAGACTGGGTTTCCGCCAAGTGCCATTGCGGGTGTCCTCCTGAAAAAGGGCTAGTGATAGTTCACGGTACCAATTACCACGCGCGCGCGGCAGGGAAAGTTCCCCTGTCCACCCAGACGAAACGCAACCGTGACACGAAAGCGGCAGGGTGGCAGAGGCAGGACACGCGCCAAACGTTTAGAAGCACCCTTACACAACAAAGGTTTACTTAAGTGCAGCTACATCATGAGTTGCCTATAGCTTCACAGTTGTTATCTGATCGCGATGTTTGCACCCTCGAACTGGGCCTATATTCAGCCCACCGGGCGGTAACATAGGCCACACATGGGTGACTTAGATCACAATCGAGGCAGCTAGGCAAGAACTGTTCACAAGCCCCATTTACCGTTCGCACCGGCTGCAATGGCGCAGCCGGGACCACCCCCACTGTGGAGGTTTCCATTTTGAGAAGCACACTGCGCGACCCGTCCATCAGACGGTCCAAGGGACTGCAGAGAGTTGTGGGGGCGCTGTTCGCAGCCCTCATCGCCACTCTGTTGATCGCCGCCCCCTCGGCACAGGCAACCACCCCATCGCCTTCGCCATCCCCTACCTCATTCCAAAACAACATCAGCGGGTTCCTCCGTGATGATGCCCGGGCACCCATACCCGGCGTCAAAATCAAAGCCTCAGGCAACGGGTTCGAAGGTGAAGCAACCTCCGGAGCCAATGGCGCGTGGACCATCGGCGTCCCCGTCCAAGGCACCTACACCATCGAGTTGGACACCTCCACCTTGCCGGAGGGCATCGCACTGGCGGAGGGCCAGGACAATCCCCGCGACGTCACGTTCAGCCAGACCTCCAACCTGTCGGTGATCTTCGCCTTCGGTGAGGGCATCGTGGTCCAACAGCAGGACTTTGGCCAGAACCTCCTCAACCGCCTGGTGGCGGGCCTGAGCTTTGGCCTCCTCCTTGCCCTCGCCTCTGTGGGCCTCTCGCTGATCTTCGGAACCACGGGCCTGACCAACTTCGCCCACGGCGAGATGGTGACCCTTGGCGCCGTCCTCGTCTTCATGTTCAACGGCTTCGGGCTCCCCTTCTGGCTCGCGATCCTTCTGGCACTGATAGGCGGCGGGCTCTTCGGCTACGTCCAGGACGCCGGACTCTGGCGTCCACTGCGGAAGCGCGGTTCCGGCCTCGTTCCCATGATGATTGTCAGCATCGGCCTGGCATTGGCCATCCGCTACGTCATCCAGTTCTTCTTCGGTGGAGCAACCCAACAGCTGCCCGGCGCACAAAGCGCGGAAATCCAGATTGGCCCTGTTTCCATCTCCCCGAACAACCTCTGGTCGCTGGTCATCAGTGCCGTGGTCATCGCCTTGATCGGCATCGTCCTGCTGAAGACCCGTCTGGGCAAGGCGACCCGCGCCGTGGCGGACAACCCGGCGCTGGCCGCTGCCTCCGGCATCGACGTCGACTCCGTCATCCGCATTGTCTGGATCGTTGGCGGCGTCCTCGCCTCCCTCGGTGGCATCCTGTGGGCGTACTACCGCCCGGGCGTTACCTTCGACATGGGCTCGCAGATCCTGCTTCTCATCTTCGCCGGCGTGACACTCGGTGGTTTGGGAACCGTCTTCGGCGCCTTGATCGGCTCGATCGTCGTCGGCATCTTCGTGGAACTGACTACTGTGTTCGGTCTCCCCGCCGACCTCAAGTACGTCGGTGCACTGTTCATCATGATCGTTGTTCTTCTGTTCCGACCGCAGGGTATCCTCGGCCGGCGTGAGCGTGTGGGTTAGGAGCGGGCCATGGACTTCGGATTCATTTTCTCCAGCGCCCTTGGCGAATTATTCAGCCCGACGACGGCGGCGTACGCACTTGCCGCTTTGGGCCTTGCGGTTCACTTCGGCTACTCAGGCCTGCTGAACTTCGGCCAGGCAGGCTTTATGGCCGTTGGTGCCTACGGTTTCGCCATCTCCACCCTGAGCTTCGACGCTCCGTTCTTCCTTGCACTGATCATCTCCATTCTTTGCTCGGTGATCTTCGCCTTCATCCTCGGTATTCCCACCCTCCGGCTACGCGCCGACTACCTGGCAATCGTCACCATCGCAGCGGCAGAAATTGTCCGCTACGTAGTCACCACCAACCAACTCACCAGCGTCACGGGCTCCGCCAACGGCCTGGCCGCGTTTGAAAACACGTTCTACGCCATGAACCCCTTCCCCGAGGGGTCCTACATGGGCATGAACAACCGTGACTTCTTCATCCGCGTCGTCGGCTGGGGACTGGTGATCGTGTGCTGTGTGCTGGTGTGGCTCCTCATGCGCAGCCCGTGGGGCCGTGTACTGAAGGGCATACGCGAAGACGAGAATGCTGTCCGTTCGCTCGGTAAGAACGTCTACGCCTACAAGATGCAGGCACTGATCATCGGTGGTGTCCTGGGAGCCTTGGCGGGCATGATCTTCACGCTCCCCCGCGGCGCTGTCCAACCGTCCAACTACGGCACGGAACTGACGTTCTTCCTGTGGACCTGCCTCCTCCTCGGTGGCATGGCCACTGTCCTGGGGCCGGTCATCGGAGCCATGATCTTCTGGGTTGTCCTGTCGCTGACCCAGAGCCTGCTCTACGGCCTTATCGAATCAGGGGCAGTCACGTGGCTGACCACCGTCCAGGCCGGCCAGTTGCGCTACATCCTGGTGGGTGTCGCGCTGATGCTCCTGATGATCTTCCGCCCGCAAGGCGTCTTCGGCAATAAGAAGGAGCTTGCTTTCGCATGAGTGAGACCAACGAACGCAATACCGAGAATATCGACTACATGACCGATTCGCGGCCCATCGCCGTCGGGGAAAACACCCCCGGCTGCAAGAAGCGCGATCCCATCGTAGTGGCAGAGGATGTCACCCGGTCCTTTGGCGGCATCAACGCTGTGGACGTCGAATACCTCGAGATCCCGCGCCACAAGATCACTGCTTTGATCGGGCCCAACGGCGCCGGCAAGACCACCTTGTTCAACCTGCTCACCGGCTTTGACACCCCCAATACGGGCAAGTGGCAGTTCGAGGGCAACAGCTTGGCAGGCGTTTCCTCCTACAAAGTGGCACGCATGGGAATGGTCCGCACGTTCCAGCTGACCAAGGTGATGGGCAAGCTGACCGTCATGGAGAACATGCGCCTCGGCGCCGCTGACCAACCTGGCGAACGGCTCTCCAAGGCCCTGTTCAAGGGCATGTGGGGAGGCCGCGAGAAGGAAATCACTGCCCAGGCCAACGTGCTGTTGGAGAAGTTCAAGCTGGATGCCAAGAAGGACGACTACGCTGCGTCCCTCTCGGGTGGACAGCGGAAGCTGCTGGAAATGGCACGTTCCCTGATGGTGCGACCCAAGCTGGTGATGCTCGATGAGCCCATGGCCGGCGTGAACCCAGCACTGACCCAGTCGCTGCTGGACCACATCAAGAACCTGAAGGCTGAAGGCATGACCGTGCTGTTCGTGGAGCACGACATGAACATGGTCCGGCATATCGCGGACTGGGTAGTGGTCATGGCAGAAGGCAAGGTGGTGGCTGAAGGCCCTCCGGGCGAAGTCATGAAGAACCCTGCCGTCATCGATGCCTACCTTGGTGCCCACCATGACGTGGACCTCGGCGATGCTGAAGGCATCAAGGTGCTCGAAGCCGAACTCGAAGCCGACGAAGAGTCGGTGGTGGGTACTGAAGACGCCGGCATCCTGTCCGACATCGCTGAAACCAAGAAGGAGGACGGGAAATGAGCAGCCCCGCCGCAATGCCCGCCTCAGCAGCTGCTCCGGCAGGCGATTCCGTCGTCAAAGTCACCAACCTCGTGGCCGGGTACATTCCCGGGGTCAACATCCTCAACGGATGCAGCATCGAGGCCCGCAAGGGTGAGTTGATCGGCATCATCGGCCCCAACGGCGCCGGCAAGTCCACCCTGCTGAAGGCAATGTTCGGCCTGGTGAAGGTCCACTCCGGCACCGTGGTGGTCCGGGGCCAGGACCTCACTGGTTTGAAAGCCAACAAGCTGGTGACCCAGGGCGTGGGCTTCGTGCCGCAGACCAACAACGTGTTCGCAGCACTGACCATCGAAGAGAACCTCCAGATGGGCATGTTCCAGCGTCCCAAGGCCTTCGCCGAGCGCTTCGATTTTGTGACCAGCCTGTTCCCGGACCTGGCCAAGCGGCGCGCCCAGCGGGCAGGGTCGCTCTCCGGCGGTGAGCGCCAGATGGTGGCCATGGGCAGGGCGCTCATGATGGATCCGGCCGTACTGCTCCTGGACGAGCCGTCAGCAGGCCTCTCCCCCGTCAAACAGGACGAAACCTTCCTCAGGGTCCACGAGATCAACCGTGCCGGCGTCTCGGTGATCATGGTGGAACAGAACGCCCGCCGCTGCCTGCAGATCTGCGACCGCGGCTACGTACTGGACCAGGGCAAGGACGCATACACGGGAACCGGCCGTGAGCTCATGAAGGACCCCAAGGTCATTCAGCTCTATCTGGGCACCTTGGCGGACGAGGTCTAGACACCGCAGCCCCACACCATGGAAGGCCCCGGGACACCACAACACCACCCGGGGCCTTCCGCTGTTTAAGACACACTTTTGCCAAGGGATCGGCAGCTTGGATAAGCCGCCTGGACCCCTTCAGCCAACGCGGAATGACACCCAATGGCATGCTGGACTGATGACGGGAACCATCACGGAACTGCAGCAAAGCCTCCTCTTGTCATGGCTTGGTGGCTTCACCGTGGTTCAGGACCACTCATGGCCCCTCCAGGACACCACCGTCCTCCAGGTGGCTGCCCCGGATGGCAACGAATACATCGTCAAAGCCAGCACCACGAGCCACCACATCCGGAGGGAAATTGCGGCCTACTCGCGGGGCCTGCCGGGGCTGCACGGCAGGGTACCCGCCCTGAGGCACGCGGCGCCTGAGGCAGGCCTCCTGGTCACCGGGTACTTGCCCGGGACCCTGGTGGCCGGAACCTCCTCCGAATCCGATCCCAGGACGTACCGTGAGGCCGGCATGCTGCTCTCAAGGATGCACCTGCCGGCCGGAACCTCCCGCAGCTACGCAAGGGCGCTGACTGCCAGGACGGGCTCCCTCATTCAACGCGCCCACGGTCTCTTGCCCGGGGAGACGCGAAGCCGCCTACAAGAAGCCCTTGATGCGGTGGAGCCGGGTCCTGCCGCGCTGGTGACAACCCATGGCGATTACCAGCCCCGGAATTGGCTGGACGACGACGGACTGATCAAAGTGATCGATTTTGGCCGCGCTGAGCTTCGCCCGTGGGTTCATGATCTGGTCCGGCTCAGCCACCAGCAGCTGCTCGCTCAGCCAAAGCTTGCCGCGGCCTTTCACGAGGGGTTTGGCAGGGTGATCGCCACCGAGGAGGAGCACCACCTGTGGACGCTGGAAAACCTCAACCAGTCAGTGGGCACGGTGGTCTGGGCACACGGCGTGGGAGACGCCGTCTTTGAGCGTCAGGGCGTGGAAATGGTGACCCGGGTCCTTGAAGGGTTCCTCCCCTTCGACGGGTAGCGATCGCAGTCCAGCACAGAAAGTCCAGCACAGAACAGGCCCCCTTCCAGATGAGGAAGGGGGCCTGTTACCGACTGCGGTTTAGATCAGTTGCGGTTTAGAGCTTGCCGAATTCTTCACGGACCGGCTTGTAGGTGTTGTCATCCTGGTATTCGTAGATACCGATGTACGCCTCTGTGGGGTCGCCAGCGTCGGAGAACGTGACCGGACCGGACTGGCCGTCGTAGTCGATGTCCTTGCCGTCGCGGAGCAACGTGACACAGGCTGCGAAGGTGGTGCACTTCTCGCCGCCTTCAGAGACTTCCTTCAGCTTGGCTGCGATTTCCGTGCCCTTGGTGCTCTTGGCGGCCTCAGAGGCCAGCGAGATCAGGTTCACGGCGTCGTAGGACTCGCCTGCGTAGCTGTAATCCTTCAGGGCGGGATCGATGGCGAGGAGCTTCTTCTTGAAGTCGTCCTTGGCGAACGTACCGGGAATGGTTCCCTGTGCGCCCTTCATGGTGCCGGCCTGGAAGTCCTTGCTGTAATCGGAGGTGTTGCCGTCAACCATGAACAGCTGCGTGGGCTTGATGCCCTTGCCGGTGATCAGGGGGACGATGCTCTTGGCTTGGTCGAAGGTGATCAGGGCGATCGCATCCGGCTTGGCTGCGAGGACCTTGTCCACCTGGCTGCTGAACTGGGAGTCGCCCTCGTTGAAGAGTTCCTCAGCAACAACCTTGCCGCCGGCTGCCTCGAAAGCTTCCTTGACGTTCTTCTGGAGACCGGTTCCGTAAGCGTCGTTCAGAACGATCATGCCAACGGTCTGTGCTCCACAGGTAGCCATGTAGTTGCCCAGAACCTTGCCCTGCAGGACGTCGGACGGTGCAGTTCGCCAGTAGAGGCCCTTGTCGTCCCACGTGGTGAAGTCAGGCGAGGTGTTGGCGGGCGAGAAGTGGATAACACCGGCGCCCGTGATCTGGTTGATGACCGTCTTGGAAACGCCGGAGGATGCGGCACCGATAACGGCGCTCACACCCTGGCCCAGGAGGGCGGTGGTGGACTGGGTGGCGATGTCCGTCTTGGTATCACCGGAGTCACGGTGGACCACAGAGACAGGTGCGCCGAGCACGCCACCGGCGTCGTTGACTTCCTTGATGCCGAGGTTGACGCCGGCAATTTCGGGTGGGCCGAGGAACGCCAGCGACCCCGTCGTCGGCAGGAGCGATCCAAGTTTCAGTGGTGCGTCAGTGGTGGTGGTCGAGGGAGGTACTGGTCCCGTGTTGGTGGCAGCCTGGCTGTTGCCGGCTCCCGCCCCGCCGCTGGGAGCCGGGCAGGAAATGCCTGCGGCCGCGGCGGAAGAAGACCCGGTCTGGGTAGGAGTCGAAGACCCACCACAGGCCGTGGCCAAGAGAGCGACCCCAATGCCAAGCGCTGTTAGCTTGGCGGCTCGGGGCGCCGCTGGGGAAAGATCAAACATGCGTTGTCTCCTCGATCGAAAGGTGCGAACTGCCTTTGATGCGATTACTCAGGTGTTCCTGATTAAGACTCAAACTAATGCAATTGCGCGGCGAACATAAGTGATTCAGGTCACATCCCTATAACACTCGTTGCCTGTGGGGAATCTACGAGCCGGCTGGGAATTTCCGCGGAGGATCCTCAGGAGCACGGCGAAAGCGATATGGGCGGGGAAGCCAACTACCAAACAGGCCACCAAGGCACGATGAGGTGGCCGCTCGGGTGAAAACAAAAAGCCCCCGAATCCCCTTTGTTCGCAAGGGTTTCGGGGGTATTTCTGTGTGTGCCCCAGGTGGGACTCGAACCCACAACACGCGGATTTTAAGTCCGCTGCCTCTGCCAATTGGGCTACTGGGGCGCCCGCACCATGGTATCCCAGCTATAGCCCGCTGAATGGACCTGCGTAGCGGAAGGTGCCGCGGACGTCGTCGGGCCATGCGGGAAGCGTCAACAACTGGAAATGATCGCCCCACATCGCCTCAGGCGGTTGCACACCCACAGAGGTTGCCGGCACGTAACCGAAGCGCGGGTAGTACAGGGGGCTGCCGAGCAGGGCGATGCCGGGCTCACCTGCGGCTGTGGCACGGGCCGCAGTCTCGCGCATCAACGCTGAACCGACCCCGCGCTTCTGAAAGGCGGGAAGCACGCCGATCGGGCCCAACCCCAGCAGTTCCAAGTCCCCGATCCAGCCCCGCGTGCTGATGGCATGCCCCACAATCTCCCCACCCATTTCCGCGACGATGCTGAACTCAGGAAGATATTCAGGGCACTCAAAAAGCTCGCGCAGCAGCCCTACTTCAATCGGCACGCCTTCCACGGGCTCACCGGTCACCGGCGAGACGGAGAAGGCCTGGGCAGTCAGGTCCAGAATCTCGGGGCGGTCCTCGGGACGCTCACTTCGGAGCACCAGACCCTTGCCCAAAAGCCGGAGCACATCCATGGCCCGGCCCGCGTCGGCGGAAGGCACCAGGAGGTGGTCGTGGTGGAAGCCCGCCAGGACGTTGCAGCTGATTCCCGCGTGGGTCAGCGCGGCGCTCACGGCAGCCGTAAGGCCCACCGCTTCGAGTGCCGAATGGACCTGGAGCGTGATCCATGTGGCCACGAAGTCGTAGCTGAGACCCAGAGAATCAGCCTCGTCCCGGCGGAGGACAACCGTAAGGCCCTCCGCCTCGCGCACAGCCGCCTCGATCCCGCCCTCCAGTGGCCTGCCGTGTGGCCACAGGGCATAGACGTAGTCGCCATCGCGGGCTTTGGGGTGAAGGGATTGCAGGAGTGTCTTCAGATTGGTTTCGCCGGGCATGGCAACAGTCTAGGGGCGCAGCAACCCGGCAACGCAGTGCGCACACCTGCTTAAACGCCGACGGCGGCCACTCCCCGAAAGGGAGCGACCGCCGTCGTGCGTGGACTGCGTCGTGCGTGGACTACTTGGCGTCAGCAGTGACCGGGGTCTTGGCTTCCTCGGCAACCGGCTTGGCTTCCACCGGAGCAGGTGCCGGAGCAGCTGCGGGCTTGGGAGCCGGCGTTGCAGCGGCCACGAAGGCACCGCGCGGGTTGTCGAGGTCCATCAGCTGCGTGGTGTCGCGGCCGGCGAAGAAGGCCAGGATCCAGCCGAAGATCACACGGAACTTGCGCTCAACCGTGGGCATGGCCATGCCGTGGTAACCACGGTGTGCCAGCCAGGCGAGGCCGCCCTTGAGACCGATACGGCCGAGCAGGTTGATGTTGGCAACACCCTTCCACTCGCCGAAGCCGGCCACAGCACCAAGGTTCTTGTGCTTGTAGTCGTGCAGCGGCTTGTCCCAGCGGGATGCCCACAGGTTCTTGGCGAGCTTCTTGGCCTGGCGAAGAGCGTGCTGGGCGTTGGGGACGCAGGTGCCGTCCGGCAGGCCCTTGCCCGTGAGGTCCGGAACAGCTGCGATGTCGCCGGCGGCCCAGGCGTTCTCCACGATGCCTTCGTCGCCTGCGATACGCAGGTCCGGGAGGACGCGGACACGGCCACGGGGTTCCAGCGGGAAGTCGGTGGAGCGGATCATCGGGTTGGCCTGCACGCCGGCAGCCCATACCAGGGTGTCTGCTTCAACTTCCTGGGCCGGGGTCTTGTCCGGGAGGTTGATCAGCTTGAGGTTGCCCTCGGCGCTGTCAAGGGAAGTGTTGAGGAGTACTTCGATGCCACGGCTGCGGAGGTGCTCCACAACCCACTCGGCCTGCGAGGCAGTGACCTCAGGCATGATGCGGCCCATGGCTTCGACCAGGATGAAGCGGACTTCTTCCTGGCGGATGCGCGGGTTGTTGCGGACCGCGGCGCGGGCGAGGTCTTCCATCTCGGTGAGGCACTCGATGCCGGCGAAGCCGCCACCCACCACGACGAAGGTCAGTGCCTTGGCGCGCTCTGCGGGGTCGGTCATGGTGGAAGCGGCTTCAATGCGCTCCAGCACCTTGTTGCGCAGTGCAACGGCTTCCTCGATGGTCTTCAGGCCGATGCCCTTGTCCGCGAGGCCCTTGATGGGGAAGGTACGGGTAATGGCGCCTGCTGCGATGACGACGTCGAAGTACGGGATTTCGAAGTTGTCGCCGCCGTCGGACGGGGCGATGACCGCGGTCCTGTTGGCGTGGTCGATGCTGGTGACGCGGCCCTGGATGAGCTCAGTCTGCTTCAGGTGCTGACGGTGGGAGACGACGGCGTGGCGTGCCTCGATGTTGCCACCGGCTACTTCCGGGAGGAAGGGCTGGTAGGTCATGTACGGCAGTGGATCAACGACGGTGACGATGCCGCCGGCGTTCGCGATCTTCTTCTGCAGTTTGAGGGCTACGTACAAGCCGACGTAGCCGCCGCCGACGACGAGAACCCGGGGACGGTCAATGAGCTCTGGGGTGGTTGCCATGTGTCCAGAGTACAGTACTTTGTGAAAATCTTCACTAACTACGTCCGGGTGGGTGGATCCACTTTCAGAAGCGCACCCGTTTCGGCTTCCTCGGCCACCGCTGGCGCGTTTTTGGAGACCTTCCGCAACTGGATCGCGGCGCCCGTCACCAGGGCAAGGAACAAGGCTCCAAAACCAAGCACGACGGCGGCCGGCAAGGCGTCGTCGACGGTCGCCGGCGTCTTCGCGGCCGGAACGGTCGGATCGGCGAGCGTGGGTGCTGCGCTGGTGGGGCTCGCCACGGGAGCCTGCGACGGCTCGCTGAAATCTCCCCGGCGGTGGACCCGGATCCAATCAGCGATGGAACCCAGCGGGTTGCTGCTGGTGGCAGCCACGTCATCTTTCAGGGCCGCGTCGGCGTTAAGGATGCCGTAGCCGTAGAGGGGATCCTTGCCCGGAGCTCCCGCGTCCTTGGCCGTGCTCACAATTCTGTTGATGACCTGATTGGCACTCATCTCCGGCCATTTGGAACGGATGAGGGCGGCCACACCGGAAACGATGGGGGCAGCACCGGACGTTCCCGCCCATTCGGCGTATCCGCCGCCGGGGATGCCGCCTACCAGCTTCTCGGCCGGCGCGGCGACGCCGATGCTGATGCCCTGGGACGAGGAGTCGACGCTGGCGCGCCCCTCACCGTCGAGTCCGGCGACGGTCAGGACACCGGGAATGGTCGCCGGGGCTCCGACCTGCACGTTGCCGCCCACGCGGTTGCCGGCGGCGGCGACGATCACCACGTCCTTCTGCTCTGCATAAAGGAACGCCGCATCCCAGCTCTGCGGCCAGTCCGGCGAGGTACTGCCCAAGGAGATGTTGATGACCTTGGCGCCGTTGTCCACGGCCCACCGCACGGCGTCCGGAATCTGCTCCTGATCCGTTTTGCCGCCCGGGTTGGGTGATCCGAGCCAGGTGGAGACGGCCAGGATTTGCGCTTCAGGCGCGACACCGGTGATCCCATCCGGCCCCCCGGCAGGAGGGATGGTGGGCGGCCCTGGAGGGGGCGCGGATCCCGTTGGTGAAGGCGAGGCCGTGGGGGTGGTGTGGCCCCGCCCGGCGAGCATCGTGGCAACCAAGGTTCCGTGCTCGGTCTTGGCACCAATACTCTTTTGCCCATTGGGTGCTCCCGCGCCCGAAACGTCCGTCCCGCCCACCACCACGCCTTTGAGGTCCGGGTGGTTTCCATCAATGCCGCTGTCGATGATCGCAACCTTCACGCCGGCACCCTTGGACACCTGCCAGGCGTTGATCACACCCGAATCCTTGAGCCAGAACTCTTTGTCCCGCCATGCGTCTGCAGTGGCGGCAGGCGCCGTCAACAACGCACCCGCCAACGCCCCGCCTGCCAAGGCTGTGGCAAGGGCAGCAGAGAAAGTCCGGCGAAAACGCAACGTCATGCGGGGTCCCGGATGCTGAGGGCAATGCCATCCAGGATGTCATGCTCGCTGGAGACGGCCGTAGCGATCCTGCCACTGCTGACACTGGCCAGACGGTCCAGGATCCGGCGCCACACCAAGGCGCCGGCA
The DNA here is from genome assembly GCF_002224285.1 of Arthrobacter sp. YN. Lineage (GTDB taxonomy): Bacteria > Actinomycetota > Actinomycetes > Actinomycetales > Micrococcaceae > Arthrobacter. The sequence continues at coordinate 1,456,001 of NZ_CP022436.1, read as the reverse complement.
CCAATAACGTCCACGCGGCCCGGATGCATGTACGGAAGCGCTGCGCGCTCGTCCCGCGTCATTTCCAGCAGGTTGGTGCAGGCGTCGGTGATGGTTTCGAGATCGAGTGACGCACCATGGATCCGGTTCGGCTGGTATTCACTCAGGCCCAGCGCGTGGGCCGTGATGGTGGTGATGGAACCCGCAACGCCCACCACGGCTGTGGCGCGGTCCAGCGGTACCGTCTGCGCGGCAAGGTCAAGTGCGGCGTCGACGTCGGCCTCTGCTGCCGCGATTTGCGCAGCGGTGGGCGGATCGCTGCGGAGGTGACGTTCGGTGAGCCGCACGCAGCCGATGTCCACGGATCGTGCCGCGATGACGCCAGTGGAGTCGCCCAGGACGAACTCAGTACTGCCGCCACCGAGGTCCACCACCAGGATGGGGTCCTCCCCCGTGGCCGGCAGGACACTGCTGGCGCCGGCGAAGGACAGCGCCGCTTCCTCGTCCCCGGAAATGACCTCAGGCTCCACACCCAGGAGATCGCGGATGCCGTCCACGAACGCCTGCCGGTTTCGGGCGTCGCGGGTGGCGGACGTCGCCGCGAAGCGGACGTGCCCGGCGCCGTGCACCTTGATGAGTTCGGCGTAGTCACGTGTTGCTGCGAACGTGCGTTCCAAGGCCTCGGGTGCAAGCTCGCCGGTGGCATCGACACCCTGGCCGAGTCGAACCACGCGCATTTCACGCACGACGTCGGCCAGCGGGCCCGGTGCGCCGTCTGCTGAAGCATCCGCGATAAGGAGGCGGATGGAGTTGGTTCCGCAGTCGATCGCTGCAACGCGGCTCATGCAGTGCCTTCCTGGTGGCCCGGAGTGTCCGTCTTCGGTTTACGAACCGGCGCCGGGCGCCCCACGATGTCCGGCAGCCCCTGCGGCCCGTGCCGGCTCAGGTCCCGGGAGGGTGCCTCACCGGCAGTGTCCCACGCGCCATCGCAGTAACAACGGTCCTTGGTCCACCACTCCGTGATGGCGCCCAGTGCTTCGTCTCCCAGCGGGTTGACGCCCGGCCCTGCGGCCAGGGAATGCCCTACCAAGACGTGGAGGCACTTCACCCGGGAGGGCATGCCACCGGCGGAGATGCCGTCGATCTCGGGGACAGCGCCGGTTCCGGAGCGCCCGGCGATGTCATTGCGGGCCTGGAGGTAGGCCTCGTGGGCGCTGTGATAGGCGCCCGCCAGGTCCTGGTCGGCCGTGAGTCGATGATTCATCTCATTCATGAGCCCGCCCGCTTCCAACCGCGACACCGCGGAGGTGATGACGGGGTGGGTTAGGTAGAACGTGGTGGGGAACGGTGTTCCGTTGCTGAGCCGCGGCGCAGTAGCCGCCACCAGCGGATTGCCGCAGACGCACCGTGCAGGGATCTCAACGACATCCCGAACCGGCCTGCCGAGCTGGCGGCTGAGGACCTCAAGATCATGTGCTGATGGCTGGCGGGATTCCTGCGGCACGGCTGCCGTGTTCTCTTCCACTTGCGCTGCCACCCTTCCTGCCCTTGTTGCCGTGTCCACTGCGGACACGACGGCGGTGGGCACCGCGTCTAGTCAGTTGCCGATCGTCTGATTGACTCCCACAGAGCATCCACCCAGGGCAGATTCTCCGGGTTTGCAGACGATCCGGAGCCGGTGCGGCCACCCGGCGTGCCGGCGGCTTCTTCTCCCCCAAACACCCAGTAACCTGTTTCACCCGGCATAACCATGTTAATGCGGTCGCGGGCCTGTTGTTTCACGTAGTTGGGGTCCTGCCACCGGGAAAGCTGCTTGTTGAGCTCGGCCTGCTCTGCTTTCCGTCCTGCAATTTCGGCCTCCAACGCTGAAATTTCGGCACGCTTCTCCAGGAAAATCTTCACCGTGGGGCCAACATAATGGTGATCGCAATCATGACTACTGCCAGCGCCAGCATCCTGCCGGAAAACGCTTTGGCCGGTACGGGATCCAGATCATGGTCAGCTGTGGCCTTGGTGTCCGGCGTGCTGGGAGCCTTGCCCGCGGGCTTGGATTGGCCCACGGTGGGCTTCTTGCCGGCAGTCCTGCCGGTTGGTGCGCTGCCGGCGGCAGGTGCTTTGGTGCCGGCAGCCGGCGTCGAGGTTTTGGCAGTTATCCGCGGTCCGCCAAACTCGGCTTTGATGACATCGCCGCTACTGGAACCGGAACCTTTTGTCCCTGCACCCTCAGTGCTTTTGGCGGCAGTTCGCGGACTGGCGCCGGTGGCCCGGGTTTCGCTGGCGGGGCGGCCCGCACCGGAGGAACGGCCTGCACTGGAGGGGCCCAGTGCGTCGGCCCTGGGTACCTTTGGACGACGGGTGGCCATGACACTCCTGTAATGCCCGGTGCTTGCCTGGCGGGTTGCTGCGCTTGCTGTTGTTGACCTGGCCCGTGTTGAGCAGAACCGGCGTTAAACAGAACCGGTGGCCATGGTCTTTCCACCATAGCCACCGGTTACGTGTTTTCGCTGAAGGCTAGCCCTTGAAACGCGGGAACGCGCTGCGGCCGGCGTAGCGTGCGGCGTCGTCGAGTTCTTCTTCGATGCGCAGCAGCTGGTTGTACTTGGCAACGCGCTCGGAGCGGGCCGGGGCACCGGTCTTGATCTGGCCCGCGTTGGTGGCAACGGCGATGTCAGCAATGGTGGTGTCCTCGGTTTCGCCGGAGCGGTGCGAGGTGATGGTGGTGTAACCGGAGCGCTGGGCCAGGGAAACGGCGTCCAGCGTCTCGGTCAGGGAACCGATCTGGTTGACCTTGACCAGCAGGGAGTTGGCCGTGGCCGTCTCGATGCCCTGCTGCAGGCGGACCGGGTTGGTGACAAAGAGGTCGTCGCCCACCAGCTGGACCTTGTCACCGATGGTGTCGGTGAGGGTCTTCCAGCCTTCCCAGTCGTTCTCGTCCAGCGGGTCTTCAATGGAAACCAGCGGGTAGTCGGCAACGAGCTCAGCGTAGTAGGCGCTCATCTCGGTGGCGGAAAGTGCCTTGCCTTCGAACTGGTAAGCACCGTCCTTGTAGAACTCGGACGAGGCAACGTCCAGTGCCAGGGCGATGTCCGTACCCGGGGTGTAACCGGCGTTCTTGATGGCTTCCTGGATCAGGTCCAGTGCAGCGCGGTTGGACGGCAGGTTGGGGGCGAAGCCACCTTCGTCGCCGAGGCCCGTGGAGAGGCCCTTTTCCTGGAGGACAGCCTTGAGGTTGTGGTAGACCTCAACGCCCCAGCGCAGGCCCTCGGAGAAGGTCTCGGCACCGATCGGGGCGATCATGAATTCCTGGATGTCCACATCGGAGTCGGCGTGCGAGCCACCGTTGAGGATGTTCATCAGGGGAACGGGCAGGACGTGGGCGTTCGGGCCACCCAGGTACTTGTACAGCGGCAGGTCAGCGGAAGCTGCGGCAGCGTTGGCAACGGCCAGGGAAACACCCAGGATGGCGTTGGCGCCGAGCTTGCCCTTATTGGGCGTGCCGTCCAGGTCAATCATGGCCTGGTCGATGCTGCGCTGGTCAGTGGCGTCGAAACCAATCAGGGCCGGGGAGATCTCGTCTATGACGGCGTCAACGGCCTTCTGGACACCCTTGCCGAGGTAACGGCCCTTGTCGCCGTCGCGAAGCTCAACGGCCTCGTGCTCGCCGGTGGAAGCACCGGAGGGAACTGCTGCACGGCCGATCTGGCCGTCGGAGAGCAGGACCTCAACTTCTACGGTCGGGTTTCCGCGGGAATCAAGGATCTCGCGTGCGTGGATGGCATCGATAAGCGCCATGGATGTGCTCCTTATGGGCAAATTACAGGAATGAGGAGGGAAATTCTCAACGTCCTCGTCGCTACTAGCGTAGTCCAGAGTGGCTTAGGTTACGGAACAACTTCCAAAGACTCACGTCATGAAGGCTGGGCCTGGCTGTTCTGAAACGATCGAACTGCGGAACGGAGGGCCCGTTCGGCGTCGAGTCCTTGCTCCCGGGCACCGGCCACGACAGCCAGCAGCAGCTCACCGAGCGCCTCTTCCGAGTCCGGGATGACGGGAAGTCCGACGGCGGTCAGCGCACCCTGTGGATCGACCAACCGTGCATCACCATCGAGCCCTGAAACGTCCAACCCTGCGCGGGCTGCCCTATCCAGGGACTTCTGTGCTGCTGCCAACGCAGGAAGGTGCGGCGGGATGCCCTCAAAGGGATCCTTCCGTTCCGGCTTCTCGGCACGTTTGGCGGCATCCCACTTGACGATGATTTCCTCGACGCTGGCCGGAAAACTCTCCCGCAGGGAACCGTCCGCCTTGAAGACGTGCTGGTTTCGCCGGACCATCTTGGCGTTGATGCCCCGGGCAACGGCGTCGAAATCAAAGCTGCCGCGCTCCTCGGCGAGCCGGGCGTGAAGCACTACCTGAAGCAGTACATCACCCAGCTCGCCGCGAAGCTCGTCGTCCACCGCACCGGCTTCGATCGAGTCCACCACTTCGTAGGCTTCCTCAATCAGGTATTCCACCAGCGACTCGTGCGTCAGCCCACCCATCCAGGGGCAGTGCTCACGCAGGGCTGCGATCGTCCGGATGAGCTCTTCGAGCTCGTTGGAGGTCTTAGCCGAGGTTGGCGTAGGCATCGTTGATGTACTCAACCAAGGCTTCGCGCTCGTCCAGCGGCAGGAAGGCTGCCTCGGCGGCGTTGAGCGTCAGTTCAAGGAGGTCATCGAGGTCGTAGTCAAAGGTTTCCACCAGCAGCTCGAACTCGTCCGTCAGGGTGACGCCACTCATGAGGCGGTTGTCCGTGTTGATGGTGACGTTGAAGCCGAGCTGGAAGAGCATGTCCACCGGGTGGCTTTCGATGCCATCGCCAAAGCCGGAAATGGCACCGGTCTGCAGGTTGGAGGAAGGGCAGATTTCCAAGGCGATTCCGCGGTCGCGGACCCAGGCCGCCACGCTGCCGATGGTCACCATGCCGACGGTGTCCTCGCCGTCGTCGTCGGAATTGTCCTCGAACTCCACCGAAATGTCCTCGGCGATCCGGACGCCATGGCCAAGGCGCAGGGCGCGGCCATCGACCAGGGCTGACTGGATGCTCTCCAGGCCCGCTGCTTCACCGGCGTGGACGGTGGCCGGGAAGTTGTTTTCGGCCAGGTACGTGAAGGCGTCCTTGAAGCGGGACGGGAGGAACCCATCTTCCGCGCCGGCGATGTCAAAGCCCACAGCGCCGTTGGCACGGTGGCGGACAGCGAGTTCTGCGATCTCCTGGCCACGATCGGCGTGGCGCATGGCGGTGATGAGCTGGCCCACCTGGATCTGCTGGCCGCGCTCGTCAGCAGCATCAACGCCGGCTTCAAGGCCGGTCTGGACGGCTTCAACAACCTCGTCCAGGGTGAGGCCCTTCTGCAGGTGCTGTTCCGGCGCCCAGCGGACTTCGCCGTACACCACGCCGTCCTCGGCGAGGTCTTCCACGAACTCCTTGGCCACCCTGAAGAGGCCTTCCTTGGTCTGCATGACAGCAATGGTGTGGTCGAACGTTTCGAGGTAGCGGACCAGTGAGCCGGAGTCGGCTGATTCGCGGAACCATTCACCCAGCGCAACGGGGTCGGTGGACGGCAGCGTGTGGCCGACCGCCTCAGCAAGCTCGATGATGGTGGCGGGGCGGAGGCCTCCGTCCAGGTGGTCGTGGAGGGAAACCTTGGGCAGGCTCTTCAGATCGAAGTCAAGGGCAGGGGCGGCGTCAAGTATGGGCTCAGTCACGTACTAAGACTAGTCCCCACAGCCGCCCTGACGGGTACTGCTGCTGGTACAGCTGGTCGCCTTTAGCTGGCGGGCTTGGAGAGGTCGACGCCGGCGATCGCCTTTTCCGCGGGATCAACTGCTGCCGCTTCGGTGCTGGCAGCAGCTTCCTTGGCGAGGTCCTTCTTTTCCAGGTATTTGTGCCACCAACGGAGGGCGTGATCCACCACAATGCCCAGGACCACGGCGAAGGCAACCGCGATGCCGACTCCCAGGAGCGGGTTGTGATGCACCCACTGGCCTGCGAGGAGGCCGATACCGATGGAGTAACCTACCCACGTGATGCAGGCGAAGGCGTCCAACCAGAAGAAAGTCCGGTGGCGGAAGCCGGTTTGACCGGCCACATAGTTCACTGCCACGCGCCCCCACGGAATGTAGCGGGCCGTGAAGATGAGGACCGCGCCGCGCTTATCCAGCTCGTACTGCGCCCAGGCGAACATCTTCTGGACCTTGGGCCGGCGCATCCACTTCCAACGGGTGAGGCCGATTTTCCGGCCCAGCATGTAGGCCATGTTGTCGCCCGCCATGGCACCTACCAGTGCGGTGGCTCCCAGGATCCACAGGTTGGGCTCTCCGCTGTGAAGGGACAGCGCCGAGAGGCCAACAATGGCTGTTTCGCTGGGGAGGATGGTGGCAAATCCGTCAATGAAGAAGAAGACCAGCAGGACCGGGTATATCCAGGGCTGCCCGGCTGCATGCTCGAGCATTTGGTTCAAAAACTCCACGCGGCGGTAGCTCCTAGATGAATATGACTTGACGGTGTGACGGAAGTCGCTCTAGTGTCCCACGGCCGGGACGTCGTTCGCTACGTCCCAGCCTCGGGATCACACGCTTAACGCTATAGGTGCTGACAAGGTGCCGTCGTCAACCGCCGGGCTGATCTTCCGGGGCCTGAAGCGTCATACCGTGGGTGGAGTCGGGGCGTCTTCCTCAGGGATGTTCTTGCCGTCCAACGGCACGGATCCACGGACTTTGCTGATGATCCGGTCGATGATGATTCCCAGGATCACGGCAACCACGATCGCTATGACGGCGCCCAAGAGATGGTTGTCCTCGAACCAGACACCAAAGAAGTAGCCCAGGATCACCGAATACGTGGCCCACAGGACGGCGGACATGGCCGTGAGGGCCACGAAGCGTCGGTGGTGGAAGTGCGTGGCACCAGCCGTCAGGTTGACGGCCACCCTGCCAATGGGGATGAAGCGGGCCACCATGATGAGCGAGGCCGACCGGCGTCGGAGTTCCTTGCCTGCCCAACGGAAGGCGCCCTGCATCCGCTGCGTGCGCATCCACCGCCACCGCTGGATCCCGATGCGGCGGCCGATGATGTAGGCGATGTTGTCCCCGAGAACGCCCCCAGGGCTGCCATCACGCCGAGCAGCCATACATTGGGCGAGCCGCTGCTCCCGGAAACGGCGCTCAGGCCCACCACCACGGATTCGCTCGGAATAGGTGGGAAGAAGCCATCTATCACGCAGCAGGCCAGCACCAGGAACAACACCCATGGCTGCTCCGCCGCGGCGAGGATGAAATCGTTGATGCCCTGCACGGTTTCCTTACGGTAGCCGGCTCCCCCACAGGCGCCGGATGACGGGTGTTCCGGGCCGTCCTTGGCGAACGGCCCGGAACACATAAGCCTAGGCGATGCGGTCGATGATGAGCTGATGCGCCGGGCGTGAACCCTCGGGCGCGATCACCACGGCATCCTGCAGCGCTTCCTTGGCCCGTTCGAACTTCCCGGGAGTGTCCGTCAAGAGCGTCATCAGAGGCTCCCCCGCACGGACCAAAGCGCCCGGTTTGGCGTGCATGCGGACACCTGCACCGGCCTGGACCTGGTCCTCTTTGCGCGCCCGCCCGGCGCCCAAACGCCAGGCAGCAACACCCACAGAAAGCGCATCCAGTTCCACCAGGACACCGTCCGCGGGAGCGTAGATGACCTCGGATTCCTTGGCCACCGGCAGCGCAGCACGCGGGTCACCACCCTGTGCTTCGATCATTCGGTTCCAGACATCCATGGCACGGCCGTCCTTCAAAGCAGCCGCGGGGTCGGCGTCGTGGATGCCGGCGCCGGCCAGCATCTCCTCAGCCAGGCGGACGGTCAGTTCGACGACGTCTTCCGGGCCGCCGCCGGCAAGGACCTCCACGGATTCCTCAACTTCGATCGCATTTCCGGCGGTCAAACCCAACGGCGTGGACATATCCGTGATCAGGGCGACGGTGTGCACGCCGGCATCCTTGCCCAGGGCCACCATGGTCTCGGCAAGCTCGCGGGCCCGGGCCTCATCCTTCATGAACGCGCCGGAACCCACCTTGACGTCCAGCACCAACGAGCCCGTGCCTTCGGCGATCTTCTTGCTCATGATCGAGGAAGCAATCAACGGGATCGCCTCCACGGTGCCCGTGACATCACGCAGTGCGTAGAGCTTCTTGTCGGCAGGAGCCAGCCCGGAACCTGCCGCGCAGATGACTGCTCCCACATCCTGGAGCTGGGCCATGATCTCGTCGTTGCTCAGGTTGGCGCGCCACCCGGGGATGGCTTCCAGCTTGTCCAACGTTCCACCCGTGTGGCCCAGCCCGCGGCCTGAGAGCTGAGGAACCGCGACGCCGAAGACGGCAACGAGCGGCGCCAGCGGGAGCGTGATCTTGTCCCCGACCCCACCGGTGGAGTGTTTGTCGCTGGTAGCCTTGCGTCCGCCGTCGGGCCTTGTCAGGGACGAAAAGTCCATCCGCTCGCCCGAGGCGATCATGGCGGACGTCCACCGCGAAATCTCGTCGCGGTCCATTCCGTTGAGCAGGATGGCCATGTTCAGCGCGGCCATTTGCTCCTCGGCAATGACACCGCGGGTGTAGGCATCGATGGTCCAGTCGATCTGCTCGGGAGTGAGGGTGCCTTTGTCCCGCTTGATGGAGATGATCTGGACGGCGTCGAACGCTTCAGTGCTGGTCACGTGGTTTCCTCCAGGTTTTCGGGACCGAAGGCATCAGGGAGCACCTGGTCCATGGTTTTGATTCCCTGCGTGGTCATGATCTGCATGCCGGGAGCCCGGAACTCGTAGAGCAACTGGCGGCAACGTCCGCACGGCATGAGGACGTTGCCCTGGCCGTCCACGCAATAGAACGCGGCGAGCCGGCCACCGCCGGTCATGTGGAGCTGGCCAACAAGTGCGCATTCGGCGCAGAGGGTCAGCCCGTAGCTGGCGTTCTCCACATTGCAGCCAGTAACGATCCGTCCGTCCTCGGTGAGGGCCGCAGCCCCCACCGGGAACTTGGAGTACGGCGCGTAGGCATGGCGCATGGCCTGCTGTGCTGCCTCTTCCAGTGCCTGCCAATCAATGTCGTTCGCAGGCATCGTCAACCCTTCACGTACGGTATGCCGCTTGCGGCCGGTGGCCGCGACTTACCCACCAAACCGGCGACGGCGAAGATGGTCACCAAGTACGGCAGCATGGCCATGAACTGGCTGGGCACCGGGGTACCGATGATACCCAGGATGGATTGCAGGTTGTACGCAAAGCCGAACAGGAGCGATGCCAGGAACGCGCCGATCGGGTTCCACCGGCCAAAGATCAAGGCTGCCAAGGCGATGAAGCCGCGGCCGCCGGAAATGTCCTTGGTAAAGGAGTCGATGGTCACCAGGGTGAAGACGGCGCCACCGATACCTGCGATGGCACCACCCAGGGTGACGTTCCAGAAGCGGGTGGCGTTGACGTTGATGCCCAGGGTGTCGGCAGCCTGCGGGTGCTCGCCGACGGCGCGGACCCGCAGGCCCCAGCGGGTCTTGAACAGGCCGAACCACACCACGGCCACTGCGATGTACATGAGGTAACCGGCAATGGACTGCTCGAACAGGATGGGCCCGATGATGGGGATGTCCGAGAGCAGCGGGATCGGCAGTATGTCCAGGCGCCCCGGGGTGTTGAACTGCTCCTTATTGGGGACCATCAGCGTGCCGTAAAGGAAGCCCGTGAGGCCGGAGACCAGGACGTTGAGGACAACGCCCACAATGATCTGGTTGACCAGGTATTTGATGCTGAAGACCGCCAGGACCATGGACACAGCGGCACCGGCAGCAGCCGCCGCGATCAGGCCAATGTAGGGGCTGCCCGTCATGGTGGCTACCAGCGCGGCGGTGAAGGCGCCGCCCAGGAGTTGGCCTTCAATGGCGATGTTGACCACGCCCACGCGCTCACACAACACCCCTGACAATGAACCGAAGACCAGCGGCACGGCCAGTGTTACCGACCCGGCTACAAGGCCCGCCAGCGAAATGGACGGCTGACGTGCGCCGGCCACAATCCAGACGAGCAACGCGAACACGAACACCACGGCAAAGGCGATGGGCAGCCACTTGGGTGAACGCTCCCCCTGTGTCCAGAGGTAGATGGAGTAGGCGGCCATGGCCAGCAGCAGAATGCCGAAGACCACCCCGCCCACCTGCCCCGGAATCATGAGCGCCGGGACGGCAACGGCGTCACCGGCGTCGCTGATCTTCATCTCGGCTGTCTGGTCCGGGCCCAGGAAGCCGAAGAAGACCAAGGCTATGAGGGCAAGGATGCCGAGCGAGAGCGGGACTTTCATGGAAGGCCGGAACGCCGGCAGGGCCGTTGAACCCGACTTCGGAGCGGTGGTTGTCGCGCTCATTTGGCACCTCCGGAGGCGTTGACGAGGGCAGCCTTGGGAGCCGCTTTGGGTGTCTTGTTCTTCTTCTTGGGCTCAAGCCGGAAAATCGACCGGATGAGCGGAGGCGCTGCGATGAAGAGCACGATCAAGGACTGCACCACCAGCACGATGTCGATGGGCGTTCCCGTCTGGATCTGCATCTGCACTGCCCCTGCACGGAAAGCTCCAAACAGCAGGCCGGCGAAGAACGTCCCCCACGGCGTGCTGCGTCCCAGCAAGGCAACCGTGATGGCATCGAAGCCGATCTGGGCAGCGACGCCGCCGGTCAGCACCTTTTCCGTACCGGCCACCTGGGCAATACCACCGAAGGCGGCGAGCGCACCGGCCATGGCCATCACCAGGATGGTGGCGCGGGATACCTTGACGCCGGCGGTCCGTGCAGCGATGGGATTGGCACCGACAGCACGGAACTCGAAGCCGATGGTGGACCGGTTCAACAGCCACCACACGCCGAAGGTCAGCGCTATGGCCACCAGGAATCCCACGTGGAGACGGGAGCCGGGGATGAGGACGGGATACGTTGCCGATTCGTCCAGGCGTGGCGAGATGGGGCTGTTGTCCCCCGGACGCCGGAACGCAGCAGTGTTCAGCAGGAAGTCCAGCAGGAACAAGGCCACGTAGTTCAGCATGATGGTGACGATCACCTCGTGTGCACCGGTCCGTGCTTTGAGGATGCCAACGATGGCACCCCACAGAGCACCGCCCAGGACGCCCATGATGATGACCACCAGCAGATGCAGGCCGAACGGCAGGTGCCAGGCGAACCCTACGTAGGCAGCGAGCGTGGCGCTGATGATGATCTGTCCCTGGGCGCCGATGTTGAACAGGCCGGCGCGGAAGGCCAAGGCAACGCCAAGACCGGCGCAGATCAGCGGGGTTGCCACAGTCATGGTTTCCAGCAGCGGCTGCAGTCCCTGCCGGGGGTTGAATATTGACCCTTGGAAAAGGGCAACGTAGCTCTCGGTCATGGCAGACCACAACGCGCTCAGGAAGTCCGTGGGCCGCGCAAACAAGTAGCCTGCGGTTTTGGCAACCTGGGCGTCAGTGCTGGCAATCAGCAGGCCACCCAGGAAGAGCGCCACAATGACGGCCAGGACGGACACGAAGCCGTTCCCCATCACGATGCGGCGCATGAGGCTGCTCTGCTGCGCTCCTGAATCGCCGCTTTGGGAAGACACCGGAACGATGGACGGTTCCAGCATGCCTCCCGCGGTATCGAGTGAGACATCTGCCGCACGGAGGTCCGCCGTGGACTGGTCCTCAGCGGGCAGGGCGGGTGTTGGTTCGCTCTTGGACTGATCCTTCTCAGTCATCAGAGCCTCCTTCCGGGCCGACGCCGGCCATCATCAAGCCGAGGGTGTCGCGGGGCGTTCCGGCGGGGACGATGCCCACGAGCTTGCCCTTGTAGAGCACGGCAATCCGGTCGGCGAGTTCGATGACCTCATCAAGTTCAGTGGAAACGATCATGACCGGCGTTCCGACGTCGCGCTCGGCAACGATGCGCTTGTGCAGGAACTCGATGGAGCCGACATCCACGCCACGGGTCGGCTGGCTCGCGATGAACAACCGCAGAGGCCTGGACAATTCCCTGGCCATGACCACTTTTTGCTGGTTGCCGCCGGACAGCGTTCCGGCGGCCGACCCCGCTGAGGGAGTCCGGATATCGAATTCTTCGATCTTGGCCTTGGCATGCTCGGCAACTTTGGCCGGCTTCATGCTGATGCCGCTGGCAAACGGTGCTTGGTCATAGAGGTCAAGCACCAGGTTTTCGGCCACCGAGAAGGGACCAACCAGTCCATCCACGGTGCGGTCCTCTGGAACAAAGCCGACGCCCGAACGCAGCACCTCTTTGACCGGAAGGCCCAGCAGTTGCTTGCCGTCCAGGGTCACCGAACCTGTGACGTGCTCCTGCACGCCCAGGATGGCTTCGGTCAGTTCCGTTTGGCCATTGCCCTGGACACCCGCGACGGCGAGGATCTCACCTTGGGCGATGTCGAAGCTGATCCCGTCCACCACGTTGGTGCCGTTGGCAGCGCGGACCGTCAGGTTTTCCACCACGAACGTGGTTTCCTTCGGCTGCGCGGGTGCCTTGTTCAGGCTCAGGCTGACGGGGCGGCCCACCATCATGGACGCCAGTTCGGTGGCGGATGCCGTGGGAGGCGCATCCCCCACTACTTTGCCGCGGCGAATGACGGTGATGACGTCTGAGACAGCCTTCACTTCACGCAGCTTGTGCGAGATGAAGACGATGGACGTGCCGCCTGCTTTGAGCTGACGCATGATGTCCAGAAGTTCATCTGTTTCCTGCGGCGTCAGCACTGCGGTGGGCTCGTCCAGGATGAGGACCTTGGCTTCGCGGACCAGTGCCTTGATGATCTCGACACGTTGCTGGACGCCCACGGGCAGGTCCTCCACCAAGGCGTCGGGATCCACGTCAAAGCCGTATTTATCGGAGATTTCCCGGATCTTCTTCCGGGTTTCGTCCATGCTGAGCACACCGCCGAACGAGGTCGGCTCCGCACCGAGGGCCACGTTTTCCGCCACCGTGAAGACGGGGACCAGCATGAAGTGCTGGTGCACCATGCCGATGCCGGCCGCCATGGCATCACCGGGGCCGCGGAAATTGACCGGCTGGTCATTGACCAGGATCTGGCCGGCCGTGGGCTCGTACAGCCCGTACAGCACGTTCATAAGGGTTGATTTTCCGGCACCGTTTTCGCCGAGAAGGCAATGGATCTGGCCGGATTCGACCACGAGGTCGATGTCTTGGTTGGCGTAGAAGGTCCCGAAGGCTTTCGAGATCCCCTTCAATTCGAGTTTCACAACTCCCACCGTTCTGTGAGTCCGAGGGACGGCTGTACTGCTCCAAAGCCACTGGCTTTGAGGCCCAGCGTAGTCAGGGCAAAAACGCGCCGCCAGTACCGGGGCTCGGTACTGGCGGCGCGTCCAGGAATTGATTTACTTCTTGGGGCTCGCTGCCGATTCGACAACCAGCTTGCCGGAGACGATGTCAGCCTTCAGGGCATCGAGCTCGGACTTGGTTTCAGCGGTGACAGCGGAGTCAAGATCGTGGAACGGAGCGATGGCAACGCCATCGTTCTCCAAGGTGCCGACGTAGGCTGCGTTGTTGAACTTGCCTTCCGTGTCATCCTTCACCACGGCTTCAACAGCTTCGCCCATCTGCTTGACCACGGAGGTCAGCATGAGGTCCTTGTACTCAGGAGCGGTGAGGTAGCCATCGGAGTCAACCCAAATGAGCTTGACGTCCTTGCCGGCCGCCTTGGCTTCCTTCAGCGCAGCGCCTGCACCCTTACCAACAGGTCCTGCGACAGGCATGATGATGTCCGCGCCCTGGTCCAGCAGGTTGATGGTGACCTGCTTGCCCGTGTCCTGCTTCTCGAAGTCACCCGTGAACGAACCGTCCTGGGTGGTCTTGTCCCAGCCGACAACCTGGACGGTCTTGTTCTTGGCCTTGTTGTAGGCCTGGACGCCGTCGTAGAAGCCGTCCATGAAGATGGTGACCGTGGGGATCTTGATGCCGCCGAAGGTACCCACCTTGCCGGTCTTGGTGGTAGCCGCAGCCGCGTATCCGGCCAGGTATGCCGCCTGTGCCGTGTCATAGACGATCGGCTTGACGTTGGCGATCGGAGTCTCGTACGTGTAGTCGACGATCGCGAAGTGCTTGTCGGTGTTCTTCTCGGCGGCGGCCTTGGTGGCATCGCCCAGGAGGAAGCCAACGGTGACCGTAAGGTTGCAGCCGGCGGAGATCATGCCGTTGAGGTTGGTTTCGAAGTCGCTGTTGGCCTTCGATTCGGCCGACTTCACCGTGATGCCCAAATCAGTCTCGGCCTTCTTGAGGCCTTCGAACGAGGACTGGTTGAAGGACTGGTCATCGAATCCGCCGGAGTCGGACACGATGCATCCTACGAAGTCGCTCTTGGTAGCGGCGCCGGATCCGGCGTCGGGGGCCTGTCCGCAGCCGGTCAGCAGGAGCGCTGCTGCGCCGACAGTGGCAACACCGGCCATTGAACCGCGCTTCAGGGTGGCACGCAGTGGTTTCTTCAATTTTCCTCCAGGAAGAAAGTGATTGGCGCTACGACGGATGGTCAATGAGTGTCCGTTTCCTATACCTGAGGCAGAAATTCTGTTTTCACTGATGCTCGCAGCTGCGCCGAAGCGCATTGATGAAACCCACACTAGTGGCCTGGAACACACCCAGCTACCACAATTGATCACTCCAGGTCAGATTGTTGACCTTTTGTTACCAAGCAGTAGCTGGGTGCGCAAGTCACACGCGATTCACGTGTGGATTAGAGGCGTACCAACATCTTTCCCGTGTTGGCGCCGTCCAGAAGGTCGATGAAGGCCTGCGGTGCATTCTCCAGGCCGTCAACGATCGTTTCGTCATAGCTGACGCTGCCGTCGGCGAGCCAGCCGGCCATCTTCTGCGCGAATTCAGCGGCGTGCTGTCGCTGTCCGCCCACCAGGAATCCGCGCATGGTCAGCTGTTTGCCGATCGCCACGGCCAGGTTCCTGGGCGCCACCGGGGGCTCGGTGGAGTTGTACTGTGCGATGGCACCGCACATGGCAACCCGGCCACCAACGGTGAGGGTAGCCAAAGCAGCTTCCAGGTGTTCCCCTCCGACGTTGTCGAAGTACACATCGATGCCACGCTCCCCCGCGGCTTCCTTCAACTGCTCCAGCACAGGGGCATCGTTGTAGTTGAAGGCAGCATCAAAACCAAGTTCCAGCAGCCGGGCTACCTTCTCCGGCGATCCTGCACTGCCGATGACCTTGGACGCGCCCATGGCCTTGGCGATCTGGCCCACCATCGAGCCCACCGCACCTGCCGCGCCGGAGACGAACACTACGTCGTCTTCCTTGAACTCTGCCACCTTGAGCAGTCCGGCATAGGCAGTCAGGCCGGTCATGCCCAGGGCGCCAAGGAACGCGGAGGTAGGGGCCAGTCCCGACGGAACCGGAGTGGTTGCCGCGGCGTCCACTACGGCGTGCTCACGCCAGCCGAGTTGATGCACGACGACGTCACCCACCTTGTGCGCGTCGGACCGGGACGCGATGACCTCACCTACCGCACCGCCGTCGAGCGCTGCATCGAGGCGGAACGGCGCCGAGTAGGACTTGACGTCGTTCATGCGGCCGCGCATGTAGGGGTCCACGGACATGAACTGGTTCTTCACCAGGAGCTGTCCCTCGGCGAGCTCGGGGAGTTGCGCTGTTGCGAGCCGGAAATTCTCCGGAGCCGGACGGCCCACAGGGCGGGAGGCAAGCTGGATTTCGCGGGTTTCGGTAGCGGCGGCGCTCATGCTGCGAACTCCACGAGCTTGAGGTCTACGGCCATGTTGCCGCGGGTTGCGTTGGAGTAAGGGCAGATCTGGTGCGCCCTGGTCATCAGCTCTTCAGCGGTGGTGCGGTCCAGGGCAGGCAGTGCGATCTCGAGCTCGGCAGCCAGGCCGTAGCCTTCGCTGTCAGTCAATGCACCGAAGTGGATCTTGGCGGCAACTGCGGAATCACTGAGGTCAACGCGTTCCTTGCGGCCCACCAGGCGCAGCGCGGAGTGGAAGCAGGCTGCGTAGCCGGCGGCGAAAAGCTGCTCCGGGTTGGTGCCTTCACCGTTGCCACCGAGTTCCACGGGGCTGGCGAGTGCTACATCCAGTTTGCCGTCATTGGTGCGGGCGTTGCCGTCGCGACCTTCGCCGGAGGCCAGTGCCTCGGCAGTGTAGAGAGTCTTCATGGTGTTTCCGTTTCTCTTCGGGAATGGACGTCTCGGGATTTTCCGGGAGTTGGTTGCGAGTGAGCTGTTCTCAGAGTGAGCCGTTGAGGGCTTTCGTGAGCTTGCCGAGGGTGGCGTGGAGTTGTTCGATCTCACCGGCAGAAAGTCCGGCGGCGTCCGCGAGGCGCTGGGGCACAGCCTGGGCACGGTCGCTCAAGGCGGTCCCGGCGTCGGTCAGTACAACGTCCACGCGGCGCTCGTCCTCGGCGGAGCGGCGGCGTTCCACCAGCCCCAGGCCCTCCAGGCGCTTCAGGAGGGGCGACAACGTGCCTGAATCAAGGCCCAGTTCGGCGCCGAGGTCGCGAACGCTCCGCGGCTCCTGCTCCCACAGCACCAGCATCACCAGATACTGCGGGTATGTCAGGCCAAGGTCCTCCAGCACGGGGCGGTAGACCGCCGTCGCGGCTTTGGACGCTGAATACAGCGCAAAGCAGACCTGGTGGCGGAGGCGGGGTGCATCACTCATGGATAAAACGATAGTGCACAATTCAATTGTGCACAACTCATCTGCGTCGCCGATACCCAAGTAACTGGCAGTAGTGGTTGTTCCCAGGGCTCAGAACAACCACTAATACCAGTCAGTTGGGTTTACTGCTCGAGGTCGCGGATGGTCCGGAGCGCCGCTGCGGTCAGGACGCGGATGGCGTAGCCGAGGGCACGCTCGTCCACGATGAAGTCACCACGGTGGAGATCGTATTCTTCGCCGCCGGGCGTGTGCGTACCCAAGCGCATCATGGCACCGGGGAGGTCTGCCAGGAACCAGGCGAAGTCCTCGCCACCCATGGACTGCGGAGTGAGGACCACTGCGTTTTCACCCAGCTCCGCGCGGGCGGAAGCTTCGATGAGGGCGGTCTCGTGCTCGGAGTTGACCACAGGCGGCACGCCACGGGTGTGTTCCAGGTGGACGTCCACGCCGTACGGCGCGGCAACCTGCCGGACGACGTCGTCCAGCAACTCCCCTGCGCTGTGCCAGGCATCGCGGTCAAGGCAACGCATGGTGCCGGCCATGTAACCGGAGCCGGGGATGGCGTTGGGTGCAGAGCCTGCGGAGATCTGGCCCCAGACAACGGACACGCCGCTGCGGACGTCAACCCTGCGGGAAAGGACGGCCGGGACATTGACCGCTATTTGGGCCAGTGCAAACACGAGGTCCTCGGTCAGGTGTGGCCTGGATGTGTGTCCGCCCCGGCCGGAAAGCTCAATCTTGATGGTGTCAGAGGCTGAGGTGATCGCCCCGATGCGGGTGCCGATCTGGCCCACGTTGATCCGGGGATCGCAATGCAGCGCCAGGATGCGCGGCACGCCCTCCAGGACTCCCTGCTCAATGCAGGACAGCGCGCCACCCGGCATGGTTTCCTCGGCCGGCTGGAAGATGATCCGGACCGTGCCGCCCAGCGGATTGTTTTTGTGCATCCGCTGCAGCGTCAAGGCAATGCCGAGCATGGCAGTGGTGTGGACGTCGTGCCCGCAAGCGTGGGTGACGCCATGGTTCTTCGAAGCGAACGGCAGGCCGGTTTCCTCGATGATCGGCAGTGCGTCGATGTCGCCACGAAGGGCGGTGGCAATGGGGCCCTCGCCCACATCGACCGTCAGCCCGGTTTCCTCCAGGCGCCGCGGCTTCAGCCCTGCCGCTTCGAGCCGCTCCACGAGCTTGTCCGTGGTGCGGAATTCCTTGAAGGAGAGTTCGGGGTGCGCATGGAGGTCACGCCGGAATTCGATGAGTCCGGGCAGCAGTTCATCAACCCAAGGACTCACAACGGGAGCGGGCTCGGTTTCAGTCGTGTAATTGCGCACGTCACAACTCTAGCCATCCGCGGCATGCAAAGAACGAAAGCCACCTCTTGGTTACGCTGCGTTCAGACGCAGGACAACCAAAGAGGTGGCTCACGGTATAAGGAGCTGCGTTACAGCACGTCCGTATCGCCGCTGGCTTTAAGGGCGTCAACGGTGCCCTTGACCAGTTGCGCGTGCTCCTTGGTGGTGACAAGGAGTGCGTCCGGGGTGTCCACGATGACTACGTCCTTGATACCGATCAGGGCGATGACGCGCTTGGTATCGGAGACCACCACGCCGCTGGCATTCTCCGCGAACACGCGGGCGCCTTCACCAAGCACGGTCACTTCGTCCACATCGCCGGCATTGTTGAGGCGGCCGATCGCGGCGAAGTCGCCAACGTCGTCCCACCGGAAGGTGCCAGGCACGACGGCGACATCGCCGGCTGCCGCTGCGGGCTCGGCCACGGCGTAGTCGATCGCAATCTTGGGCAACGTGGGCCATACCCGCGCGGTGACTTCGCCGCGCTGTGGAGTGTCCCAGGCCTCTGCAATTTCCTGGAGGCCCTTGAACAATTCAGGCTGGTTCGCTTCAAGGTGCTTGAGCATGAGCGCCACGGGAGCAACGAACATGCCCGCGTTCCAGACGTAGTCCCCTGCTTCTACATACTTGTTGGCGACTTCTTGGCTGGGCTTCTCCACGAACTCAGCCACCGCCAGCGCATTCGGTGCGCCTTCCACGTGGAGGGCAACGCCGGATCGGATGTAGCCAAAGCCGGTGGAGGGGTGCGTGGGCTTGATGCCGATGGTGACGATCTTGCCCGTGGCGGCTGTGTAGATGGCCTCGCGCACCGTTTCCTGGAAAAGATGGTCCGGGCTGATGACCTGGTCCGCGGCGAAGGAGCCCATGATGGTGTCCGGGTCGCGGCGGTACAGAATGGCGGCAGCCAGTCCAATCGCAGCACCGGAGTCCTTGGGCTCGCTCTCGAGCACCAGTTCGTCGTCCCCGATTTCAGGGAGCTGGCGGCAAACAGCGGCACGGTGTGCCTCGCCTGTAACGACGAGCACCCGCTCGCCGGCCAGTGGCTCCAGGCGGTCATAGGTGGCCCTCAACAACGTACTGCCGGAACCGGTCAGGTCGTGGAGGAACTTGGGCGCAGCGGCCCGCGAGAGCGGCCACAACCGGGTCCCCACACCGCCGGCCGGAATAACCGCATGGAAGCGGTTCATGGGCGATTCCGGGTATTTCGCGTCTTCTGTACTCACCGCAACACTTTATCCGACGCAAGCGCGAAGCCCTGCAGTACGCCACGCATGTGGCGTTCGTCTCAGGGACTGGGCAAAATCGCCTGAATACTGGCAGGAAACATGGAATTAACAAGGAGAGAAGCCCGTCCTAAATTGAATATGCTGTGAGCGAAGCCTAGATTTAGGCGTGAGCTACGAGTGCTCTCGCAGCAGGCGTTCCCCCGCGTGGATCCCATGCCAGCGCCGCTGTGTTGCAGGAAGGTTTAATCAGTGCCGACAAAACCAGCTGGCACCTTGTACCGCGGCCGTGAAGGCATGTGGTCCTGGGTTGGACATCGTATTACCGGTGTAGTGATCTTTTTCTTCTTGTTGGTCCATGTGTTGGACACCTCATTGGTGCGCGTGTCCCCTGAGGCCTACACGGCCGTCATTGGTGCTTACAAGAACCCCCTCATGGCCCTGGGGGAAACGGGCCTGGTCGCTGCGATCATTTTCCACGCCTTCAACGGCCTGCGCGTGATTGCCATCGACTTCTGGAAGAAGGGCGCAAAGTACCAGCGCCAGATGCTGTGGATCGTGCTTGCGCTGTGGCTGGTCACGTTCGCCGGCTTCGCCATCCGCCACCTTTCCCTCGCGCTGGGAGGCCACTAAGCCATGACAACCATCGAATCCCCGCGCAGCGGAAAAATCGGCTCCGGCAAGATCGCCCCGCAGTACAACCGCACCGGCTCCAGCCGCGGCAACTTCGAGATGATCGCCTGGCTCTTCATGCGTCTCTCCGGCATCGTCCTGGTGGTGCTGATCTTCGGCCACCTCTTCGTGAACCTGCTGGTAGGCGAAGGCATCCACGCGATCGACTTCGGCTTTGTTGCCGGCAAGTGGGCAGACCCGTTCTGGCAGTTCTGGGACCTCGCCATGCTATGGCTTGCCATGCTGCACGGAACCAACGGCGTCCGCACCATCATCAACGACTACGCCGAGAAGGATTCCACGCGCTTCTGGCTCAAGATGGTCCTCTACGCGGCCACCCTGGTCATCATCATTCTGGGCACGCTGGTGATCTTCACCTTCAACCCGTGCCCTGTTGTTGACGGCGTTCAGCTTCCTGGCGGATTCTGCCCGGCCCCGTAGCAGCGTTTCCGGTGGCTCTGAGGAGTGAACCGGTTCGCCTGACGTAGCGGAGCAGCCTCCGCAGACCATCTGAATTTTGAAAGAGAGAGCATCTGGTATGCAGGTCCATAAGTACGACGTCGTTATTGTCGGTGCAGGTGGCGCCGGCATGCGCGCCGCGATCGAGTCCGGTCAGCGCGCACGCACAGCGGTACTGACCAAGCTCTACCCCACCCGTTCGCACACCGGTGCAGCCCAGGGTGGAATGTGTGCAGCACTGGCCAACGTCGAAGAAGACAACTGGGAATGGCACACCTTTGACACCATCAAGGGTGGCGACTACCTGGTTGACCAGGACGCAGCCGAGGTCATGGCGAAGGAAGCCATTGACGCCGTGCTGGACCTGGAAAAGATGGGCCTGCCGTTCAACCGCACGCCCGAAGGCCGCATTGACCAGCGCCGTTTCGGTGGCCACACCCGTGACCACGGCAAGGCTCCTGTCCGCCGTGCTTGCTATGCAGCCGACCGTACGGGCCACATGATCCTGCAGACGCTGTACCAAAACTGCGTCAAGCACAACGTTGAGTTCTACAACGAGTACTACGTTCTGGACCTGCTGATCGTCGAAGAAGACGCAGTGCGCGAAGACGGTACCCCGTACAAGCAGAAGCGCGTTGCCGGCGTGGTCTCCTACGACCTCGCTTCCGGCGAACTTCACGTCTTCCAGGCCAAGTCCGTAGTGTTCGCTTCAGGCGGCGCCGGCAAGGTCTTCAAGACCACGTCCAACGCCCACACCCTCACGGGTGACGGCATGGGCATCGCTTTCCGCCGTGGCATCCCCCTGGAAGACATGGAGTTCTTCCAGTTCCACCCGACCGGCCTCGCCGGCCTGGGCATCCTCCTCACCGAGGGTGCACGTGGTGAAGGTGCCATCCTGCGTAACTCGGAAGGTGAGCGCTTCATGGAGCGCTACGCCCCCACCATCAAGGACCTCGCACCCCGTGACATCGTGGCCCGTGCCATGGCGAACGAAGTGCGTGAAGGCCGCGGTTGTGGTCCCAACAAGGACTACGTCCTCTTGGACCTGACCCACCTGGAGCCGGCTCACATCGAAGCCAAGCTTCCGGATATCACGGAGTTCGCCCGCACCTACCTTGGTGTGGAACCGTTCACCGATCCGGTTCCCGTGTTCCCCACGGCGCACTACGCCATGGGTGGCATCCCCACCAACATCACCACTGAAGTGCTCCAGGACAACGACACGATCGTCCCGGGCCTTTACGCAGCCGGTGAAGTTGCGTGTGTGTCCGTGCACGGCTCCAACCGCCTCGGCACCAACTCCCTCCTGGACATCAACGTGTTCGGCAAGCGTGCAGGCATCGCTGCTGCGGAGTACTCCAAGACGGCCGACTACGTCGAGCTGCCCGAGGACCCCGAGGCAATGACCCGCGGCATCCTGGACGGCCTGCTCACCGGCAACGGCACAGAGCGTGTTGCGCAGATCCGCAAAGAACTGCAGGACACCATGGACGCCAACATGCAGGTGTTCCGTACCAAGGAATCCCTGGAACAGGTCCTTCGCGACATCGCTTCCTTCGAGGAGCGGTACAAGCACGTCACCGTTCAGGACAAGGGCAAGCGCTTCAACCTGGACCTCCTGGAAGCCGTGGAACTGGGCTTCCTCCTGGACATGGCCAAGGTCATGACTGTTGGTGCACTGCACCGCGAAGAGTCCCGCGGTGGCCACTACCGCGAAGACTTCCCGGACCGCAATGACGAGAAGTTCATGAAGCACTCCATGGCCTACCTGGATACTTCCGTCACCGTCGACTCCTCGGCGGAATCCGTCGCGGGCATCCGTCTTGAGACGAAGCCCGTCATCTTCACCCGTTACGAGCCGATGGAGCGTAAGTACTAATGACGACCGAAATGGCAGAGCCCGCTTCCAAGATCGAGCTCCCGGCAAGCGTTGCCGGCGACGGTGAAATCCCCACGTTCCACATCACGCTCCGCGTGCGCCGCTACGATCCCGAAATCTCGGACGAAGCACGCTGGGATGACTACAAGCTGACCATGTACGGTACGGACCGCGTGTTGGATGCCCTCCACAAAGTCAAGTGGGAGATCGACGGCAGCGTTTCCTTCCGCCGCTCCTGCGCCCACGGTGTTTGTGGTTCAGATGCCATGCGCATCAACGGCCGTAACCGCCTCGCCTGCAAGACGCTGCTGAAGGACCTGGACACCACCAAGCCCATCACCGTTGAGCCGATCAAGGGCCTCCCTGTGGAGAAGGACCTGATCGTGGACATGGAACCCTTCTTCCAGTCCTTCCGCGAAGTCATGCCGTTCCTCATCAACAAGGGCCACGAGCCCACCAAGGAACGCCTGCAGTCCGTTGAGGACCGTGAGCGCTTTGATGACACCACCAAGTGCATCCTCTGCGCCGCTTGCACCTCGTCCTGCCCGGTCTTCTGGACCGACGGCCAGTACTTTGGTCCGGCAGCAATCGTCAACGCGCACCGCTTCATCTTTGATTCCCGTGATGATGCCGGCGACATGCGCCTTGAGATCCTCAACGACAAGGAAGGCGTGTGGCGCTGCCGCACCACCTTCAACTGCTCGGAAGCCTGCCCCCGTGGCATCCAGGTGACCCAGGCAATCGCAGAGGTCAAGCAGGCCATTCTGTCCCGCAAGATCTAGTTCGCGTTTCGTACAAGAACAACCACGACGACGGCGCCACTCACCACTGCTGGTGAGGGGCGCCGTCGTCGTTAAGCAATTTCCAGAACCGGTGATCACCGCAACCGTCACCGCAACGCAAGGAGATCAGCGTGTCACGCTCTGAAAAGATCAGCTTCACGGGAAGTACCGGCGACACCTTGGCCGGCATCGTGGACGTCCCGGAAGGGCCCGTCCGCGGCTGGGGCTTGTACTCGCACGGCCTGACCCTCGGCAAGGACAGCCCCGCCGCTTCCCGCATCTGCAAGGGACTGGCTGAGCAGGGCGTCGGCATGCTGCGATTCGACAACCTGGGTTTGGGCGGTTCTGCCGGCGAATGGTCGGCGGGGTCGTTCAGCGTGAAGGTGGCCGACACCATCCTGGCCGCGGAGTTCATGCGTGAGCAGGGCCGGGGAATCTCCCTGCTGGTGGGCCACTCCTTCGGAGGCGCGGCCGTGCTGGCAGCAGCCCGCGACGTCCCTGGCCTGAACGCCGTGGTGACCGTCGCCGCACCGTACGAGCCGAAGCATGTTGAGCACATGTTCGACACCGAGATTGAGGACATCCTGCGCGACGGCAGCGCCGTGGTTGACCTTGGCGGTCGCCCCATGGAGGTCCGCCGCCACTTTGTGGAGGACGTGGAACGCGCCGACCTGCGCGACTGCATCCGCACCCTCCACAAGCCGCTGATGGTGATGCACTCCCCCACCGACAACACCGTGGGGATCGACAACGCCAGCGAGATCTTCCGTACGGCCCGGCACCCCCGGAGTTTCATCTCTTTGGAGGGCAGCGAGCACCTCCTCACCGGAAAGGGCCAGGCCGCACGGGTTGCGCGCATCATCGGAGCATGGGCGGACCCCTACCTGGAAGTCAGCTAAGTCCGCGACGCCGGCTGAGGACCTTGCCGCCCATGTAGGTAACAGCAAACGTTCCACTGACGCCTCAGTGGAGCATTTGCTGTCACCTAGTTGGGTACTACTTGCCGATGGCCGCTTTACTCTCGCTCAGCCACTGCTCCGCTGCCTTCTCCGGACTCAGCCGCTTGAAGAGGACTTCAGTATTGATGCGGGCCGTGATCTCGGAGACCGCCGTGGAACCGGTGGGACCAATGAACGTGGGAGCGAAGTCAATCTTGCCGATCTGGTCGATGTAGGCGGCTTCCACTTTGCCCTGAGGTGTCAGGAGGTCCTGGATGGCCGTGCGCATGCCGGAGTTACTGGGTACCCCGCGGTCGCTCTGGATGATTTTTGCTGCGGCCTCATTGTTCACCAGGAAACTGACGAGCTTGGCGGCGGCATCCGTGTGCTTGCTCCGGGCTGAAATGGTGTAGAACTGCGAGGACTGGAGCCAGATCCCGGGCGTGGGCGTCTCACCGGGCAGCTTGAGCAGTTTCAAGTCTGCACCGGAGGCTTTGCTGAGGGCAGTCAGGGAGTTGGTCCAGGTCAGCATCATGCCGGCCTGGCCCATGCCCATGAGTGTTTGTTCGGTGCTGACGTTGAGCTTCTCTACAGTCTCCGATGCGCTGGGAGCAGCGCCTGATTCACTGAGCTTCACCGAGAAGTCGAAGTAATCCTTCACGGTTTCCTTGTCCAGACCCAACTGGCCGTCCTGGGTATAGAGGGACTTCCCACGCTGGCGGGCAAAGGCATCCAGCGAATCATGCGTCAGGACGGTCGCCGTGCCGTAGGTCCCCTTGGGGCTCTTGGCCGTGATGTCCCCGGCCGTCTTGGCAAAGTCGTCCCAGGACCATTTGCTGTCATCCGGCAAGGCAACACCCGCAGCCTGGAACACAGCAGGGTTGACGACGATGGCCAGGGCGTTGGCACCGGTGGAGACGCCGTACTGCTTGCCCTGGACCTGGCCGTTTTCCAGTGCTCCCTGGTCCATCTTGGACAGGTCCAGTGAACCCTCCACCTTGGACAGATCCAGGAGGGCGCCGCGGTTGGCGTATTCGGCCGGGTAGGCGCCACCCATGGTGATGACGTCGGGGGCGTCGTTGGCTGCCACTTGGGTGGCCAATTTGTCGAAGTAGCCGCCGATGTCACCGTATTCCGGCTTGACCTTGATATTGGGGTTGGCAGCCTCAAATTCCTTGATGGCCTTGTTGGTGAGGTCGGCCCGGGTGGCGTTGCCCCACCACGAGAACCTGATCTCCACTGGCCCGTCTTCCGACTGGTTGGAGGAGGGGGTGGAGCAGGCGGCAGTGAGGCCCAGCATGCTGACGGCTGCTACGAAAGCGACGGACTTACGGAGATGTCGGAGAGATTTACGCGTCATTGGGTAAGCTTCTTTCAGGCTCAAGAAAACGGTTCCTGAAACGTATCAAGACAGTGTATATTCGTCAATAGTTTGGGGTATGAACTATTTGGATCCGTCAAGGAGGACGCCGTGAACTTACGCCTGAACCAGATCCAGATCCGGGACCCCTTCGTGCTGACCCAGCCGTCGTCGGGCGACTATCTCCTGTTTGGCAGCACGGACAAGAACATCTGGTCCGGACAGGCCACTGGATTCGACTGCTACCGAAGCAGCGATCTCCTCATCTGGGATGGCCCCCTTGAGGCATTCAGGCCGCCGCGCGGATTTTGGAGCCAGGAGCAGTACTGGGCGCCCGAAGTCCATGAGTATCAAGGGCGCTTCTACATGTTCGCCACCTTCATTGCGCCTGGACGCCTCCGCGGAACGCAGATACTTGCCGCGGACAAGCCCGAGGGACCCTACCAACCATGGAGTGACGGTCCGGTTACTCCCGGCAATTGGCAATGCCTGGATGGCACGCTCCATGTGGACGAAGAAGGAATGCCGTGGGTTGTCTTCTGCCACGAATGGAAACAGGTGCACGACGGCGCCATGATGGCCCAGCGCCTCAGCCCGGACCTGCGCAGCGCCGTGGGAGTGCCGGTGTTCCTTTTCAGCGCCTCGGAGGCTCCATGGTCCCGCGCGCTTGATGTCCCATCCGTCCGGGACCGCGGGTTTCCTGTGTATGTCACCGATGGTCCGTTCCTCTTCCGGCTTTCAAGCGGGAAACTCATCATGCTGTGGTCCAGCTTCGGTGACAACGGTTACGCCACGGGGATTGCCCGCAGCGAATCCGGGACGGTGATGGGCCCTTGGAAGCAAGAGGCCGAACCACTCTGGAGCACAGATGGTGGCCATGGAATGATCGGCCGGCACCTGGACGGAAGCCTGTTCCTGACATTGCACCAGCCGAACAAAACCCCCTGCGAGCGGGCAGCGTTTTTCCCGCTCCTTGAACTCGAGGACACAGTGACACTCGCCGGCGTAATCCCTTCAGAAAGGCTGACATGAACCCGCCCCCCACCATCGATCGCAAGGCACTGGTCCAGCGGCACAACGTCCGGCAGCAGCACCTGGACCCGCGAAGCCCCGTTTCCGTAGGCAACGGCGAATTCGCCTTCACTGTGGACCTCACCGGACTCCAGTCGTTCCCCAAGCACTACCCCGTGGGCGCCCGTGATGACTTGCCGCCGGGAACGCTTCTTGGGACGCAGGCGCAGTGGGGTTGGCACTCTGTTACACCACCCCATCCCTACGAGCTCACCGGATCCACTGTCCTCTACGATTCGCCCCGCGGTCCGGTCCCCTACGTGGACATGGTGGGTGACATCGTGAACGATCGGGAAACCGACACTTCCGTGGCGGAAACGTGGCTCCGGGCGAACGCGCACCGGCTGGACTTGGGGCGCATCGGCTTCCGCTGGACGGAGGGCGGCACGGAACGTCCGCTGATGCCTGGCGACATCGCTGACGCTGAACAAACGCTCGACCTCTGGACGGGCTTGGTAACCAGCCGCTTCACGCTGTCAGGACACCCCGTCAAAGTGACGACGGCGTGCCACCCGGACCGGGATGAGCTCGGCATCCGCGTGGAGTCCACAGCGCTTGCTGCTGGCTTGGTTGTGGGCGTCGACTTCCCGTACGGGTCTGAGGCGTGGCATGACGCCTCGGACTGGAAGCACCCGGAATCCCACACCACCTCTCTCGAAGGCCCTGAGTCCTCCTCACAGGGGCGTGACGGTGCCGCAGCATGGACAGCCCGGCG
The DNA here is from genome assembly GCF_002224285.1 of Arthrobacter sp. YN. GTDB lineage: Bacteria > Actinomycetota > Actinomycetes > Actinomycetales > Micrococcaceae > Arthrobacter. The sequence continues at coordinate 1,428,853 of NZ_CP022436.1, read as the reverse complement.
CGAGCTGGACGATTCCCGGTACCAGGTGATCATCACCGGTCAGGAGCTGACCGTAGAACAGACCGGACAGCACCAGCTCCAAGTCGCAACCGCTTCGGCCGTCACCACAATGGATGTCTCCGTTGCCTTCCTGTCCGCCGGGGACGGCGACTGCATACCGCGAGGCAACAATAGGCTGACTGGACCGGCAGCGGGGGCGGGCCACGGCACCCATGTCAGTTCCGGCGTCGAACTTTCAGCTGCACGTTCAGTCATCCAAGCATCCGCAGCCTACTGGCCGGCGTTCTGGTCCTCGGGTGCGGCGATCGAGCTTGATGCCACAGATGATCCCCGGGCCAAGGAATTGGAACGCAGGATTGTGCTGTCGCAATACCTGACCGCGATCAATTGCTCGGGTTCGTTGCCGCCGCAGGAGACAGGGCTGGTCTGCAATTCGTGGCGTGGCCGCTTCCACCTGGAGATGCACTGGTGGCATGCCGCGCACTTTGCGCAGTGGAATCGCGTGGAACTGCTCCTGCCATCACTCCGCTGGTACTCCACAGTGCTGGAGGCCTCGCGGCAGACTGCGAAAGCGCAAGGATTCGACGGCGTTCGCTGGCCCAAGCAGGTAGGACCGGACGGTCGGGAGAGCCCCAGTCCGATCGGCACATTCCTCATTTGGCAGCAGCCGCACCCCATCCACCTGGCCGAACTGGTGTACCGGGCCAATCCCAGCCGCGACGTCCTGGAAGAGTTCGCGGAGATCGTGTTTGAGACAGCCGCGTTCATGGCCAGCTTCGCGCATCCCACCTCCCGCGGTTTCGAGCTGGGCCCTCCTTTGATTCCGGCGCAGGAAAGCTATGGCTCCATCCGGGCAAAGGTCACCAATCCCACGTTCGAACTGGCGTACTGGCAGTGGGGACTACGGACCGCGGCCGCATGGCGAGAACGCCTGGGGCTGGAACCTGTGCAGGAATGGTGGGACGTGGCAGATGGCATGGTAACGCCCCGCGTGATTGACGGAGTTTACGCCGCGATCGACGTCGAGCCTTTCACCATTCGCACCGACCACCCGTCCATGCTGTGCGCCCTGGGTGTCCTCCCGCAGACCGATCTCATTGATCCGGCCATCATGCGTGCAACTCTCTCCGACGTCCTGGCCGACTGGGACTGGGCCAGCACCTGGGGGTGGGATTACCCCGTGATGGCCATGACGGCCGCACGACTCGAGGACCCGGAGGCCGCAGTTGATGCGCTCCTCCTGAGCGCAGGTAAAAATACCTTCCTCCCCAATGGGCATAATCGCCAAACTGACTCACTGCCGCTCTACTTGCCGGGCAATGGAGGGCTTCTGGCCGCTGTCGCCCTGATGGCCGCCGGCTGGGACAACGGACCGGACCGTCACGCGCCAGGATTCCCGACCGGCTGGACCGTTGCGTGGGAAGCGCTGGTAAAGGCACCCTAGGTTCTTGGCCGCAGTGGGACCCACCGGCTATCCGCGGCGGGGTCCCACCGCAGCTCCGACGAGGGCGCCAAGACCAACACCAATGAGGATGCCCAGAAAGGGCGAGTTGAAGACCAACTGACCAACGACGAGTCCCACCGCAGCCCCGAGCAGACAGGCGATCCACAACTGGTTGTTCATGCGGGCCTCCAGATAGAACTGTCAGGTGCGGGGCACCACGCGACGCGAACCAAGGACTTTCTTGCGCGGGGACTCCCCCGATGCCGTGTCAGCCTCGCGAATCGCTGACCAGGACGCCGAGACCAGATACACCTGGCTCACCAGGTTGAACCAGATCAGCAGACCGATAATGATGGCAAACGAGGCCAGCAACGGATTGTTACCAGCCCGAGCCAGCAGCTCCGTGCTGAATAACTGCAGGACGGTGGTCCCAACACCAGCGATAAGTACACCTTCCAGGAACCCGCGACGCCCCAACTTGAGTCCGGCTGCGATGCGGAACAGTACTGCCGCCGTCGCGCAGTTCAACAGAAAGGGAACCACAACCTTGACGGTAGCCGCAATCGGCGCCGCAACGGCCTCATCCAACTTCAGGATGTCAATAAGCCAGTCAGCCGCCGTCCCGAAAATCAGGGATGCACCGGCACTGATCACCAGCATGGCGCCAAGAAGCAGCAGGGCGCCGGCGTCAATAAGTTTCTGGAGAACAGGGTTTCTTTGGAGGGGGTCTAGAATCATGACACCCCGCACCCCCTCCCTGACGCTGGCAATCCAGCCGAGGGAGATGAAAACGGTGACGATCGCTGCGATGACGGCAGTCCAGCCTAGGCCCGAGGGGTTGAGCAGGGACTGGGGATCCACCAGTCCCTCGCCGCCATCTACCTGGAGTAGCCCCGGAGCCGCCACAGCTACGCTGTCAATCACAGCATCCTGGAGCGCTGGGCTGCCTCCCAGAACTATTCCGGCAACGGCAAAGCCGGTGGTGATCAGACCTGTGACCGAAAAGAACATGTTGAAGCCGATACCGGCACTCAACAATGGCCCGTGCTGGCGCGTGTAGTGCTGGAAAGAGCGCAAGGCGCGGAACGTGTTAAGTCTCGCAAGGAAGAGCGCAAAGAACGCGCCGGCCTTCTGCGGAAGGCCCTGCCCGCGCGCTTGGCGTGGCCCCAATCCTGCCTCTTGCGGAGAAGCTGGAGTTTGAGTTTTGCCAGCTCAGTGGGCAGCGGAGGAACGTCCGCCTGCGTGGCGTGAATTCGCTTGCTGTTCTTCGTCAGTATCGCCGCCAAAGTCGAGCTCTTCCCGTAGCTGCCATATTCCATTGGTGTCGTGCTCGTAAAGTCCCATGCTAACCACAGGGAAGGTCGCCCGGTAATCTCTGAGGACCGTTTCGGCCTCATCCAGATTTTCCTGGGCCACATCGTGGGCCACGGTGACGTGAGGATGGTACGGGAAGGGCAGCAATCGTTCGAGGGGCCCGGTTTGAAGTTTCTCGTGCAACTGCACGCACTCTTCAAAGCCTTCTTCCACGTTGACGAACACCACCGGTGAGACCGGCCGGAAAGAACCTGTTCCGGAAATGGTGATGTGGAAGGGTTCCTGGGTCCGGGCCACTTGCCGCACATGCTCGCGGGTAGCGGCCCAGTCCTGCGTAGGCGTGGTGGTGATCAGGGTGATGTGGGCAGGTATGACCTCGGCCATCGGGTCACCGAAGGAGGCGCGCCATTCCTGGAGTTCGCGGGCAATCTCCGGAGGAAAGCCGATGATGACGCCTACGCACATGGTGTCACCGTCGCCGCAGTCGGTGCCGGCAACACCCGTCTGGCGGGAGCCGTCCGGACCGACACCCTTGCGGGTGCCGGTCTTGACGTTGAGCTGGCCAGCGGAGCACATGGAGTTAGCGGACTCCCAGGTCGCGGTGGGCATCTCCGCGGTAGGGCAGGAAACCGACCTTGGAATAGACGTCCGCGAGAGTGGCTGAAGCGATGTCGCGTGCCTTGTCTGCGCCGAGGGCCAGGAGGCGGTCGAGTTCCGCGGGATCGGCCAGGAGCTCGTTGGCCCGCTCCCGGATAGGTGCCAGGTGCCCGGAGACGAGCTCAGCGAGGTCGACCTTGAGGTGCCCGTACATCTTGCCTTGGTAGTCTGCCACGATCTTCTCTACCGGTGTGCCGCTGATGGCCGAGTAGATGGTCAGCAGGTTTGATACACCCGGCTTGTTCTCACGGTCGTAGCGGATCTCGGTTTCAGTGTCCGTGACGGCCGACTTGATGCGCTTGGCCACCGTCTTGGGGTCATCCAGGAGGTTGATCAGGCCGGCGGGTGACTCCGCGGACTTGGACATCTTGGCGTTGGGGTTCTGGAGATCGTAGATCTTGGCCGATTCCTTCTGGATGAAGGCCTCCGGCACTTGGAACGTCTCCCCGAACCGGCTGTTGAAGCGGTTGGCGAGGTCCCGGCTGAGCTCCACGTGCTGCCGCTGGTCTTCGCCCACCGGCACACCGTGCGGCTGGTAAAGGAGAATGTCGGCGGCCTGCAGGATCGGGTACGTGAACAGGCCAACGCTGGCGTGGTCCGAACCCTGCTTCTGTGCCTTGTCCTTGAACTGCGTCATGCGGGCGGCTTCGCCCATGCCGGTGATGCAGTTCAAGACCCACGCGAGCTGGGCGTGCTCAGGGACCTGGGACTGGACAAACAGGGTGCACTTCTCCACGTCCACGCCGCCGGCGATGTACTGCGCGGCGGTGACTCGGGTGCGATGGGCGAGCTCGGCCGGGTCCTGCGGCACGGTGATGGCGTGCAGGTCCGGGATGAAGTACACGGCGTCGTACTCGTCCTGCATCCGGACCCAGTTGACCAGGGCGCCGAGGTAGTTGCCCAGGTGCAGGGAGTCAGCGGAGGGCTGCATGCCGGACAGGACACGGTGCTTTGCGCCAACGGCAAGCTTGGTGGATGTCACAGGCTTGGGTTCGGCGGAAGCATCAGCGGGTGCGCCGGTTTCAGTCGTGATGGAACTAGTCATGGAGGAATACCTTAGGGAGCTTAGAGCCGGTAGTCGACTACCAGCGGTGCGTGGTCGGAGAAGCGGGTGTCCCACGAAGGCGCCCGGTCCACGACAGCCGAGAAAGCGGCTGCTGCGAGGCCCGGTGTGGCCAGGTGGTAGTCGATGCGCCAGCCTGTGTCAGTGTCAAAGGCCTTACCGCGCTGCGACCACCAGGTGTAGGGGCCGGCGACATTTCCTGCCAGGCCCCTGTGGACATCCCTCCATCCGATTTCTTCGCCGAGGAAGCGGTCAAAGTACGCGCGCTCCTCCGGGAGGAAGCCGGCACGCTTGACGTTGCCCTTCCAGTTCTTGATGTCCAACTCTGTGTGTCCGACGTTGAGGTCGCCCACTACCAAAGCGTGGTCGCTGTGCTTGGCGAGCTCAGGCAGACGCACCGTCATGGCGTCGAGGAAGCGGAACTTGTCATCCTGCTTGGGGGTTCCCACTTCTCCGGAGTGCACGTAGGCGCTGACGACCGTGAGCGTGGTGGATTCGCCGGCACTGTTCTTGACGGTGTAGTCGGCTTCGACCCAGCGCCCGGACGTGTCGAAGTAGTCATCGCCAATACCGACGCGGGTGGCAGTGGGTTCCTCGCGGGAAGCGATGGCGACACCGGCGCGGCCCTTGGCCTCAGCTTCGGTGTGGAGGATGTGCCAGCCTTCGCCGATCAGCTTCCTGACGATGTCATCAGGTGCGCGGACTTCCTGCAGGCAGAGAATGTCAACCTCGCGGGGCTCCAGCCATTCCGCCATGCCGTTCTTGTAGGCAGCCCTCAGGCCGTTGACGTTAACTGACGCGATGCGAAGGAAGTCCTTCTTCAATGCCGTACTCACCCGGTCCACTCTAGTCGATGATGGTGCCGGCTACGGGCTCGTCCGAGCCGCCGGAAGACTTGATCATGTCGCGCGCATTGGTGGCCGTAATGGCGATGGTTTCCAGGGCGCGGTTGATGGTGTCCTGATCGGCGGCGCCGCCCTTGGCCCGCTCCTCATCCACAACACGGACCTGTACCTGGACGATCTTGAAGGAATGGTCCAGTTTGAGGTCGCGAACCTCATCTGATTTGCTGCGTTCGGCTACGACGCGCGTGCCACCGCTGTCAGCAGCGGACGACGACGGCGCGCGGCCGGCTGCGGCGTTGAACGCATTCTGCGCTTCGGTCAGCTTTGCGCCGGCCCGCTGCGCGGCCTTGCGGATGCTCAACACCACGAAACTGGCCAGAGCCAGCCAACCGAAGGCCACTACTGCGACGACCCAACCCACAACATCGTTCTGGTTTGCCGCGAAAATGACGGCCACCAGGAACGCGATGATGACGACGGTCATCCCCAGGCCGCCAATGCGGAAGCCCTTGAACATGCCTTTGCCGGCGGGGGACGTGGACGGGTGCGGGTCACCGAGAGATTGCATGGACCTATTCTCTCAAATCCATGAAGGTGCTTGTGCCCGCTTCCACGGACGGCGAACACAGCTTCAAGAGCAAACTTGAGGTAGTGACGACGCTTGGCTTGCGCACCCTAGGTCTCCGCTCTCCCGCTATGTATGCTCGGCACATGAGCACGGTTGAAGACCCACCAGAGGTACAGATCCTGAAAGTTCACGAATGTTGGAGACTCCTGCGTTCCAACTCCTTGGGACGGCTGGCACTGTCCAGCAGTTCAGGTCCCGAGATCTTTCCCGTCAACTATTTTCCGGAGGATGGGACCTTGATCTTGAGGACTGCGCCGGGAACCAAAATGGACGCGCTGATGGGCACAGAGCCTGTTGCCTTGGAAGCAGACGGCTTCAATTCCTACGGAACCATTGCGTGGAGCGTCGTAGCCAAAGGACTGCCGGAAGCCATCCCCTCCGATGACCCCAGCCAGGAAAGCACAGCCCACGATCTCTCGCCATGGGAACCGGGGACCAAGGATTTTCTGTTTCGCATCACGCCCACTGAACTCACCGGACGGCGGTTTGTCATCAGCGATTCAAAGCGTTGGTGGCCTGCCAGGGAACCCGAGACGGCACCATAAATCCTGCGCCCGACGCCGCACGTGAGGCGTCCTTAGTGCCACGAAACCCCTGCACGAGCCAAGCGGTTACGAGAGGTAATCATGAATGACTCCCCGGAAATCGGCAGCTCATCCACGCATCAGGAAGTCCCGGACCTGCCCTTCAACGCCTGCTGGGATCTGCTGGCCACTGAAACCATCGGCCGTATTGGCCTGATAGTGGATGACCATCCGGAGATCTTCCCGGTAAATTACGTCCTGTTTCGGCGCAACCCCGTGTTCCGCAGCAGCCCGGGGCGGAAGCTGTGGGGCGCACAAGCCTCCCGACCGGCTGTGTTGGAAATTGACGGATACGACGCCGCCACGGGCGAGGCCTGGAGCGTGGTGGCCCGTGGCGATACGGAGCTGATGACTGATCCGGAGGAAACAGCAGAAGTGGATGCCCTGGGGCTTGAGCCTTGGCAACCAGGGCCGAAAGACAACTACATCAGGCTTGTACCGAGGGCGCTGACAGGGCGCCGGTTCAAGGTCAATCCACCAGATCTGTGGAAGACAAGAACGAATGATGCCCGGCGGGCTTCCTTCGAGTAACCCCCGGGGCGGGTCTCCAGCGGGAACCTACTACTTCAGGAACAGTTGGCGCAGCCTTCCTGTGGTCAGCATGATCCCGAGAGCGATCATCACCAGGTAGTAGCCCACATGGACTGCAGTGGCCGGGCTGAACGAACCCACGCTGATCTGCCGCAGCAACTCCACGCCGTGCCACAGGGGCATGGCCTGGATGAACCACTGGATGACCTGCGGGTAGACGCTGAGCGGGTAGAACGTGGCGCTGAACAGGAACATGGGCAGCAGGAAGAAGTTGATCCAGTCCATCTGCTGGAAGGTCTTCATGAAGCTGGTGATGCCCATTCCGAAGCTCGCGAAACCGAACGCGATCAGCACCGAGGCAGGAATGACCAGGATGGCCCACCAACTGGTGAGCAAACCCATCACACCCATGACGGCGGTGAATCCCGTGGCGTAGAGCAGGCCCCGCAGGAGGGCCAGGAAGATCTCGCCGATCGCGACATCCAACGGCCCCAGGGACGTGTACAGCATCCCTTGGTAGAGCTTGGCGAAGTTCATCTTGAAGAAGACGTTCCACGTGGAGTCGTAGATCGCCCCGTTCATCGCCGAAACGGCCAGCAGCGCCGGTGCAATGTAGGCCGCGTAGCTGATCTCCCCGCCGCCAGGGCCTTGGACGGTGCCCACGATGGAGCCCATGCCCACGCCCATGGCCAGCAGGAACAGCACCGGCTCAAAGAACCCGGACACCATGACCAGCCAGGTGCTGGACTTGGCCGCCATCAATCCGCGGCCCACTACGGCTTTGGCATTGCGTGAATAAAGGGAGCCGAACTTCCGCTCCCGCGCACGATCCGTGGCGCTGTGTCCACCGGTCAGGACGCTCATGAGCCCATCCTTTTCACGAACTGGCGGCGGACAACCATCCAACCAACTGTGGCCGTCACCAGCAGGAACACCACGTGGATGATGGTCAGCACAGGGCTTTGATCCATCCCGTAGGTGAACACGCGGCTCAGCTCAGTCCCGTGCCACACAGGGGAAATCCATCCGATCCAACGGACAGCGATCGGCAGGGAATCCAGTGGGAAGAACGTCCCCGAGAACAGGAACAGCGGCATCACAATGAAGCGTTGCACCAGCGCAAACTGCCCCTTGTCCTGTTTGATGCTCGCCGCATAAGCCATCAGCGGCAGGCCAAAGGACAGGGCCGCCACGGTAGCCACGAGGGCCGATACCCAGCCCCACGGACCCGGCGAAGCACCGAACAGTGCCACCACCACGAAGTAGACCACCGACTGCAGGAGGAACCTCAGGGTGCTGGCCATGATGTGCCCGCTGGCGATTTGCTCGGGAATCAAGGGTGAGGCGTGCGGACCGTAGAAAACACGGCGCCACTTGAATCCGTCCATGATGGGATAGGAGAATTCCCCCGACGCCGTCATCACTGCAGCCGAGACCAACAACGCCGGAGCCACGAACTCCAAATAACTGACACCACCGAACGTGGCTTCGCTGTTGGCATCCACCAGGCTGGCCAAGCCAACCCCCATGGCAAAGAGATACGCCACGGGTTGCCCCACGCTGTACAGCACCACGGACCAGCCGTAATTGCGCATGACGCGGAGCACCTGCTCGGCGTAGAAAAAGGCGCCCCATCGCCGCGCCCTCGCGGCCGAAACCTCAGGTGAGTGGGCCCGCAACGGACGCTCCGCCGTCGTGCTTGGCGTGATTTCCGGGTCAGTCACCTGTCGCCTAATCAACAAGGCTCCTGCCGGTCAGCCGGAGGAACACGTCCTCCAGCGACGAGCGGCGGACCAGCGAGGTCATGGGGCGCAGCCCGCGGGCAGTGACCTGCTCCAACGCGGCCTCGCCGTCATGCGCATAGATGAGTACGCGGTCGGGCAGCGTTTCGAGCCGCTCACCGATGCCTTGAAGTTCGACGCCGATGGTCGCGTTCCGCTCGGACCCGAACCTGAGCTCGAGTACTTCGCGGGACGAGTGCTCGCGGATCAGGGCGGCGGGCGAACCCTCCGCCATGATCCGGCCCTTGTCCACCACGATCAGGCGATCGCAGAGTTGCTCGGCCTCATCCATATAGTGCGTGGTGAGGATCAGGGTGACGCCATTTTCCTTGAGCCGGAACAGCCGGTCCCAGAGGATGTGGCGGGCTTGTGGATCCAGACCGGTGGTGGGCTCGTCGAGAAGCAGGATTCGAGGCTCATTAATGAGCGAGCGGGCGATGGTGAGCCGCCGCTTCATGCCGCCGGAAAGTGCGTCGACCTTCGAGTTTGCTTTGTCCGTCAGCTGCGCGAATTCCAGCAGTTCGTCGGCCTTCGGCCGCAAGTAGCTCAGGGGCAGGCCAAAGTAACGTCCGTAGACGATCAGGTTCTCGCGGACCTTCAGCTCTTCGTCGAGGTTGTCCTGTTGCGGGACCACACCCAAATGCGCCCGGACTTCAGGGCCGTGCGACTCAGGATCCAAGCCCATGATGCTGAGCGTGCCCGAGGTGCGTTGGGAGACGCCCCCGATCATTTTCATCGTGGTGGACTTGCCGGCGCCGTTGGGGCCCAGCAGTCCGAAGGACTCCCCCGCCGGTACGTCGAAGGAGATGTTGTCCACGGCGGTGAGCTCACCATAGGCCTTGGTGAGATGCCGGGCGCTGATGACGGTGGGTCGGTTCATGTCGAAGCTGGATTGCGACGATTCAGTGGGAGTTGCGGAGCGGGTTGCTTCATTGTGCACCCTCAGCAGACTAGTAGCGCCCACGGACATGTGAAAGGGCTCTTGCAGATAATCTTGCAAGAGCCCTCCCGTTCAGCGCGTGTAAACCTAGGCGATGCCCGCCTGGCGCTCAGCACTCTCCACGACGTTCGCGAGCAGCATGGCACGGGTCATCGGGCCTACGCCGCCCGGGTTCGGGGACAGCCAAGCGGCGACGTCGGCAGCTGCCGGGTCCACATCTCCGGTGACAACAGCCTTGCCGTTGCCGTCGTCCACACGGCTGACGCCGACGTCGAGCACTATTGCACCCGGCTTGAGGTCTTCAGCCTTGATCATGTGCGGCACGCCGGCAGCGGCGATCACGACGTCGGCCTGCCTGAGTTCTGCGGGCAGGTCCACCGTTCCGGTGTGGGCCAGGACAACCGTGGCGTTGACTTCCTTGCGGGTCAGCAGGAGACCGATGGGGCGGCCGATGGTGACGCCACGGCCAACCACCAGGACGCGCTTGCCCTTGAGTTCGATGTTGTGGCGGCGGAGCAACTCCACACAACCCTTGGGCGTGCAAGGCAGCGGGGACTTCATCTCGCCATTGACGTTGGCCACCAGACGGCCAAGGTTCATCGGGTGCAGGCCGTCGGCGTCCTTGTCAGGGTCCATGGCTTCGAGGATGACGTCCTGGTCAATGTGCTTGGGCAGCGGAAGCTGGACGATGTAGCCCGTGCATTCCGGGTTGTCGTTGAGCTCGCGGACAACCTCCAAGAGGTCCTCCTGGCTGATGTCCTCGGGGAGGTCGCGGCGGATGGACTGGATGCCGACCTCGGCGCAGTCCTTGTGCTTGCCGCCGACGTACCAGGTGCTGCCGGGGTCGGAACCCACCAGGATGGTGCCCAGACCGGGGACGATTCCCTTGGCAGCGAGGACGGAAACGCGAGTGGTCAGTTCTGCCTTGATGGCTGCGGCGGTGGCCTTGCCGTCAAGGATCTGTGCGGTGGACTGTGTCATTCCATCTGCTCTTTCTGGTGGGTGACCTAATGGCTCATGCCAGCGGGACCCGCCGCCGTAGGTGTGGCGGCGGATCCCGTGGGCTCCGGTTCAATGCCCGGGTGATGCGTTGCTTAGCCGCGGAATCGCGGATTTACCACTGCTCGTGCTGCGGGTACAGCGGGAAGTCAGCGGCCAGCTTGTCGACGCGTGCCTGGAGGGCCTCGACATCCGCAGCGGAGCCCGCCTTGAGTGCGGTGGCGATGATCTCGGCAACCTCGGTGAACTCGGTGGCACCGAATCCGCGGGTAGCCAAGGCAGGGGTACCGATGCGGAGGCCGGAGGTGACCATCGGCGGGCGGGGGTCGAACGGAACAGCGTTGCGGTTCACGGTGATGCCCACGGAGTGCAGGAGGTCTTCGGCCTGCTGGCCGTCCAGTTGCGAGTTACGCAGGTCAACCAGGACCAGGTGAACGTCGGTGCCGCCAGTGAGGACCGAGACGCCGGCTTCGGCGACGTCGGACTGGTTGAGGCGGTCTGCGATGATCTTGGCACCTTCGAGGACGCGCTCCTGGCGCTCCTTGAACTCTTCGCTGCCGGCGATCTTGAAGGCGACAGCCTTGGCGGCGATGACGTGCATGAGCGGTCCGCCCTGCTGTCCCGGGAAGACGCTGGAGTTGAGCTTCTTGGCCCACTCCTGCTTGCCCAGGATCACACCGGAACGCGGACCCGCGAGGGTCTTGTGAACGGTGGAGGTGACGACGTCGGAGTGCGGGACCGGGCTCGGGTGCAGGCCGGCTGCCACCAGGCCCGCGAAGTGCGCCATGTCCGTCCACAGGAGTGCGCCCACTTCGTCGGCGATGGACCGGAAGGCGGCGAAATCGAGGTGGCGCGGGTACGCGGACCAGCCGGCGATGATGACCTGGGGCTTCTCGGCGATGGCCTGCTCGCGGAGCTTGTCCATGTCGATGCGGAAGTTGTCTTCTTCAACCTGGTAGGCAGCTACGTTGTAGAGCTTGCCGGAGAAGTTGAGCTTCATGCCGTGGGTAAGGTGGCCACCGTGTGCCAGGGACAGGCCGAGGATCTTATCGCCCGGGGTGATCATGGCGGAGAGTGCTGCAGCGTTCGCCTGGGCACCGGAGTGCGGCTGGACGTTGGCGTACTCGGCGCCGAAGAGTTCCTTGACGCGGTCAATGGCGAGCTGCTCGGCGACGTCGACGTATTCACAACCGCCGTAATAGCGACGGCCCGGGTAGCCCTCGGCGTACTTGTTGGTCAGGACGGAGCCCTGGGCTTCCATGACGGCGCGGGGGGCGAAGTTTTCGGACGCAATCATTTCCAGGGTGCCGCGCTGGCGGCCAAGTTCCTGGTTGAGGACTGCTGCGATCTCTGGATCGAGATCGGCGAGCGACTGGTTGCTGACAGACGCGGAAGTGGTTGAGGTAGTCACGGAGATCTCCTGGCTAGGCAACGGGTGGTGCTACAGGTCAGGCTACCGGCAGCAGCATTGCCTCGTCCCCCTCGGTTACGGAGGGATTGGTCACGTGCAGCGCGGTAAGACATGACCCTCGGCCCAGGCGTACGATCCGTGGTCTTCATGATTGCCGCTCCCTGGTGGTAGTCCACCCAACGCCAGTTGCGACCCATTAACAGTACAACAACGCAGCACAGGTAGGCTTGATCGTGTGACTGAATCCACCGCTTTCGTAGTAACACTTTCCTGCCCCGACCGCCCCGGCATCGTCCACGCGGTAGCTGGAGCCCTGCTTGCCGCCGGCTGCAATATCGCCGATTCCCAGCAGTACGGAAGCCCCAGCACAGGCAACTTTTTCATGCGCGTGGAGGCATCGACGTCGTCCTCCCAGGACGAATTGGCGTCCGCGCTGCGTCCGGTCGCCGAATCGTTCGGAATGACCTGGCAGATCAATCCTGTTGGCGAAAAGGTCCGCACCATCATCCTGTGCTCCAAGGACGCGCACTGCCTGAACGACCTCCTGTTCCAGCAGCGGACCGGCACCCTGCCCATTGATGTCCCTGCCATCGTGTCCAACCACCGTGACCTTGAGCCGCTGGCGGAGTTCTACGGCATCCCGTTCCACCACATCCCGGTGACGCCGGAAACCAAGCCCCAGGCCGAGGCGCAGCTGTTGAAGCTCATTGCCGATCACGATGTCGAGTTGACCGTCCTGGCCCGGTACATGCAGGTCCTTTCCAACGATCTGTGCACGGAGTTGAACGGCAAGGCCATCAATATCCACCACTCCTTCCTGCCCTCCTTCAAGGGCGCCAAGCCGTACCACCAGGCCCACGCGCGCGGAGTGAAGATCATCGGCGCCACCGCCCACTACGTCACGGCCGACCTCGACGAGGGCCCGATCATCGAGCAGGAAGTCATCCGCGTCGACCACGCACGCACGGCTGCACAGTTCGTCCAGATGGGCCGCGACGTCGAAGGCCGTACGCTGGCCCAGGCGGTCCAGTGGCATGCCGAACACCGAGTGCTCCTGGACGGCACCCGGACCGTGGTGTTCAACTAACAGCGCTCCTATGCTGAGGGTATGCGGGGCATTCCTCACGCCGAGCACGAGGCTGATTTGGCGGTCTACTACGACCGTCAGGCGCCTGTCCGGAACACCCGCGCGCTCACGCCACACCGTGTCGAGAGCAGAGAATGGTTCATCCGGCTCCTGAAATCCGAACACCGTCATTCCTTGTTCGAGCTGGGGTGCGGCACGGGCGTTGAGGGCTTGGAGTTTGTCCGCGCCGGACTGCACTACACCGGGGTGGACTTGTCTTCTGAGAGCGTCCATCTGGCGCGCTCGGCCGGGTTGGAGGCTACCGTCGCCAGCGGCCGCAGCCTGCCCTTCGCGGATGCTGTCTTTTCAGCTGCGTGGACCATGAGCACGCTCCTGCATGTCCCCAACAGCGGAATTCACGACGTCGTCAGCGAACTTGTGCGGGTCACCGCACCTGGTGCGCCAATCGCCGTCGGACTCTGGTCAGGTGAGGATTGCGAGGTCCTCAACCCGGAGGACCTCGAGGAACCGCGGCGGTTCTTCAGCCGTCGCAGCGATGACACTGTGCGCAGGATTTTCGGCGAGCATGGCTCGGTTGAACATTTCCGGACGTGGCCTGAGGGTGTGGGCGTGGAGTCCGGGCCGGGCGCGGGCAACTGGGTACAGCACTACCAATTCCTGGTCCTCCGCACCCCTGCACCCAACTGAGTAACAGCAAACGTCCCACTGACGGCCCATAGCGACGTTTGCTGTTACCCAGTTGGGAAATAAGCTGGGCAGCATGGCTCCCTCTTACACTTTCGCCGGGGACACCCCGGCCATTCATGAATCCGCCTTCGTGGCACCCACTGCATCCATTATCGGCAAGGCCACGTTGGCCCAGGACTCCAGCGCCTTCTACGGTGTCTCCGTCCGCGCCGATACGGCTGCAATCAGCGTCGGCGCGGGCTCCAACCTCCAGGACAATGTAGTCCTCCACGCCGACCCGGGCTTCCCCTGCACCGTCGGCGAGCGCGTCTCCGTGGGGCACAGCGCCGTGGTCCACGGGTGCACTGTGGAGGACGACTGCCTGATCGGCATGAGCGCCACCATCCTCAACGGCGCGGTCATCGGCACGGGCTCGCTCATTGCCGCCGGCGCCGTGGTGTTGGAAGGCACGGTCATTCCCCCACGCTCCCTGGTGGCTGGCGTGCCCGCGAAGGTCCGCCGTGAACTCACCGATGAGGAGTTTGAGGGCGTGAAGCACAACGCCGCGCACTACAAGGAACTCGCGGCGGCGCACCGGGACATGCACGCTTAAAAGGCAAAGGCAACGGGATCAGTCCAGCGAGATCGGGCCGAGCTCGTCCAGCAGGTCGCCCGGTCCGGGGTTACCGGCAGCGGACGTGCCGCCGAGGTGGTTCACCACGCCCCACACGGCGTTGAGACCAGTGGTCACGGCGCCCTCGGCCCAGCCTGCGGTGAAGGACACGTCATCTCCGGCGAGGAAGATGCCGCGTTGGTGCTCCGGCAACTGGTCCTGCTTGAAGTGCGTGAACAGGCGCTGCTGGTACCGGTAGTGCCCCGGCAGGTTGGCCTTGAACGCACCCATGAAGTTGGGGTCCGCTTCCCAGGACACCGTGATCGGCTGCCCCACGATGTGGCTGGCAATATCCACGCCCGGGTAGATCTGCTGCAGCGAGTGGAGCATCAGCTTCACGCGCTCGTCGGCGCTGAGGGCCAGCCATTTCAGGGCGTCATCGTTCCACGTGTAGGACAGGAGCATGACGGCGGGCTTGTCCGGACCGTCGTCGAGCAGGTACGTGGCCCGGTTGAGGCGGTCGGTGAGTGTCATGGACAGGACCTCGCGGCCGGTTTCGGGATCGATGTCCTTCCAGAACGGCCGGTCCACCATCACGAAGGTCTTGGAGGACTGCATGTAGTGCGAACGCTCGATCGCGGTCCACAGCTCGGCCGGGAACAACGCTTCCTCGGTGTGGATGCGCGTGGACAGCAGCCAGGACTGGCAGGTGGTCACCACTGCTTGGTAGGTGGCTTCGCGTCCCCAGTTTTCGCGGACCAGCAGGTCGCCATTCTCTGCGCGGCGGATGTTGTCCACGGCTCCGCGCGGGGAACCGCTGTGCAGGGACGCCAACGAGGTGCCTTGGGGCCAGTGAGCAAGGTTCGACGGCGCATGGTTCCAGAGTGCCTCGGGGAGCCTTTGCGCTCCTCCCGCAATGGAGCGGTGCTGATCGTCCGCGTCGGTGTAGACCACGCGGAGGATTTCGAGGATGGAGTTGGGGAAGTCTGTGTCCCAACCGCCGGTACCGAAGCCCACTTGGCCGAACGCCTCGCGGTGTGCGAAGCCGGCTTCCTTGAAGGACTTGCTGGCGGCGATGAAGCCGTAGAAGGTCTGCTCGTCGAGTTCCGGGAGGAGCGCGTTCCAGATTTCCTTGATCCGCTTGGTGTCGCGGGCCTTGATGGCTTCCTGCATCTCCGCGAAGGCTGCACCGTCGTTGACTGCGGCTTTCCAGGCGTCGGCTACTTCGAGGAAAAACTCCGGCAGCTCATCGGCCGTGGTGGCGTAGTGCTTCTTACCCGCGAGCTCAATCACCGTGGAGGAGGTTGCGGGCGCCATGGGGTTGGGAAATTCGTTGGTGTCCAGGCCTAGCAGGTCCACGTAGTGGTAGAACGCCTTGCCGGAGACCGGGAAGCGCATGCCACCAAGGTCCGCCACCACGCCGGGCGCCGACGGGAAGCTCGCAGTCCTCAGACGCCCACCGATTTGGTCGGCCTCGTAAATCACCGGCTTGAGGCCAAGTTTCATCAGCTCGTAGGCGGTGACCAGCCCGGACAGGCCGGCGCCGATAATGGCTACTTCCGTGCCATAAAGCTCCTCGGGAACCGCGCCCAGTCCGTCGGGGTGGGCCAGGTAGTGGTCGTAGCTGAACGGGAAGTCCGGGTTCAGCATGGTGATGGGGGCTCCAGCTGCCTCCGAGGAGGGGGCACCTGGTTTCTCGAGGACAGGGAGTTCAGTGGCGATGGTCATGAGTTTGCTGCTTTCACAGATTCCGGGCTCACGGCCCTGGCGGTCATTTCACGGTAGTCCTGCTCGCTGAGCTCGGCTACCTTGGAGTTCCGGCGTCCATAGCCGAAGTAGATGGCGATGCCCACCAGCATCCAGACACCAAACGTGATCCAGGTGTCGGCGCCCAGGTTGAGCATGAGGTACGCACACATCAGCGTGCCAAGTATCGGCGTGATGGGGTAGAGCGGGACCCGGAAGCTGCGCTCAAGATCGGGCCGGTTGCGACGCAGGTAGATGACCGCAACGTTGACCAGTGCAAAGGCAAAGAGTGTGCCAATGCTGGTGGCGTCCGCCAGTGCACCGAGCGGAACCAAGCCGGCAGTGAGGGCGACGGCGGTCCCGATGATCAGCGTTCCGGCCACCGGAGTGCCGGTGCGGCGGGAGACGCGGCCAAAGACTTTGGGCACCATGCCATCGCGGGACATGGAAAGCAGGATGCGGGTCTGGCCGTAGAGAACTGTCAGTACGATGCTGGCGATGGCGAGCACAGCACCGATGGAGAAGACCAGGGCGATCCAGGGCTGGCCCGTGATCTCGTGCAGGATCTGCACCAGCGCAGCTTCAGTACCGTCGAACCAGTCCCACGGACGGGCACCGATGGCCGCAACGGCAACCAGGACGTAGATACTGGTGACGATCACCATGGAGAGCATGATGGCACGGGGCAGGTCACGCTTGGGGTTCTTGGCTTCCTCGCCTGCCGTAGAAGCTGCGTCGAAACCGATGTAGGAGAAGAAGACGCTGGATGCGGCTGCAGAAACACCAGCGGCACCCATCGGCAGCAGCGGCTCGAAGTTGCCTGCGTTGAAGGCGGTGAAGGCCACAGCGCAGAAGAAGATCAGGATGCCCACCTTGATGACGACGATCGCAGTGTTGATCCAGGCGCTCTCGCGGGCTCCGCGGACCAGCAGGATCATGGCCAGGACCACGATCACCATGGCCGGCACGTTCACCAGACCGCCATCCCCTGGCGGCTGGCTCATGGCATCCGGCAGGACTTGGCCGAACGCGGCCAGAGTCTCGTTCACGTACTGCCCGGCGCCAACAGCAACGGCCGCCACTGAGACGGCGTACTCCAGCACCAGGCACCAGCCGCAAATCCACGCCATGCCCTCGCCCATGGTGGCGTAGGAGTAGGAGTAACTGGAGCCAGCCACCGGAACCAGCCCGGCCATTTCGGCGTAGGACACTGCGGAGAGCAGCGCAGCCAAACCGGCAATGACGAATGAGATCCAGATGGCCGGCCCTGCCAGCGGCACTGATTCGCCAAGGATCACCAGGATGCCGGTGCCAAGAGTAGCGCCGACGCTGATCATGGTCAGCTGGAGGACGCCGAAGCTGCGGACCAGCTGGTTTCCGCCCTCGCCGCTTCCGGCTTCGCTGACCATCTGGCCGATCGGCTTGCGGCGCAGGAGTTGCGCGCCGAGGCTCGGCCTGACGGCGCTTGCTGCCGCCGGGTTTTTGGTGTTCACAGGCACAGTCACCCTTGACGTCCCTTCAAAGTAGTTTCGATTTCCCCTCCACAAGACTGGCATGTGAGCCACCTCTCACCGCGGTGCAAAATGACCTATAGTGTTCAACCATGAGACGTAATGCACACTATCAAGGAGCTGCTCCGGCCGCCCTGTCAGGACAGGTCACCGTGGACCTGTCCGCGATTTCAGACAATGTCACAGCACTGAAAAAGCGCACCGAGGCGCCGCATTTCATGGCCGTAGTGAAGGGGAACGCTTACGGACATGGCTTGGTGGAAGTAGCCCGCACCGCAGTAGAGGCGGGGGCGGACTGGCTGGGAACCGCCCAGCTCACCGAGGCAATTGCCCTTCGCCAAGCAGGCATTACGGTCCCCATCCTCTCGTGGCTGTATCTGGCATCCCAGACAAGTGCCACCATTCTTGAAGCACTGAAAAACGACATTGATGTGTCGCTCGGAAGCGTCAGCCAACTGGAGGTGCTGGCAGGCATCGCGGAACGCGTTGGCCGCCCCGCCGTCGTACATCTTGAACTGGACAGCGGACTGAGCCGCGGCGGTGCACGCAAGGAAGATTGGGCTGAACTCGTCCATGCCGCCCGTCAGGCCGAACTGGACGGCACCCTCCGCGTCCGGGGGCTGTGGACCCACCTGGCCTGGGCCGATGTGCCCGCCCACCCGGGCAACGCCACCGCCGTCGCAGAGTTCGAGGACGCTGTGCGGGAAGCCCATGAGGCGGGCCTGAACCCGCAGCTCCGGCATGTTTCCAGTTCGGCGAACATCCTGGACCGGCCCGAATTCCATTTCGACATGGTCCGGGCAGGGCTGGCCATCTACGGCCTGGCACCGGCCGACCACCTCAACCCGGCGGATTTCGGCCTGCGCCCAGCGCTCAGCGTGACGGCACCCTTGGTCATGGTCAAGAAAGTCCCGGCCGGGACCGGTGTCAGCTACGAACACCAGGCCATCACCTACGAGCCGCGCTACCTCGGGCTCATTCCGCTCGGTTACGCAGATGGCATCCCCAAGGGCATCAGCGGCCGGTCCGTAGTGAACATCGCGGGCCGCAGCGTGCCGGTGATCGGCAAGGTCTGCATGGACCAGTTCATGGTGGACCTCGGCCCGGACGCTTCGGGAATCGACGTCGGAGACACCGCGGTGTTGTTCGGCGATCCTGCGTCCGGGGCGGCGAGCGCCGACGACTGGGGTGCTGCAATCGGCAGTCACGGCGACGAGATCATCAACAGGATCGCGCCCCGCCTGCCACGCGCCTACGCAAGCGGCGCCGACCGGGACAGCGCTTACGAGTGCCCCGACTACCAGGAGCCGGCCGCCGCCGGGCAGGGCAATGTCGCCTGAACCCGCCACCGCCCGCCTGAGTTTCGTCACGCTCGAACAATTTGTGGAGCAGCTGCCGCCGGAGTTGACAATGCTTCACGACGGCGGCAGCGGCGCCTCGTTGCTGAGGTGGGTGGAACCGAGTGAGCTTGAGGACCCCACGCCGTACCTTCCCGAGGGCGAGTTCCTCCTCACCGCCGGGCTGCCTTTCCTGGGGAAGGGCGGCTCGGCGGCCAAGGTGGATGCCTACGTCCAGCGGCTGGTGGACGCGAAAGTGGCGGCGCTGGGCTTCGGCATCAGGCCATACTTCGACGCCGTACCGGACGTGCTGCTTGACGCTTGCCGCAAGCACAACCTCACGTTGTTCGAGGTCCCGGAATCCGTGCCGTTCGCAGCGATCGGGCTGGAGTTCTCCCAGCTGCTGGAGACGGACAATGCGCGGGTCTTCCGCCAACTTGCCGAGACCAACCGCCAACTTATGCGGGCAGTCCTCTCCCCCAGGCCCGAACACGAATTGCTCGCCGCACTGGTGCAGCGGGTGCCGGTGTGGGCCGTGCTGGTGGGGGCCGACGGACGGGTCCGGGCGCGCGGTCACAGTGCCGGCGGCAGCACCGGCGTCGAGCATTCATTGCTGTCGCCGATGCTGGAGCGACTGTTGTCCGGCAGCGGGCCGCGCGTTGAGATGGACGGCTTCGAACAACCCGGTTCGGCGCTGGTGTTTGGGCATCCGCTGCGGAGCACCAAGGACGCGAACCTCGGGGCCTTGATCCTGGGTTCGGATGCACCGTTGACGCCTGCACAGAACAACGTGGTGCAGTCGGCTGTGGGGTTGTTGGAACTGCTGGTGCGGCAAAGGACCAGTGGGTCGCTGGCCCCCAGCCAGCTGGCCACGGCGGTGCTGCTGCACCCGGACTCGTTGACGTCCGGCTCCACCAAACAGGTCAACGGCCTGAAGGACCTGCTGGCCCAGAGTTTGTCCTCCACCAGATCCGGGCAGATGCGCGTGGTGCAAGGCGTCCGGGTGGACGGCGCTGCTGACGACGGGCCGGTTCGCGAGTTGCTGCAATGGCGGAGGCTCTTCGACACCAAGCTCGTGGAGATCACCGAGTATGGTTTCGCGGCAATTACCCGGTTGAAGGTGGACGACGCGTTGCTGGCCGACATCGAGAAACTGGGATGGCGCCTGGTGATAGGCGAACCGACCGAGCTCACGGGACTCGCCGCCGCCTACCAGCGGGCCACCTCATTGCGCAGCCGCGTGGTCACCACCGGCAAGAGCGCCCGGGTGGATGAAGTGACCTGGTCAGTTGCGGGGCTGCTGGGGCGCGAAGCCGGAACCCTGTTGGCGGAGCGGCTCCTCGCGCCTGTGCTCTCACTCGAACCGGACCGGCGCGATCCGTTGCTGTCCGTGCTTCGCGGCTGGCTCAGCGAAAACGGCAGTTGGGACGGCTCAGCCAAACTCCTGGGACTGCACCGGAACAGCGTGCGGCGGCAGATCGGCGTGCTGGGCGAGCTGCTGGACATGGACCTCAACCAGGCACAGGTGCGTGCCGAGCTGTGGTTTGCGTTGCAGTACGTGGAGGAGTTGATCGGCTCCGTGACAGACGGGGTTGTCGCCTAACTGCGCTGCTCCCACTGCTTGTAGAGTTCCGGCCGGCGTTCGCGCAGGTACGGGACTTCCTCCCGTGCGGACTTCACCGTCTGCGTGCCGACTTCGGCGAACAGCAGCGCGGCCCCGTCCCCTGCCGCGGCGAGCAACGAGCCGTCCGGACCGGCCACCACGCTGCCGCCCAGGAACGAGTAGATATCCTCGTGGCCGGAGTGGTTGGCGTACGCCACGTTGAGCTGGCTTTCCAACGCACGGGCACGGATCAGCACCTGCGGGACATTCTCGAATCCAGCGGACAGCGCAGTGGGAACCAGCAACAGCTCCGCGCCCCTCGTCGCTGCAGCGCGCACGGCTTCAGGGAACTCAACGTCATAGCAGATCAGCATCGACGTACGGATCCCGTTGAAATCCACGACGGCGGGAGGTTCTTGGGCGCCGACAAACGCCTTGTGTTCCTCCGGACCGAAGAGGTGGACCTTGGCGTACTTGAGGACTTCGTTGCCCGAAGCGTCCAGCAAAGTAGCCGTGATGTGCCAGCGACCACCGGCGGAAGCCGGCTGAGCGCCGTCGTCGTGGGCTGTTTCTTCCGCGGCCGGCGCCGGAAGGCTGTACACCAGGCCAATGCTGTGCCGGCGGGCAATGTCCGCCAGGCGTTCCCGGATGCCGGGAAGCGTGGCCGGATCAAATTCGGCATGCAAGCGCAGCGGCGCGTATCCAACGGGGAACAGCTCTGGAGTGAGCAGCAAGCCTGCTCCTGCCTGGGCGGCGCGATGGGCGGCGTCGTCGATCGTTCGGAGATTGGCGTCGACGTCCATGACGGAAGCGTTCGCCTGCAGGACGGAGAGCAGCATCTTTACCACCTAGGTTTTCGCCTGGTCGCGGCGCACACGGGTGCCCCGACGTTTCTTGATTCCAGCGTAGGCCCGGGACACGTTCACGGGGTGGGGCATTTGGACCCGTACGCCGCCAAATCGGGACGCATTGACCGCAACCTCCCCGTTGCGGGGCCCGCTCTGCAGGAAAATCCCCGTTCATAGCGTGAATAGCGGGCCTCACAAGGGGTACGTATCCCATGTTCTTGCGTTGGAGTATGTCGCAGAGAGTTGACTCCTTGTGTTCACTTCTTGACTACAACGTTGCTTGTGGGGCAATCTTCTTGTCATGCCCGCTACGCAGCGCTCAACGAAGAGCCATCCAAGAAAACCCGGCTCGCAGTCCGCACTGCGCCACCTGAATCAGCAGCGCATCATCGAGTGCCTGTTGAGCGGTCCTTCCACCCAAGCCGAGCTCTCGCGGCAGACCGGGCTGTCCACCGCAACGATTTCCAACATCGTGAAAATCATGCAGGACGCAGGCCTCGTTTCCACCGAGCCCACCACCAGTTCCGGTCGCCGCGCAACCAACGTCAGGCTGAACAGCAACGGTGCGGTGGCCGTCGGCATCGACTTCGGACGCCGCCACCTGCGCGTAGTCCTTGCCTCACTGGGCTACCACGTCATTGCCGAGGATTACATCGAATTACCGCTGGGCCACCAGGCGGAAGAAGGCATCGCGGCGGCTGTCCTGCTGCTGGAAAAACTACTCCGCGAGAACGGCATCGACCGCACTGCCGTAGTGGGCGCAGGTGCGGGCATTCCCGGCCCGATCGACCGCCGTTCCGGCACGGTGGCACAAGGCGCGATCCTTCCGGAATGGGTGGGCATCGATATCCTCCACCGGCTGGAGGAAGCGCTGAATTGCCCCGTCTTTGTTGACAACGATGCCAACCTCGGTGCGCTGTCCGAAGTGACATGGGGACCCCACAGCGGGGTCTCCAACCTGATGTTCCTCAAGATCGGCTCGGGCATCGGCGCGGGCCTGATTCTCAACGGTTTCCCGTACTACGGCAACGTGGGCATCACGGGTGAAATAGGCCATGCGACCATCCATGAGCATGGCCTCGTGTGCCGCTGTGGGAACAGGGGTTGCCTCGAAACCATAGCGTCCACCACCACCATGATCGAACTGCTGGGACGCGGCCAGGAGACCCTGCTGACACCACAGGACATCGTCCGCAACTGTCTCTCCGGCGACTCCGCAACACAGCGGGTGGTGGACGACGCCGGACTGGCGGTAGGACGCGCTTTGGGCAACGTTTCCAACCTTATTAATCCTGAAGTGATCGTGGTGGGCGGCCCCTTGGCGGGCCTTGGCGACCTCTTGCTGGACCCCATCCGCAGGGGCCTTGTGCGGCACGCCGTGCCAGTAGTGGGCGAGACGACCCACCTCGCAATGTCCTCGTTGGGGGCCCGCGCAGAAGCCCTCGGAGCCGCCGCTTTGGTGTTTCAACACGCAGGTATTACCGGTAGGTAACGAAATCGTTAGCTGGATCATGCGTTCAAGTCTTGACGACAAGACGGGTGATCCAGTTTACTTTTTCAACAGACAGCCTCGCCATTGCGGGGCCGACAACGAAGTCATGCATTGGAGGCGTAAGGGCTGATGACATCCCTCGACACGCAAGGTGATCCCATCCTTTTGGAGATGCGCTCGATCACGAAGGAATTCCCCGGCGTGAAGGCCTTGTCGAACGTGAGCCTGCGTGTGATGGCCGGCGAAATCCACGCAATCTGCGGGGAAAACGGTGCCGGCAAGTCCACGCTCATGAAGGTTCTTTCCGGCGTTTACGGGTACGGAAGCTACACGGGAGACATCGTGTACCAAGCCGAAACCCAGCAGTTCAAGGACATCCGCGCCAGTGAAGCGGCCGGCATCGTGATCATCCACCAGGAACTGGCACTGATCCCGGAACTGTCCATCATGGAGAACATCTTCCTCGGCAACGAACCCACCAAGTGGGGCGTGATCGACTGGGCCGAGGCCCGCAAGCGCTCCCTCGAACTCCTGGCCCGCGTTGGGCTCCGCGAGGATCCCGATACCCCCATCAAGGAAATCGGCGTCGGCAAGCAGCAGCTGGTGGAAATCGCCAAGGCATTGAACAAGTCCGTGAAGCTCCTGATCCTGGACGAGCCCACGGCAGCCCTGAACGAATCGGACTCCCAGCACCTGCTGGACTTGATCCTGGGCCTCAAGGGCAAGGGCATCACCTCGATCATCATTTCCCACAAGCTCAACGAGATCGAACAGATCGCGGACGAGATCACCATCATCCGTGACGGCAAGTCGATCGAAACGCTCAACGTTAAGCGCGACGGCGTGGATGAGGACCGCATCATCAAGGGCATGGTGGGCAGGACCTTGGAGTCCCGCTTCCCGGATCACGAACCCAAGATCGGCGAGGTCTTCTTCGAGGTCAAGGACTGGACGGTCGGCCACCCACAGATCCAGGACCGCCTGATCTGCAAGGGTTCGAACTTCTTTGTCCGCCGTGGCGAGATCGTCGGTTTCGCAGGCCTCATGGGCGCCGGACGTACAGAGCTGGCCCGTTCCCTCTTTGGACACTCTTACGGCCGCTTCATCAAAGGCCAGGTCTACAAGGACGGCAAGCAGGTCAACCTCCGCAGCGTCAAGCAAGCGATCGACGCCGGACTCGGTTACGTCACTGAGGACCGGAAGTCCCTGGGCCTGAACCTGCTGGATGACATCAAGACCACCACGGTGTCGGCGGCGCTGAACAAGATCAGCAGCTATTCCGTGGTGGATACCCGCAAGGAATTCTCCGTTGCCGAGGAGTACCGGAAGTCTTTGCGGACCAAGACCCCGTCGGTTGAGGAAGGCGTAGCCAAGCTCTCCGGTGGCAACCAGCAAAAAGTGGTGCTGGCCAAGTGGATGTTCACCGATCCGGACCTCCTGATCCTGGACGAACCCACCCGCGGAATCGACGTCGGTGCCAAGTACGAGATCTACGGCATCATCCAGAAGCTCGCGAACCAGGGCAAGGGAGTGATTGTCATTTCCTCGGAGCTCCCGGAGCTTCTGGGCCTGTCCGACCGCATCTACACCATTTTTGAAGGCGCCATCACCGGCGTCCTGGACAAGAACGAAGCAAGCCAGGAAAGCCTCATGAAGCTCATGACTTCCGCCCGCAAAACCGCCTGACCCGTTGGCCCAGCCTCGCCCCTTCCTGACACAAGGACCAAAACAATGAACGCGCTCAAGAAGCTATTTGGTGGCAATACCCGCCAGTTTGGCATGATCTTCGCCCTGGTGGCACTTATCGTCTTCTTCCAGATCTTCACCGAGGGCCGCACGCTGACCCCCGGCAACGTGATCAACCTGTTCAACGGCAACTCCTACATCCTGATCCTGGCCATCGGCATGGTCCTGGTCATTATCGCCGGACACATTGACCTTTCCGTTGGGTCCGTGGCCGCCTTCGTGGGCGTTTTCGTAGCGCTGGCAATGCGTGACTGGGGCTTCCCCTGGTGGGCCGGCGTGCTCTTCGGACTGGTCCTGGGAGCCGTGATCGGCGCCTGGCAAGGGTTCTGGGTGGCGTATGTGGGCATCCCTGCCTTCATCGTGACCCTGGCAGGCATGCTCCTGTTCCGAGGCTTCAACCAGTTCGTTGGCAAGTCCAACACCATCCCCGTCCCCAAAGAGTTCCAGTTCCTCGGTTCCGGCTACCTGCCGGAGGTCGGACCGGATACGGGCTTCAACAACCTCACGGTGTTGCTCGGCCTGATCGCCGTAGCTTTCGTGGTCATCATGTCCCTGCGTGCCCGCGCTACCGCCAAGGCACTTGGCGCCGACGTTCCCGAGCTCTGGGTCGAGGTCACCAAACTGGTCCTGATCTGCGGCGCCATCCTCTACGCCACGTACCTGTTCGCCACCGGCCGCCCCGGCACCTCCTTCCCCATCCCTGGCCTGATCCTCGCCGTCCTGGTCCTCATCTACGGATTCATCGCCGACAAGACCGTCCTGGGCCGCCACGTCTACGCCGTGGGTGGCAACCGCCACGCAGCTGAGCTGTCCGGTGTGCAGTCCAAGAAGGTCAACTTCCTGGTCATGATGAACATGTCCGTCCTTGCCGGCCTGGCAGGCATGATCTTCGTTGGACGCTCCACCGCATCCGGCCCGTTCGACGGCGTCGGTTGGGAACTGGACGCCATTGCGGCCGTCTTCATCGGTGGCGCAGCAGTCACCGGTGGCGTTGGCACCGTGATCGGCTCGATCGTCGGTGGCCTGGTCATGGCCGTCCTCAACAACGGCCTCCAGCTGCTGGGCGTTGGCGCCGACCTCACCCAGATCATCAAGGGCCTGGTGCTCCTGGCAGCAGTAGCCTTCGATGTCTACAACAAGTCGCAGGGCAAGCGCTCCATCACCGGACTGCTGATGAAGAACTTCCAGCGCAACAACGAGATCAAGCCCGACGAAACCACATCCACCAAAGAGGTCATCTCCAAGGAAGCGTAACCCGCGTCCTGACAGACTCGCTCCACCCCACCCACACAGAAAGTGAACCAAGATATGCGAATGTTTGGTAAAGCAGGAAAGGCAGCAGCAGTCGCTGCCATTGCGGCACTGGCGCTGACAGCCTGCGGCCGCTCTGACAGCGGCTCAAGCAGCAGCACAGCAGGCGGGGAAGCGTTCCCCAAGGACTCGATGATCGGCGTCGCACTTCCGCAGAAGACCAGTGAAAACTGGGTCCTCGCGGAGAAGCTGTTCAACGACGGCCTCACCAGCGCCGGCTTCAAGCCGGACGTACAGTTCGCCAACGGCGGCGTGTCCGAGCAGCAGAACCAGATCAGCGCCATGGTCACCAAGGGCGCCAAGGTCATCATCGTCGGTGCTATCGACGGCGCCCAACTGGGTACGCAGCTCCAGCAGGCCAAGGATTCCGGCGCAACCATCATCGCCTACGACCGCCTGCTCCTGAACACCGAGAACGTGGACTACTACGTGGCCTACGACAACTTCAAGGTGGGCGAACTGCAGGGCCAGGCCCTGTTGGACGGCATGAAGGCCAAGAAGGCTTCCGGCCCCTACAACATTGAACTGTTCGCAGGCTCCCCGGATGATGCCAACGCAAAGGTCTTCTTCGACGGCGCCATGAGCGT
The DNA here is from genome assembly GCF_002224285.1 of Arthrobacter sp. YN. Classification (GTDB taxonomy): domain Bacteria; phylum Actinomycetota; class Actinomycetes; order Actinomycetales; family Micrococcaceae; genus Arthrobacter. The sequence goes on along the minus strand of NZ_CP022436.1, from coordinate 1,402,109 downwards.
CCTGAAGCCGAAGATCGACGACGGCACCCTCAAGGTAGTCTCCGGCCAGACCTCGTTCGAGCAGGCTGTGACGCAGGGTTGGAAGGCAGAAAACGCCCAGCGTCGCGCTGACACGCTGCTTACCGGCAGCTACGGCACCGCTTCCCTGGACGGCGTCCTGTCCCCGAACGACACCCTGGCCCGCGCAGTGCTGACGTCCGTCAAGGCCGCCGGCAAGCCGCTCCCGGTTGTCACCGGCCAGGACTCCGAGGTTGAGTCCGTCAAGTCGATCATGGCAGGCGAGCAGTACTCCACCATCAACAAGGACACCCGCAAGCTCGTTGAGCACGCCATCACCATGGTGAAGGATCTCCAGGCCGGTAAGGAACTGGAAATCAACGACAAGGACTCCTACAAGAACGGCGTTAAGACCGTCCCGGCGTACCTCCTCCCGCCGCAGATTGTTACGGCAGAGAACGTCAAGACGGCTTACGTTGACGATCCGGTACTCGGCCCGATCACCAAGTAACACCTCTTAAAGCACGACAGTCAGCCCCGGTCCGCCATCAGGCGGGCCGGGGCTTTCGCTTGCCTCCCGCACCGCGGACGCAGGTGCTTTCACAGCCCACGCATAGCTTCGGCTGGCTTGCCGCACAGCAGCGCTCAGCAAGGTAGGAGTTGCGCCCGCGTTCAGCGGGGCGAACAAACTTGCAGGTCAAGAGGAGAAACGTGAGCGTCCTTGCCCGAAGCGTAGGCAATGCCTTCCGCAACAAGATCAGAACGGCAGCGGTAGTGGCCGTACTGGCTGTAGCCATCGGCTTGGCGCTGGCCATGTTGGTGGCCAACCAGGCAGTCGGTGCCAAAGTCCTGGAGCTCAACGCGTCCGTGGGTACCACCCTGACGGTGAACCCGGCCGGAGGCCAAGGCTTTGAAGGCGGCGGCGAACCACTCACGACGGCGGAGGCCAAGACTGCGGCCTCGGTCGCCAACGTGACATCCGTGGTTGGTACCAAAGCCCTGCGCCTCCAAACGGCGACCACGGGAACCACGGATTCAACCACCGGAACCGCCCAGCAGGGCCCGGGCGGCGGCTTCGGCCCCGGCGGCCAGCAGGCGACGGTCAGCACCAACCTGACGGCCGCCGTCGACGCCGGGACGCTGGGAAACCGCAACGGCTCCGCTGGAACTGCAGGAACCACAGGCAGCACCACCCAGCCTGCGCGTACTTTGCCGATCACCGCGACGGGCATCGGTGCCGAGGTGGACAGCACCGGCAAGGCTTTGGACATCACCAGTGGCACAGGCCTGGGCGACTACACCACGGCCGATGCCAAGGCCCTGGTGGGCGCGTCGCTGGCTGAGAAGAACAGCCTGACAGCCGGCTCCACCTTCACCATCCAGGACAAGACCTTCACCGTGGCGGGCATCTTCGACGCCGGCACCACCTTCGGAAACAACGCCGTCTACGTCACCCTCCCGGAAGCCCAGACGCTGGCCGAAACCCCGGACGAACTCTCCAGCATGATCGTCACGGTCAACAGCATGGAGAACGTGGACAGCACCAAAACCGCCGTTCAGGACGCCCTCGGCACGGACAAGGCCGACGTCACCCAGGGACAGCGCAACCTCGAAACGGCTGTCAGCTCTCTCGACAGTGTCAAGAACATCTCCCTGATCGCCTTCATCGCAGCTTTGGCCACCGCCGGAATCATCATCCTGCTCATCATGGTGATGCTGGTCCGCGAGCGCCGCCGTGAGATCGGCGTCCTGAAAGCGATCGGTGCACGCAACCGCACCATTGGCCTGCAGTTCGTTCTGGAGTCGCTGGTCCTGGTAGCCCTTGGCAGCGTGGTGGGCGCGGTGATTGCTTCGCTGGCCAGCGGCGGTATCGCATCAGCGCTCATCAGTTCGAATGCAAGCACGACGGCGGCCACCACCACCCAGCGCGGCGGCGGACTCGCTGGGGCCATGCCCAACGGCGCGGTCCCGGGTGGCGGGATGCCCGGTGGCGGGATGGGCGGTGGCCAGGGTGGTCCCTTCAGCGGTGCCTCGCAGTTGCTGACCTCTGTCACCGCGAGTGTCTCCCCCGGCGTCCTCGCAGCCGGCATCGCAGCAGTGTTCGCGGTGGCCATCATCGGCGCGCTGGTCCCGGCCTTGCTGACAGCCCGTATCCGTCCCATCGAAGTACTCCGAGGAGAATAGCCGTGATCGTAGTCAAGGACCTGGTCCGTCAGTTCAAGTCCGGTGACCGGACCATCAAGCCCGTCAACGGCGTGAGCTTTGAGCTCGAAAAGGGCTCGCTGGCATCCATCGTGGGCAAAAGCGGCAGCGGCAAAAGCACGCTGTTGTCCCTCTTGGGTGCGCTGGACAAGCCCACCTCAGGTGACGTCGTCGTGGATGGCGTCAGCCTGGCGGGACTCCCGGACGGCAAGTTGACCGAGTACCGTCGCCGGGACATCGGCTTCGTGTTCCAGCAGTTCAACTTGGTTCCCAACCTCAGCGCCGTGGACAACGTGATGCTGCCCATGGAGTTCGCCGGGGTCCGGAAGGCGGCCCGACTGCAGCGTGCCAAGGAGTTGCTGGAGCAGGTGCAATTGGATCCGGAGAAGCACTCACGCAGGACCAACCGGCTCTCCGGCGGCGAGCAGCAGCGCGTGGCAATTGCCCGCGCGCTGGCCAACGAGCCAAAGCTGATCCTCGCTGATGAGCCCACCGGCAACCTGGACGAGCAAACCGGTGAGCACATCATCAAGCTGCTGAGCTCACTGAGCCGCGATCACAACACCACTATTCTGGTGGTCACGCATGACCGCAGCCTGGCCCAGAAGACCGAACGCTGCTTCCGGCTTCAGCAGGGCAGGCTCACCGAGGAGGTCAGAACCGGATCGCGTCGATGACCTTGACGCGCACCGCCACGAGTGCAGGGATGGCTCCGGCGAGTGCGCCCACAAGGACTGCTGCGCCGAATCCAAGGAGTGCGGCGTCGATGGGGAATGCCGGGTATTCGGTGAGTCCTGGCGCAACCTTCGATTCGATCCACGGGTGCTTCACTACCGCGACTGCCAGCATGACGCCCGCCAGGCCGGCAACCGCGGTGGCCACCACGGATTCCATCATGACACCCACGAAGATCCGGCCGGAGGTTGCACCGAAGCTTCGGCGGATGCCGATTTCCCGCACCCGATAGCGGACGGTGACCATGGAGATGTTGAGCATTCCCACGGCGCCAAGCAGCAGGACCAGCCCGGCTACTCCGCCCACCACCAGTTGCACGGGCGCCAAGGGGTCGCCCCAAGCGGCATAGTCCATCCGGTTTGCCTGGGCGTAATAGCCAGGAAACTGCCCTTGGAGGTCGGCCGTAATTGCAGCTGTGAGTGTCTCGGCCTGCTCTTCGCCTACCCACATTTTGAACTCGGACATCTGGGACTGCATACCCGTCATCGCAGCCCCCTCGGCAAGGATGAACGCGGCAGGCGGGGTGTCCGGGTAAGTATCAGGCACGACGCCGATGATCACCGCCGTGGCCGGCTGGTCACCCGGGATCCTCACCGTGGGGTTGGCGGACAGGTTGGGCCGGCCGGCTTGGTTGTAGAACGCTTCGGAAACCACGACGGCGGGCGCAAGCCTTTGGCCGTCGTCGGCAGCGAACCAGCTGCCCTGCTGAAGCGGGACCCGGTGGATAATGCCGTAGCCGACGTCCACGATGGTGACGTTCACGCTGGTCACACCGCGCGGAAATTGAAAGCCTGCCTGGGTCTGGCCAACATGCGTGGCCGTGGTGATGCCGTAACGTTGTTGGATGCCCAGGTAGGCCTTTTCGAGCTTCGCTGGATCCGGCGTGGTAGGTCCGCCGACGTTCAAGGACAGCGTCGCCACCCGGCCGCCGTTTCGTTCAGATTGATACTTGTAGCCTTCGCGAGCTAGATTTCCGACGCCCACCACGGAGGTCAGCGCGGCCACGGACAAGGCCACTCCCAAGAGAGCCAAAAGAATCCGGACTTTGTTGATCCGGAGCTCCTGCCACGCTTCGACGATGGTGGAGACCAAGCCGGTCATACGCTGACTCCCGCTGCTGCGGGCACTGACAATGGGCTGAGGACGCCCGAATCCAACCGGTAGCAGGCGCGGGCCAGGGCTGCCACGTTGGTGTCGTGTGTGATGGTGACCAAGGCCGCTGCGGTTTCCGTCGCGACGGTGTCCAACAAGGCCATGACGGACTGGCCTGTTTCGACGTCAAGTGCTCCGGTTGGTTCGTCGGCCAGGATCAGCCTCGGCCTGCGGACCAGGGCCCGGGCGATGGCCACACGCTGCTGTTCACCACCTGAGAGCATATTGGGCATGGTGGTAGCTCGGGCGGCAAGGCCAACCCGGTCCAGCATGTTCATGGCGATCTCGCGGCGGCGCCGGAACTCCTTGCCCTTGGCATAGAACAACGGGGTGATCACGTTGTCCAAGGCGCTGCGTCCGGGCAACAAGTTGAACTGCTGGAAAACGAAACCCACGGTGGAACCACGCAAGCGGGCACGGGCATTGTTGCCCAGCCGGTCCGCGGGTTGGCCGAGGAATTCCAGCTCGCCCGATGTCGGGACATCCAGCAAGCCCAGCAAATTCAGGAGCGTGGACTTGCCGCAACCCGAACGGCCCACGATCGCCGTGTGATCGCCACTGTACACCTCAAGGTCGATGCCTTTGAGGATGTGCAACTGCTGGTCATCGGGAAGCGTGACGGAACGGGTCACCGAGCGGAGGCTGACCAGCGTTTCCTTTTTCGGTTCCTCGCGTGAGTCTTCCATGACCCTAGCCTGCCGGGGCGTAAGCGATCTGGCCCGGCCCCATCATGGGGTTCGGGGCGGCCGGTGCACCGGGAACGAACTCCAGGACCTGTTCGCCTTCGGCCAACCCGGAGGTCACTTCAACCACGGAGCCATCGTTGAGGCCCAACTGGACGGTGCGCTGCTCAGGAGCCGCCCCTGCCCCGCCCGGTCCGGCAATCCAGACGATCCCGTCCTTGACGCTTCCCTTCACCGAGGTCAAAGGAACCGTCACCACATCAGGGGCCACTCCTGCGCTGACCGTCATGGTGGCCCCGAGACCTGCAAAGACCTGCTGGCCTGCAGGGATCGCGCAACTCAGCGTACCCGTGGGAGTTCCGCCTTCTTCCGGCTGGCCCCCGCCGGCCCCGGGTCCCGCGATCGCTGCGCCCACGCCCATGCCGGCACCTCCGCCGGTGGCGGCCAAGCCGCCTGAGGCGCTGCCGCCGTCGTCGGACGCGTTGTTCTTAAGCGTCACTTCGGCGCACTGGAACGGTGCCGGGCCACCCACCAACGCAATCTCCGCGGGGCCGGGCTTGCCCAGCAGACGGTACTGCTGGGCCGCCGTCACTGAGCCGGCCACCGTTTAGGTTCCGGGATCGATCTTGCCCACTGCCTCGCCGACGGTGACCTGCTGGTCGATGAGCGTTGTGAGCTGCTGCAGGGTGCCGGCGCTGGGAGCGAGGATGTCGAAGTAGTCGTACACAGGCTTGGGCGTAGTTGGTGTGCCGTCCTTGGAAGTCTGCGTGGTGGTGACAGGTCGCTCAGCTTTGACCTGGAACAAGGCTTGACCCTCGGCTACGGTTCCGCCTTCTTCAACAAAGAATTTGATGACCTTGCCCGCGGAAGTGCTGCGGACGGTATCGGCGGCGTCGCTCTGGACGGTGCCCTTGATCTCCACGGTGTTGGTAACGGTGGCGCGGGTGGCGGGGACCACCGGGATATCCACTTGGGCCAACGGCGCCGGCTCGGATCCTGTCGCTTCAAGACCATCGACAAAGGCGATTTTGACCAAAGCCACCGCGATAATCGCGAAGACCAACAACCAGGCAACCGGCAAAATGACGCGCCGAAAAGTACCCATCCCTGCTCCATTTCGGTAACTCCCCACAGAACCTCTGCGAGGGATGATTTGCTAAGCCTAAGCGAGGAATTTTGGGCTGCCGGCCATTCGTGTGACTTGACAAAAAGCTGACGGTATTGGGATATCAGAAATAAGCATTTGGATCCGCTAGCGCCGAAAGAGCTGCCACCACCACCACGGCCAGCGGGACGGCGCACAATACTATGAGAGGCCACCAGAATGACAGCCGGCGGGGGCCGCCGTGTGCGCTTTGCGACATCAAGAGCGACGGCAAGAAGAACGGAAGAAAAAAGACGCCGAACGCCAGCACCGCCATCAGGAGTTCGCCTTCATAGCATCCGGATCCCAAAGTGTCCTGGGTGCATTCCATCCGCGATGGGTAGAATCCCAGCGCAAACCCGAGGAATGCAGCAGCGGGCACGGAAACAATGGCACCGATCAGCGAGACCACTATTAAGGCAACTCGCGGGCCCGCTGAAGGCCTTTTAATTTTCGTTTCCATACTCCCCCAATAACTGCATTTCCCAGCCGACGCTACCAGCATGTCCGGACCGGCTGTGCACCATGTGGGGGCGCGCACCGTTCCTCACACCACCACCCACTGCCGAAATGAGAGGATGTCAGTCATGACCCTCCCTATCGCCAAGCCGTGGCTGTCCTCCCAAACCAACCAGGATCCCCGGGCAGCTACCGGCCGGCGCTTGAAGTGGGGCGTCGTGTCTACAGGCAACATTGCCAACAGTGTTTCCAAGGACCTGGCCCTGCTGGAAGATGCAGAACTCTACGCCGTGAGCTCCCGGACGCAGGCTGCCGCTGATGCGTTCGCGCACACACTGGGTTTCGCCAAGAGTTACGGGGACGACGGCGGCGTTCCCGGCTACCAGCGTTTGGTGGAGGACCCCGCCCTGGACGTGGTCTATGTGGCCACACCCCATGCCCAGCACTTCCTGATCGCCTCGGCCGCCCTGCGTGCCGGCAAGCACGTGCTCTGCGAGAAGGCCCTCACCATCAACGCCCGTGAAGCCTCCGAGCTGGTAAAGCTGGCCCGCGAGAACAACGTGTTCTTCATGGAGGCCGTGTGGAGCCGCTTCCTGCCGAGCTTGCAGCGGGCGTTCGAAATCGCTGCTTCTGGCGAGCTTGGACAGATCCAATGGGTCAGCGCGGATCTTGGCTTCCCGGCACCCTTCGACCCTTCGGCCCGTATCTGGGCCCTCAATGATGGTGGTGGCGCACTCCTGGACATCACCGTTTACCCGCTGCTCTGGGCCTTGGGCACGCTGGGTTTCCCGCAGTCGGTCACCGCGATCGGCACGCTCAACGACGACGGCGTGGACACCCAGAACGCCCTGACGTTGGGCTACTCCAGTGGTGCCCAGGTCCAGCTGACGTCGTCCCTGATGGCACATGGACCCCGGACAGCCACCGTTGCCGGCGGGCTCGGATTCCTGCAAACCGTGGGTTCAGTGAACAATCCTCGCGAGCTGGTGATCCGGGTCGGCTGGGACGAACCGCGACACGAGCACTTCGAGGTGGTGGGCACCGGCTACACGTACGAGCTCCGGGAAGTGACGCGCTGCATCCAGCAAGGCCTCACTGAGAGCCCGGTGATGCCGCTGGAAGACTCCATCAACGTCATGCGCCTCTTCGACGGCGTGCGCTCCCAGCTGGGCATCCGGTATCCGAACGACGCGCGGTGAGCCGCCCCGGTGGTGACTCCAGCCCGGCGACGAGTGCCGCCGTCGTGAGTTAACCCAGGCGCGTTAACCCCGAAGGGCTACCGCCGCGAGCCGGCTGGTTGCCGGGCCAGCTTGCGATCCAAGGACAAAGCTCCGGGTCCCAGGAAGATGAACGCCACCGAAATGGCTGCGTAGATGATCAGGAGCTCCGCGGTCACCCCTGCCCTGTCCGTGAGCAGCGGTTTGCCGGCCTCGGTGACAAACCAAATTCCAGCGAACATAATGGCGGCCAGGAACCCTGCCGCCCGGGTCAGGGCGCCGAGCACAAGAAGCAGGCCCAGCCCCAGCTCACCGGCGATCACCAGCCACGCCACGATCTCCGGCTTCTGCACGCCCATGGCGGCAACCGACGCAGCAAAGGCAGCGTGCCCGGCCATGAGCTTCTGGATGCCGTGGATCATGATGAGCGCGCCGAAGACCACGCGCAGGATCGTGACGCCGCGGGCGGAGGACTTGGGTGACGGGTGAAGGAATTTCACGCGTTCCAATCTTCCATGCCTGGGGCTGGGGGCCAAACGCCGGGCACTGCGAGTCGGACGCCGAGGGTCAGGAGAGCAGCGCCGGAATGTCCTTCACGCCGTCCAGGATGTGGTGGTGCGGGTGCCCTGCCAGATCTTCGCGGCCCAGTTTGCCGGTCAGGACGCCCACGGCCGTGACGCCGGCGTTGTTGGCAGCGGCGAGGTCATTCACGGTGTCGCCCGCGGCCATGACGGTGCGGACGTCCTGGACTCCGGTCAGTTCCATGGCCCGGTGAATCATGTGTGGTGCCGGTCGTCCGGCGGCTACTTCGTCGGAGCAGACGACGGCGTCCAGCAGGTTATCGTCGTCGACGCTCCAGCCCAGCCGCTCCAGGAGGGGCTCCGCAACGTCGCGGGAAAAGCCGGTTGTCAGGGCCACTTTGATGCCTTGGCTCCGGAGCGCGCGGAACGCGTCTTCCACGCCCTCCAGCGCGACGGGCGGGTTGGCGTCGTAGAACTCCACGAGCAATTCCTTGAAGCGATTGAATGCGGCCGCCACCACTTCCGGCGTGGCCGCTCCCCCACCGGCTTCAATGAGCGCTGTGATGGCCTCAACTTTGTCCGCGCCCATCCATTCCTGCACAGCCTCGGGTGTGGTGGTCACCCCGGTTTCTTCAACGCAGCGGGCAAGGGCCACATAAACGTCGCCGTGTTCGTCGATGGTGGTTCCGGCCATATCGCAGGCAACAAGCTTGATCATGGGGTGGCTCCTTCAGTGTGGATGCGGACCAGGGCGGCCCGGCGCTCCACGGTGTTGTCGATGGTGAAGTTGGTCAGTGCCGGCAGGTAGCGGTCCTCGGAGTACTCCAGGGGCTGCCCATCGGCGGAACGGGTGATGCGACGTTCGCGCAGGAGCGGAATACCTTCGGGTTGTTCCAACAGTTCGGCGTCCTCGTCACTGGCAGCAACGGCGTCGATGGTGTGGCGCGCACTGTGCAGGTCTACACCCTGCTCTTTGAGGAACGCGAAGATGGACCCGGAGTCGGTGTCGAAGTCGAATAGTCTGCGTCCCACGTCCAGGATGAACGTGGTGCGCTCGATCATGGCCGGCGCCTCATCCAGGTAACGGACGCGAAGGATCTCCACCACAGTGGTGCCAGGCATCAGGCCGAGCGCTTCAGCGGCTTCCGGACTGGCTTCACGCCGTGCCACTTCGAGTGTCCGCTGGCCGGGCTTTTTGCCGATCCCACTGGCCCACTCAGTGAACGAGTTGAACGTAGAGAACGACTGCGACGGCACAGACGAGCGAACCATGGGAGGGCGCCCCCGTCCGCCTGTGACGGCACCTTCGGAACGGAGGAACGCGAGCGCCTGACGGATCGGGCCACGCGACGTCCCGAACTCGCGGCACAGCTCCGCTTCACTGGGCAGCTGGAAGCCCGGCGGCCAGTCGCCGTCGGTGATCCGGCGCATGAATTCTTCGCTCAGCTTGACGTGGAGGGGCGCGTTCGTCTGTGTGGTCACCAGTTGATAATACAAGTTTGCCCGTGCAAAAACAGCTGTTTGGAGGGCCTGTAGATGAACTTGGCATGAACTCAAATGAACGGAAGTTAAAATCAGGTTAACTTGTATATACAAGTGCCAAAATGGCTTGATTCCCCGTCCATCAGCCGCCAGTCTCAATGGTGTGAACAACCCAAGCACTTCCACTACCGCCGCCAACACCACCGCGAACCAGCCCACCGATGTCGTCATTGTCGGTGCCGGAATCGTGGGCCTGGCGCACGCCGCCCACGCTGTTGCCAACGGCCTGACCGTCACCATCATCGAGCGCGACCACCACGCCGCCGGTGCCTCGGTCCGCAACTTCGGCCACTGCTGCATCACCGCACAGTCCGGCGAGCTCTACGAACTCGCACAGACTTCGCGGAAGTACTGGCTGGAGTTCGCGGAGCGCGCCGGGTTCTGGGCCGCCGAATCCGGTGCCGTGGTCCTGGCCCGCACTGAGGCCGAGATGGACGTCCTTCGCGAACTCTCCGACGTGCGCGAGCCTGGACAAGTCGAGCTGCTCTCCCCCGCCGGGACCCGGGACCGGTTGGGTGCCACTGTTTCCGTTACGGAAGAAACGCACGACGACGGCGCTGCTTCGGGCGCATCATGGCCCGGCCTCGTGGGCGGAGCCTTCCTTCGGGATGACCTCCGCGTCGACCCCCGCACCACGGTCGCAAAGTTGGCCGGGTGGCTCAGCCAGCAGCCCGGCGTCGAACTTCACTGGAACACCGCAGCGCTGGGCTTCAACGAGTCCTCGGAAGGCGTCAGCGTTCAGACGTCGCGCGGCGGGCTTCGTGCCAAGCAGATCTTTGTATGTGTTGGCCACGACGTCGACTACCTCTTCCCGGACCTCGCCGAAGAACACCGGATCCAGCGGTGCGCTCTGCAGATGTCGCTGGCGGCCAAGCCTTCCGGCGTCGAATTCGCTCCCGCAGTCCTCACCGCAACGTCCATGCTCCGGTACCCGGCGTTCACGGACATGCCCGCCGCTGCAGCCCTCCGCTCCGAGGTGTTGGAGAACCAGCCCGAATTGCTGGAGATCGGCGCCAACGTCATGTTCACCCAACGCCCGGACGGCACGGTCATTCTGGGCGATTCCCACCACTACCACCGCACCGCCGATCCGTTCCTGGATGAAGGTGTCACCTCCACGCTCAACGCTGAAATCACCGGCCGGATCGGCGAACCACTGGAGATCATCCAGCGCTGGCAAGGCATTTACGCTTCCTCCGACGTAGCACCCATCCTGGTCCGCGAGGTTCAGCCCGGCGTCACGGTGGTGTCTGTGACCTCCGGCGTGGGCATGACCCTTTCCTTCGGTTTGGCACACCGCAACGTATCGCGCCTGTACTGACTCATCTTGTCCTGAATTTTCCCGTTCTCCCCATCCCCTTCGCATAAGGATTCCCATGAAAACCCCGCTCTTCACCGGTTCCGCGTTTGCCCTCGCTACCGTTCTGGCGCTCACAGCCTGTGGCGGTTCAGCCCAGTCCTCACCTGAGGCGACGTCCGCCACCTGCCCCAACGGGGAGATCAAGTTTGGCATCGAGCCCTACGAGGACCCGGCCAAGCTGAAGCCCGCTTACGACGTCCTGGCGGCCGCGCTGTCCAAGAAGCTCGAATGCCCCGTCAGCGTCCAGGTGGTTGAGGACTACGCAGCCGAGGTCCTGGCCATGCGCAACGGCAAACTGGACCTGGGCCAGTTCGGCCCGCTGGGCTACGTGTTCGCTGATGCCAAGGCCGGCGCCGAGCCGCTGGTTTCCTTTGGCACTGCCGAGAAGGAACTCAGCACGTACACGGCCGGGATCTGGGTTCCCAAGGACAGCCCCATCCAGGCCATCGGGGACTTGAAGGGTAAGTCCCTCGCCCTGGGCAGCGTCGGATCCACCTCGGGCGACGTCCTGCCCCGCTTCGGACTCCGTGAAGCCGGAATCGCCGACGCCGACATCACGATGGACTACACAGGCGGTCATCCTGAAGCCCTGCTCGCGCTGACCAATGGCAAAGTTGATGCAGCGGAGATCAACTCCCAGACACTGGCCACTGCCATTGCCGCAGGCACCTTCAAGAAGGACGACTTCCGCCAGGTGTGGACGTCCAACCCCATCCCCAACGACCCCATCACCGTGCGCGGCGACGCGGACCCCGCGTTCAAAGCAGCCGTCAAGGACGCTTTCCTCAGCCTGGAACCCGCCGACGTGGCCAAGGTGGGCGAGTTCCTGGATGTCACCCCTCCAGGCCCGCTGCTGGAGGTCACCAAGGATAACTACACGCCGCTGTTCGAGCTCGCCGAGACCATGGGCCTCACCGAGAAGGATCTGTAATGCCTGACCCCCTGCTCGCCGTCCAAGGCTTGCGGAAGTCCTTCAGTGGCCGAACTGTCCTTCAAGGCGTGGACTTTTCCGTAGCCGCCGGCGAGCTCGTCGCGTTCCTGGGCGCCAATGGCTCCGGAAAGTCCACCACCCTGCGTTGCGTCATGGGTATCACCGGTCCGGATTCCGGCAGCATCAGCATCGAAGGGGCTCCGCTGGAAACCCTCCAGGGGCGTGACCTGCAGCAAGCCCGCCAACGCATGGCCATGATTTTCCAGAAGATCCATCTGGTACCCCGGCGCACGGCGTTGGATAACGTCTGCGCCGGCGCCTTGGCCCGCATCCCTACGGTTCGCTCGCTGAGTCCTCTGCTGTTTCCGGCCGACGTCCAGCAGGAAGCCCTTGACTGCCTGGACCGCGTGGGCTTGGCCGATCGCGCCTTCGACCGGGTTGGCCGTCTTTCCGGCGGGCAGCAGCAACGCGTCGCCGTAGCCCGGGCACTCTGCCAGCGGGCCGACGTCGTACTCGCCGACGAGCCTGTCTCCGCACTGGACCCGCACGCCGCAGAGCAAGTGATGGCTCTGCTGCGCGAACTCGCCCACTCCGAAGGGTTGGCGGTGGCCGCGGTCCTCCATCAGCCCGATCTCGCGCTGCGATACGCTGACCGATCCATCGGGCTGCTCCAGGGCTCCATGACCTTCGACCTCCCCTCCACCGAGGTCACAGCCGATCACCTCGACACGTTGTACGCCCCGGACCGGGACGTTTCAGACAGGACCCAGGCCGCATGACTCCCCACACTTTGACCCCGGCCGTCGCCCGCCGGGACTCCACCAGCAAAACCCGCGTGGCACTTGTTCGCCCCAAGAAGCCGCTGCGGTGGATCACGACGGCGGCAGTGGCGGCCGCCGTCGTCGGACTTCACGCCGTGGCCATCGAGGGGACGGACTTCAAACCGGAGCTCCTGGTTGACGGCTGGAAGGGCATGGCAGCCTTCATTGGCGATGCGTTCCCGCCGGACCTGAGCTGGGAGAAGACCCTCAAGCCCGGCCTCGAAGCGACGCTGGTGACGTTGTGGATTGGCCTGCTGGGCACCACGTTGTCCGTGCCGTTCGCCCTGCTACTCGCGGCGCTGGCTGCCGAGAACACCAGTCCGCATCGACTCGTGTACCAGGCAGCGCGGGCTATCTTGTCGTTCTTCCGGGCCGTACCGGACATCGTGTTTGCGCTGATCTTCGTCACCGCCGTGGGCCTCGGTCCCTTCGCCGGCGTGCTCGCCCTGATCTGCCACAACACCGGTGTCATGGGCAAGCTGTGGGCCGAGTCCATGGAGGAAATCGATGCCGGGCCGCAGGAAGCACTCCGCACGGCCGGCGCCAACCGGATCCAACAGGTAGCCAATGCAACGTTGCCCATGGTGGTCCCCCAGTTCGTGGGCCTGCTGCTGTACCGCTTCGACGTCAACGTGCGGTCCTCGCTGGTCCTCGGGCTGGTGGGAGCCGGCGGCATCGGGCTGCTGATCAACCAGTCCATCAAGTCGTTCCAGTTCGACTCCATGCTCACCCACATCCTGATCGTGTTGGTGCTGATCATCGTGGTGGACCAGTTCTCCGCGTGGATCCGCAGGCGCCTGGCCGCGTAACACTGCCGCCCTGGCCCAACTAAGTCACGGCAAACGCTCCAATGCGCCCCATTACGACGTTTGCTGCGACTCAGTTGGGTGAGTGGGGGCAGAATGGGAGGTGGCCCTCTTCGGGGGGTGCGATTCTCAAGAGGGCCAACGGTGGATGGAGCAGGCATGCAGGTTGACGTTGTAGTTGTTGGCGGAGGAGCCATGGGATCGGCGGCCGCATGGCAACTCGCCCGGGCGGGCCGTTCCGTGGTCCTGCTGGAGCAGTTCGAAGCCGGACACCACATTGGCGCTTCCCACGGCGCCACCCGCAACTTCAATACCGCGTACGCCGAGGCTGATTACCTGGATCTCCTGGCCGAATCCAAAACGCTCTGGGACGAACTCGCGGCCGAGCACGGAGCTCCCCTGCTGGACATGGTGGGATTGGCGAACCACGGCAACCTGCCAAGGCTGGAACTGATCCGCGACGCCCACCAGGAACGCGGCATAGAGAGCTACTTCATCTCAGCCGACGAGGCCGCCAACCGCTGGCGGGGAATGAACTTCGCCACCGATGTCCTGTTCGTGCCGGGTTCCGGTCGGATCCGTTCGGCGGACGCCTTGGTGGCGCTGCGGGAATCGGCTGAAGCCCATGGCGCCGTCTTTAAGTACTCGACGCCGGTCCGCGACATCCGCATCGATGGGGCCGAAACGGTAGTGGTGGTGACGGAGGAGACCGAATACACGGCAACCCGCGTGGTGGTGACAGCGGGCGCCTGGACGACGAAGGTGCTGAACGGACTCGCCAAGCTCCCCGCGTTGGTGGTGACCCAGGAGCAACCCGCTCACTTCACGGCGACGGACAACACGCTGGTGTGGCCCAGCTTCAACCACAACCCGGACCCCGATCCGAACAACGAACTCTACGAATACTGGTTCAGCCCGGTCTACGGCATGCTCACCCCCGGCGAAGGCGTGAAAGCAGGCTGGCACGGCGTCGGTCCCGTGATGGACCCCGACCATCGCACCTTCGAGCCCATCCCCCAGCAGCTCGAGGCATTGGTGCGGTACGCAGAAGAGTGGCTTCCCGGCGTCGACCCTTCCACCGCGGTTCCCATCAGCTGCACCTACACCACCACGCCCAACGAGGACTTTGTGCTGGACCGTTTCGGTCCGCTGGTGGTGGGTGCCGGCTTCTCCGGACATGGGTTCAAGTTCACGCCGGCTATTGGCCGGGTGCTGAAGGACATCGTCGACGGCGGCGTGGCACCGGAGCGGTTCCTGGCCGAGCGCTAAGAGTTTTTGTACAGATAATGCCCCCAAGACGCGGTCTTAGGGGCATTATCTGTACAAAAACTCGGAGCTCGGGCGCCCCAGAAAGGCACCCGAGCTCGAGGGACTACTTCTTCAGATCCGCGAGGACCTTGTTGAACGTAGCGGACGGGCGCATGATCTCAGCGGCCTTGGCGGCGTCCGGACGGTAGTAACCGCCCAGCTCGACGGCGGGACCCTGGACTGCGGCCAGCTCGCCGACGATTGCCTCTTCGTTGGAGGTCAGGGCGTCAGCGATTGCTGCGAAGTCCTGGGCCAACTCGGCGTCTTCGGTCTGCTTGGCCAGTTCCTGTGCCCAGTAGGTGGCCAGGTAGAAGTGGCTTCCGCGGTTGTCCAGCTCGCCGACGCTGCGGCGCGGGGACTTGTTTTCCAGCAGGAATGTACCCGTTGCGCGGTCCAGCGTGTCAGCCAGGACCTGAGCGCGGGCGTTGCCCGTGGTGGTGGCAAGGTGCTCGAAGCTGACTGCCAAGGCAAGGAATTCGCCCAGGCTGTCCCAGCGGAGGTGGTTTTCCTTGACCAGCTGCTGGACATGCTTGGGAGCGGAGCCACCGGCGCCGGTCTCGAACAGGCCGCCACCGTTGATCAGCGGAACGATGGAGAGCATCTTGGCGCTGGTGCCGAGCTCAAGGATCGGGAACAGGTCCGTGAGGTAGTCGCGGAGGACGTTACCGGTGACGGAGATGGTGTCCTCACCCTTGCGGATGCGCTCCAGTGTGAAGGCCGTGGCCTCAACCGGGGAGAGGATCTTGATCTCGAGGCCCTCGGTGTCGTGTTCCTTGAGGTACTCGTTGACCTTGGCGATCAGGTTGGCGTCGTGCGCACGGGTCTCGTCCAGCCAGAACACGGCCGGGGTCTGGGAAGCGCGGGCGCGGGTGACGGCCAGTTTGACCCAGTCGCGGACCGGGATGTCCTTGGTCTGGCATGCGCGCCAGATGTCACCCGGGAAGACCTGGTGCTCGGTGAGGACCGTGCCCTTGCTGTCCACGAGCTGGACGGTGCCGGCTGCCTGGATCTCGAAGGTCTTGTCGTGGCTGCCGTATTCTTCGGCTGCCTGAGCCATGAGGCCCACGTTGGGAACGGTGCCCATGGTGGTGGGATCGAACGCACCGTTGGCGCGGCAGTCGTCCAGGACAACCTGGTAGATGCCGGCGTAGGAGCTGTCCGGGATGACTGCCAGAGTGTCGGCTTCCTTGCCGTCCGGGCCCCACATGTGGCCGGAGGAACGGATCATGGCCGGCATGGAGGCGTCAACGATGATGTCCGACGGAACGTGCAGGCTGGTGATTCCCTTGTCGGAATCGACCATGGCCAGCGCGGGACCCTCTTCGAGGCCCTTGGTGATGGCTGCCTTGACGCCTTCGCGGACGTCCTCCGGCAGGTCTTCCAGGCCACTGAGGATTGCTGCGAGGCCGTTGTTCGGGCTGATGCCTGCGGCTGCGAGCTGCTTGCCGTAGGTGTCGAACAGCTCGGAGAAGTAGGCCTTGACAACGTGGCCGAAGATGATGGGGTCCGAGACCTTCATCATGGTGGCCTTGAGGTGTGCTGAGAAGAGGACGCCCTCTTCCTTGGCGCGGGCAACCTGTGCCTTGAGGAACTCGTCCAGGGCGTCGGCGCGGAGCGCGGTGGCGTCCACGACTTCGCCGGCCAGGACGGGGAAGTCCTTCTTGAGGACCTTGGTGGTGCCGTCTTCGCGGACCAGCTGGATGGTCAGGGAATCGTCAGCCGTCAGGACAACGGACTTCTCGTTGGAGCGGAAGTCGTTCTCGCCCATGGTGGCAACGTTGGTCTTGGAATCAGCGGACCAGGCACCCATGGAGTGCGGGTTCTGGCGGGCGTAGTTCTTCACCGACAGGGGTGCGCGGCGGTCGGAGTTGCCTTCGCGCAGCACCGGGTTCACAGCGGAGCCCTTGATCTTGTCGTAGCGCGAGCGGATGTCCGTCTCGGTGTCCGAGGAGGGGTTGTCCGGGTAGTCCGGGAGCGCGTAGCCCTGGGCCTGGAGCTCGGCGATGGCAGCCTTGAGCTGCGGCACGGAGGCGCTGATGTTGGGCAGCTTGATGATGTTGGCTTCCGGCTGCTTTGCCAGTTCACCAAGTTCAGCCAGGGCGTTGCCCGTGCGCTGCTCTTCGGTCAGGAAATCGCCGAAAACGGCGATGATGCGGCCGGCCAGCGAAATGTCGCGGGTCTCCACTTCTACACCTGCGGTCGAGGCGTACGCTTCCACAATCGGCAGGAATGAGTACGTTGCCAGCATCGGCGCTTCGTCTGTGTGGGTATAGATAATCTTGGCCATTGGCGGGGTTCTCCCTGAAAGTCTGCAGATTTCAACATCTCCTAACTTACCCGAGTAGACCGATAAGGCGGCCCTTCGTGTCCGGGATCACGTGTTCGTTACCACGCCATGGCGATGAACGCCCGACGGCGGCCTGACCGCCGCTGCTGCCCGCCGCCGTCGGACCCTGGTTGCGGAGAGTTGGTTGCCGCAGGCTGGTTGCTGTGGGCAAATGTCTGGTCCCCGGGCGCGTCAGCATCTCATTCACCGCGAAACCGAACATAGTGAAGTCATGACCCGCATCATTCGACCCGCCTCCTTTGCTGCCTGGCTGACCGCCTCGACGGCCGGGATTCTCCTCGCGCTGACCGCTTGCGCTGTCCCTGCGCCGACGCCCCGGGAGACCATCCCGCACGACGCCGACACGGGCCAGACGATTGCCGAAGCCCGCGAGGCAATCGACGCCGTCCCCGGGATCTCGGTGACCGGCTTCGCCGGAGGAGGTCCCCCCAACGTGAAGGGCAACACCGGATACTCCGTACAGATAGCCATCGACCCCGGTTACACCGTTCTTTACGGCGATTTGTTGGTCGACTACATCGTCCGGAACGTTTGGTCTGTAGGCGAGGGTTACATGCCCAACACTCAGATTCAGATCAGCGCCCGAACCGCTGACGGGGAGCCGTTCTTCGACCTCTCCACTGCAGGCGTGGGATCAGCCTGGATGGGCGGACAGCCCTCGGCTCCTTCGCAGCACAACACCATCATCATCCCGCTCAGCGCCGACGATCCCGAGGGAGCGCGCAATCTATCCCTGCTCTCACAGGACGGTTCATGGCCTGGCGTCACACCCAAGCCCCTCCCTGGCAGAGTCACGGTCAAAGACCACTGACGGCCTCCTGCCACGGGCCGTCACTGGGATCACCAAAGGGACCGCGCCACTTGACGAGGAAGTGACACCAAATTATCACAAACTATGAAACATCTCTTTACAAACTTGTCATACGTTCGATACCTTCAATTCCGTCAGTCGGCGGTCGCCATCACTGGCCGCCTCACTCCCTCGATAGGTAGGAACAACGTGACGAAAACCAAGACCCTGGCCACAAGCCTGCTGAGTCTGTCCGCTGCCGCAATCCTGGCGCTGGTTGGAACCACCAGCGCCAACGCGGCACCGGCTCAGAACGCAGACTCCAGCGGCGCTGCGGTCAGCAGCCATGTAGTGTCGGACACCGGCGCTGCAGACTACTGGACGCCAGAGCGCATGAAGAATGCCAAGTCCGGCGAAATCCTCGCGGCCAAAGCACTTGACCGTGGCAAGCTCCTCAACCTCGGCAAAGCCCCGGTCACCGAAGCCCCGGGCGCCATCAGCAGCATCGCAGGCCAGCAGGCCACCACCGACTCCAAGACCATCGACCGCAAGGTCAACCAGAGCGAAACCCCCGTCAAGCACATCGGCAAGGTCTTCTTCACCCTGGGCGGCTCCAACTACGTCTGCTCCGGCAACTCCGTCACCTCAACCAACAAGAGCACGGTCTCCACTGCAGGCCACTGCCTCAACGAAGGCCCGGGCGCGTACGCCACCAACTTCGTGTTTGTCCCGGCTTACCTCAACGGTGCCGCGCCCTACGGGAAGTGGACGGCAAAGGCGCTGTACGCCCCCACCCAGTGGGCTTCCAACGGCAACATGCAGTACGACACCGCTTTCGCCGTGGTCAACACCCTCAACGGCCAGAAGCTCGCCGACGTCGTCGGGGCCTCCGGCGTCCAGTTCAACGCCGCCCGCGGCCTGAGCTACAAGGCTTTCGGCTACCCGGCAGGCTCGCCCTTCAACGGTGAATCGCTCAAGAGCTGCTCCGGCAAGGCCACCAACGATCCCTACAACCCGCAGTTCAACAGCCAGGGAATCCCCTGCAACATGACTGGTGGGTCCTCGGGCGGCCCGTGGTTCATCGGCACCAGCTCCTCCGGCTACCAGAACTCCGTAAACAGCTACGGATACGGCAGCAACTCCACCTCCATGTACGGCCCGTACTGGGGCACCGTGATCCAGTCCACCTACAACACCGCAGCAGCGGCTTCGTAACGCTCCTGAATTGCCACTCACGTCCCTGTTAAGTATGTGCGGATAAAGCACGACGGCGGCCGTCCCCTCCCGGGGGCGGCCGCCGTTGCGTTGTGGTGCTTTGCGCCTGGGCGCTAGCGGACTCTCCCTGTTCTAGTGGAAGAAGTGGCGTGCGCCGGTGAAGTACATCGTGATGCCGGCAGCGTTGGCCGCGGCGATGACTTCCTCGTCGCGGACGGAACCGCCCGGCTGGACGACGGCGCGGACACCGGCGTCGATCAGGATCTGCAGGCCGTCAGCGAACGGGAAGAACGCGTCCGAGGATGCAACGGCGCCGCGGGCGCGCTCAGGTGCGTCGCTACCGTTGGTGTTGGACGCGCCGCCCGCACCTTCGACGTCGGACTCTACCTGCACGCCCAGCGTGTTGGCGCGCTCGACGGCCAGGCGGCAGGAGTCCAGGCGGTTGACCTGGCCCATGCCGATGCCCACGGCTGCACCGTGGTTGGCGATGAGGATGGCGTTGGACTTGGCAGCGCGGCAAGCGGTCCAGGCAAAGGCGAGGTCCGCGAGCGTTGCTTCGTCGGCGGCCTCGCCGGCAGCGAGGGTCCAGTTGGCGGGGTTGTCGCCGTCGGCATCCACCTTGTCGCTCATCTGGACCAGGACGCCGCCGGACACCTGGCGCATCTCGGACGGGTAGCGGCCGTAGCCCTCGGGCAGGGCGAGGAGGCGGATGTTCTTCTTCTTGGAGAGGATCTCCACGGCTTCGGGCTCGAAGTCCGGGGCGATGACAACCTCGGTGAAGATGTCGGCAACCGTGCGGGCCATGCCGGCGGTGACGGTGCGGTTCGCAGCGATGACGCCGCCGAAGGCGGAAACGGGGTCGCAGGCGTGGGCCTTGGCGTGGGCGTCGGCGATCGGGTCTGCAGCGTCGGCGGAACCGACAGCTACGCCGCACGGGTTGGCGTGCTTGATGATCGCAACGGCCGGCTCGGCGAAGTCGAAGGCGGCGCGGAGGGCGGCATCGGCGTCGACGAAGTTGTTGTAGCTCATGGCCTTGCCGTGCAGCTGGTCAGCCTGGGCGATGCCGGCCGGAGCAGCCTTGTCCACGTAGAGAGCCGCCTGCTGGTGCGGGTTTTCGCCGTAGCGAAGGACCTCGGAGCGTTCCAGGGACAGACCGGCGTAGGCGGGCCAGTCGATGATGCCGTCGCCGTCTTCGTCCAGGAACTGGCTGGCGGTCCAGGAGGCAACAGCGTTGTCGTAGCTGGCCGTGTGCGCGAAGGCCTTGGCAGCCAGGCGGCGGCGGGTGTTCAGGTCGAAGCCGCCTTCCTGTGCTGCGGCAACCACTGCGCCGTAGAAGTTGGGGTCCGTGACAATGGCGACGGCGGCGTGGTTCTTCGCGGCCGAACGCACCATCGCGGGGCCTCCGATGTCGATCTGCTCAACAACGTCATCCTGCGCTGCGCCGGACTTCACGGTCTCGACGAACGGGTACAGGTTTACCACCACGAGGTCGAAGGTCTCGATCTCCATGCCCGCCAGGGTGTCCATGTGGGACGGGACGCGACGGTCGGCCAGGATGCCGCCGTGCACGCGCGGGTGCAGGGTCTTGACGCGGCCGTCCAGCATTTCCGGGGAGCCGGTGACTTCTTCGACTTCCTTGACCGGGATGCCTGCGGCGGCGATCTTCTTGGCGGTGGAGCCGGTGGAAACAATGGCGACGCCGGCTGCGTGCAGGCCCTTCGCGAGCTCCTCCAGTCCCGTCTTGTCGTAAACCGAGATCAGTGCACGGCGGATGGGAACACGGTCAAGCTGCGTCAAGCTCACAAAAGTCTCCGTCTTAGTTCGCGTAGATATCGCGGGTGGTGTCGCGGGTGTGGGATACGGAGAGTTTATCGCGTTTCGTGGTTGGTCCCGTTTTGCGTCCCGCAACATAGGGTTGATCCATGGAAGCCACCGAGGTTGTTCTTGTTGCCGATGTAGGGAAGAGCCGTTGCCGCGTGGAGCTGCGCAGCGGCGGCGAGTTGCTGGGCGCGGCCGATCAGCACGGCTTTCCCGGCGTACACGTGGACAACGGGCCCACGCTGGCCTTCGAGCTGCTCCTCGAGACGGTCAGCTTGTTGCCGCCCGGCCTCCCCGTCAGCACGCTGACAGGAATCGGCGCCGCAGTGGCCGGCGTCGAAGCATCCGCCGAAAAGTCCCAGGAACTCGCCACCATGTTGGCCCAGAGATTCAGTGTCCCCGCAGCCGTCCTTTCCGACGCGACGGCCGCACAGCTCGGTGCTCTCCAGGGAGCTCCGGGCACCACGCTCATCGTAGGTACCGGCGCCGTGGCCTTCCGTTTCGACGAAACCGGAGTCCTGCACCGGGCCGACGGCTGGGGGCCCTACCTTGGTGATCGCGGGAGCGGGCGATGGATCGGCCAGCAAGGTCTTCAGGCAGTTCTTGAAGCGCACGACGGCGGCCCCGCCACATCGTTGTCGGCTGCGGCGGGCGCTCTGGTCGAGTCGCCGGACATGCTCCCGGGCTGGCTCGCTGCCAACGAAAACCCCTACCGGGCGATGGCCCGGTTCGCGCCGCTGGTTCTGCACGCAGCGGAGGCGGGTGACGCCGTCGCACATGACATCATCGGCGAGGCGTGCCGCATTCTGACCCACACGGTGAAGCTCGCGTCCGGTGGTGAGCGCAGCAGTTCGCCGCGCGTGGCGCTCCTGGGCGGAGTGGTGGGATCGGAGTTCTTCGCGGCGCTCTTGCGGAAGTCCCTCGCTTCGGCTGGGATTGAGGTGGTGGCGCCACTCGGCGATGGCTTGGATGGTGCTGCCCTCGCTGCGACGCGCCGCGGGCTCATCCAGGAAAGGTACATCCACCGTGACGGAACAAACTGGCCCGACTGACGCCGACAAACTTGCGGGCCTGCGCACGGAACTCGCCGGGTTGGCGACCGAGGCCACTGCCGAGGGTTTGGACAATCTGGACATCCTGGGCACTGAAGAACTCGTTTCCGCGATGCTTGCCCACAGTGCAGGAGTACATGCTGCCGTTGAGGCTGCGAGCCCGGCGATCGTTCAAACGGTCGACGCCGTTGCGGAGCGACTCCAGCGCGGCGGGCGCCTTCTGTATGTGGGAGCGGGAACGGCCGGACGGTTGGGCGTGCTCGACGCGAGCGAGTGCCCGCCGACGTTCGGCACCCCGCCGGGTCTCGTCGTCGGACTTATTGCGGGCGGAGTTCAGGCCATCCAGAAACCCGTTGAGTATGCCGAGGACAACGCAACGGCCGGCGCGCGCGACCTTCATGACATCAACGTGACGGAAGCCGACGCCGTCGTGGGTATTACCGCCTCCGGCAGGACGCCGTACGTGATCGGTGCGCTGGAAGAAGCGCGGAAACGGGGTGCGTTTACGGCGTCGCTGGCGTGCAACAAGGGCTCGGCCGTGAGTCACCTGGCGGACGCGGCGATTGAGGTTGTTGTAGGTCCGGAGTTTATTGCGGGCTCGACCAGGCTGAACTCGGGTACCGCCCAGAAACTTGTCCTCAACATGATCAGCACGTTGGTGATGGTAAAGCTCGGCAAGACCTACGGGAACCTGATGGTGGACCTGCGTGCCACGAACGAGAAGCTCTTGGCCCGTTCGCAACGGACGGTCCAGCACGCCACCGGAGTGTCGGCCCAGGAAGCTGCCACTGCTTTGGACTCTGTTGGCGGTTCCGTGAAGGCGGCCATTTTGGTGCTCCTGACAGGTATCGGGGCTGGTCAGGCCAAGGGTGCCTTGGAAGAGGCCGGTGGTTTCCTGCGGCGGGCCATCGAGAACCAGAAGTAACGCGGACTTCCGCTCCGTGCACAGCGCATAAAGTTGCATGCAGGAGGCCCAATGAATACATACACAGCCGTGCCCAGCGGCGAGCAAGTTGTGCAGGAACTGCCATGGCGGTGGAAGGTCCAAGGACGGATTTTCCTGATCGGCGGGCTCGGGTTCATGTTCGACGCCTGGGATGTCACGCTCAACGGCATCCTGATTCCGCTGCTGTCCAAGCACTGGTCGCTGCAACCGACTGACGCTGCGTGGATCGGCACGGCCAACCTGATCGGCATGGCCGTGGGTGCGTTCGCGTGGGGCACCATCGCTGACACCATTGGCCGCAAGAAAGCCTTCACGGCGACCCTCCTGATTTTCAGCATCTTCACGGTCCTGGGTGCTTTTGCGCCGGACATCGTGTGGTTCTGCATCTTCCGCTTCATGGCCGGCTTCGGCCTGGGCGGCTGCATCCCCGTGGATTACGCGCTGGTGGGTGAGTTCACGCCCCGCAAACAACGCGGCAAGGTGCTGACGGCCATGGACGGGTGGTGGCCGATCGGTGCGGCGCTCTGTGGATTCGTCTCCGCCGGTCTTGTTGCTGCGTTCGGCGATTGGCGGCTCACGATGCTCATCATGGTGTTACCCGCATTGCTCGTTTTCTGGGTTCGGCGTTCGGTGCCGGAATCTCCGCTGTTCTTGATTCGAGCGGGTAGACGGCAAGAGGCGGCGGCGGTGATTGACGGTTTGGTGGAAGCCACCGGGGCTTCACCCAGGGCCTACAGCTTGCCTGAACCGCAGGCCGCTCCGCGCCTCTCCCCCGGCAGCGCATGGGCGCAGCTGCGCGGGATCTGGCAGTTCAATTGGAAGATTACGACCGCTGCCTGGGCCCTGTTCTTCAGCATCCTGTTGGTCTATTACTTGTCGCTCACGTGGATGCCGCGCATTCTTATCGGCGCCGGATTCGAGGAGTACAAGGCGTTCGTCACGACGGCGAGCATGGCCGCCGTCGGACTTCTGGGCGTGGTGGTCGCAGCGCTGCTGGTGGAGCGGGTGGGACGCAAGTGGATCCTTGCCATCACTGGTCCGTTGTCCGCGCTGACCCTGGTGATCGTGGCGTTCGTGGTGGATGTGCCTTCTGCTGCTGTCTTCTGGCTGCTGGTGTTCGGCTTCGTGGTCCAGGTGGCCATTCCGGTCCTGTACGCCTACGTGTCCGAGCTGTATCCAACCGAGCTTCGCGGCTCCGGCTTCGGCTGGGCTTCGACGTTCTCCCGCATCGGCGCCGGCTTCGGCCCGCTGGTGTTTGCCTCGTTCTTCTGGCCCGAGTTCGGGTTGGCGCAGTCGTTCGCGATGGCTGGCGGCCTGGTGCTGCTGTCTGTGCTGTGGATGGCGTTCTTCGCCCCGGAAACGAAGCAGCGCGTGCTCTCCTAACCCAACTAGGTAACAGTAAACGTCCCATTGAGCGCTCAGTGGGACGTTTACTGTTACCTAGTCGGGAGCCCAGCCGCGTTGTTCGAGCGCCCTGCGCACTTTGGCCACGGCGGACCTCGCGTCGTTGCCCATGTGCCGTTTTGAGATCCTCACCAAGGTCCATCCTGCGCGGCTGAAGTCTTCCTCACGGGCTATGTCCCGGACAATCTGCTCCGGACCTGAATGACCCTCACCTTCGTATTCCACGGCAATGCGCTGTTCGCGATACGCCAGGTCCGGTTGACGTACGACGCCGGGACTCAGTTCCGTGGGCACGTTGATTTCCGCTGTGGGCAGCCCAGCCCTGTTCAGCGCCAGCCTAAGTCGCGTTTCGGGTGCGGAGTCGGCACCCACGCAAGCTTGTTCCAAGGCGAGGCGGGCCTTTCGGATACCCGGTGTCCCCCAGTGCCGGTCAAGCATCTCTTCGAGCTCATCCATGGTGCAATACGGGGAACTGCGTCCTTCAAATTCCGGCTTGGGCACACGCAACAGATGGTCAGCCACGACAGTGATCTCGTCAATATCCATTTTCCGGGCACAGTCCAGCCATGTCCGAGCTCGGCTGGTGATGTACATTCCATCCAAAGTGGTGATCTCGTCTTCGAAGAACTGTCCCCTATGCCCGATCACGCCCCGGCGGCGCGGGATTCCGACGGTGTCAGGTCGCGAAATGTGAATACCCGGCTCATGGCTGCGTGGGAGGAATCCGGGAAACCCCCAAAGAAGGAACGCCGTCGCATGCGAAGCCGCGGAGAACGGTGTGACCAACGTCAAGGGTCTGGCGCGATCGGTCAACTGCAACTCGACAACGGAGCCGGGTAGATATATCTGACGGCTTGGCGAGTCCAGATCCCGGTAACGCAGTCGCCCAACTGACACTCCGGCGTCGAGCGCTTCCTGCCTTGTAAAGGGCTTCGAAGTGAGGTCTGCCGGGAGCGGCCGCGGGATCTTCATCAGCCCATGCTGGCAAATGTGCCGGGAGCGTGGGGCGTTATCCACAGCCTTTCGTTCCTGCCACCCAACTAGGTAACAGCAAACGCTCTACTCAGGGCTGAGTGGAACACTTGCTGTTACTCAGTTGGGTGGGGACCTACATGGGTGGGGCGCGCTACGCGGGGGCGGCGGCCAGGTCCCCCAGGGTCTGGACCAGCAGGCGGCGCTCCACTACCTTGATGCGCTCGTGCAGGGTTTCCTCGGAGTCCTCCGGAAGCACGGCAACGGCTTCCTGCGCAATGATGGGCCCGGTGTCCACGCCGGCGTCGGCCCAGTGAACGGTGCAGCCCGTGACCTTCACGCCGTACGCAATGGCATCGCGAACTCCGTGGGCGCCCGGGAAGGACGGGAGCAGCGCGGGGTGTGTGTTGACGTACTTGCCGTCGAAAGCGTTGATGAAGTCTTCGCTGACGATCCGCATGAACCCGGAGGACACCACGACGTCCGGCGAGTAGGACAGCACCTTGTCGCGCAGGGCGGTGTCCCATTCAGCACGGGTTTCAAACGAGTTGAAGTTGACCACGAACGTCTCAATGCCGGCCTCGTCGGAGCGCTCCACGCCGTACGTGTCGGGGCGGTCGGCGCCCACAGCGGCGATCTCGACATCCAGTTCACCCGACTTCACGGCGTCGATGACTGCCTGAAGATTGGAACCGGTACCGGAGACGAGGACAACAATGCGCATTGCACTAGCTTATGGGCGGCTCGCGTAGGCTGGAAAACATGAATCCCGACGTCGGTCCCAAGCCGAGCCAGCAACCCCGCTCCGAGGCCGAAAAGTCCGCCCTCGGCAAGACCCAGATCCTGTTCCGCGCCTTCCTTCTGACGGCGTTGGGTGCGTTCTTCGTGTTCTCCCTGAACGTGAACTACGTGTGGTTGAGCGCCATTCTGACGCTCGCGGGTATGGTGCTGGGGATCGTCGTCCTTGTACGCACGCTGAAGTACAAGCACCCGCGCCTGATTCTCTTCGGGACAATCTCAGGCCTGGTTGTCACGGCCGTGATGTGCCTGCTCATCCTGACGTCGGTGCTCTTCTTCAGTCAGGTCAGCACGTACCAGGATTGCTCACGCGGGGCGCTGACGGAATCCGCCAAGTCGCAGTGCCTGACGCAGCTCGAGAACTCCATGCCGGGACCGCTGCGCTAAGCCCGTTCGCTGAAGTAGCCCAGCGTCAGCGAAAGAGGACCCGCTCAGGCGTGTTCGTCGTCGTACGCTGCTTCGTCGAGGTTCGCCTCGCGCTGCTTCTGGCTGCGTTCCAGCCACGGCCCCACTGCGTAGCCAATCACGACGCCGATACCCACTTCCGCGGCCAGCCAGACTGCCGTCCACAGCGGGTGGGGTCCGATTTCCGTGAGCCGCCCAATCCCGGCCGAACCGCGGGAGATCCACGCCAAGGCCCCGCCGAGGAGCCCCGCAACGGCGCCAATGAACGCACCGAGGAACAGGGTTGACACGGCGGCTGTGAACCATCGGGCTTTGATCTTGATGGAGAGCCACTCGTCAAAGTGGTTCTCGCCTTCGCGGAGGAACCACCAGCCCGCCATGATGCCGGCGACAACGGGCAGCGCGAGGGCCATGGCGCCGGCGTCGAGCTGTCCTGCAGGGAGGGCGCCGAGGACCGGGACGGCCGGGAGCGGTCCGACCGCCGTGCCCAGGGGACCCGCCGTGGAGCCGACGCCGAGCGAGAAGCCCGCGCCGGTGGACCATGAAAGCGCGAAAATGACGAGGTTCGGCAGGAAGCCCAGCTGCGCGATGGTGAGCACGGCTCCGCCGAGGGCGCCGGCCTGGATGCCTTCGTAAACGGCGATGATGTCCGTCCAGTGCCACACGATGGTGACGGCCAGCAGCACCGCGGCCAAAGAGACCGAAGCCATGGCCGCGACGAACCCGGCCTTCAGCGCTGAGCCCACGTAGGAGCCCGCCCAGCGCGAATGCTGGCTGGTTTTAGCGAGCCAGGCGACGGCGTCGACGCCGATCAGTCGGCTCCACGATCCGGCCTCTCGTCGGGCGCCCACGATCATGCCAAGGCCGAAGGAAATCAGGGGGATGGTCATGGCGAACCAGAGGTTGATGACTACTTCAGGGGTGCGGCACACGAACCCGGTGGCGGCCCCGAACGCCGCGTACACAACGAAGGCGCCGAGGAATGCCTGCCACAGTTGGTCCGTGTAGGAGGCCCGGGCGAGCCGACGACCCGCGCGCCACGCAAGCAGGAACGGGATGAGCGTCAACCCCAGCGGAATGAGGGACAACAGACCCGACCCCGGTTGGGCTGCAGTACCGATATTGACCTGCGCCAGCTCCAGCGGAACACCATGGATCAGCAGCCAAGCCTGGCCGCCCAAACGGGCGAGGGAGTCGACGTTCCGGTCCTGGAAACCGTCGGTTGCCCACACTCCCACCAGCGGCAACACCACAACGATGGCCGAAATGAACGCTGCCTGCGCCGCTTCCAAACCACCCTGCAGCCAAAGGGGCATCGGGAGGCCACGGTTTCCGGTCTGATCAGCGCGCAGTTTCATCGTGATCTATCGTGCCACGGCAGGCCGCTCCCACCCTGCAGGCGCCCCTGAATTACCGCGAATTCCAGCGCTTTTTCCACGAAGCCGCCGTAAAATGGGAGGTGTTCTCCCGGGGCGCGGAGACCTCACCGACCACCTCAGCTCCGCCCCACCTGCACAGACTTTGCAAGGCCCGGAAACAATCGAAGCCGGGAACTAGGAGCGGCCAATGGATAGGTGTCACAACTCATAACAGAAAGTCGTACTAGCAGCTGGTGCAGTCGCCATCGGATTCTCTCCATAGGCTGCACCAGCCTTCTTTTCTCCCCCACCTTGCGCCGAGGGGCGACGTCTCGGCACTTTGGGGCTCGCTTAATGCCGAGAGCTAGCCCCTCGCGATAGGAACCTACGACGCCGGGTGGCCAGGTTGAGCGCGTACCCCACCCCGCCGAGGGGCGACATCTCGGCACTTTGAGTCGCTATTACCGCCGAGCCACCCGTCGAGGGGCGACATCTCAACACTTTGAGGTCCAACTTAGCGCCGAGAGCTAACCCCTCGCGAACCAACGCACGACGGCGGGTGGCCAGCTCAAGCGCGTACCCCACCCGCCGAGGGGCGACACCTCGGCACTTCGAGGCCTCTCTTTTGTGCCGAGAGCCAACCCCTCGCGGGCGCCGCTAAAGCTGGGGCCCGTAGATGAACTCCTTGGCGTGGTTGACGGCCTTCTTGAAAGCGTCGTTCCTGAGTGTTACGTGCTCACCGCTGGCCCCTGTATGTGGTTCCACGAACGTGGTGGGACCAGGGCGGAGCATCCAGATGTCTCCGGCTGGTGGGAGGTAGAACACGCCGAATGACCGATGCTCGGGGTCGTCGGTCCAGATGGGCACCACGGCAACCGCAGCGCCGGTGTCCGGGTTGATCCACTGGGCACGGGGCATCGGCTGTTCGTGGACCTCAGGGTCCAGGAATGGCGCCGTTCCCCTCCCCCAGCGTTTCTCGAACCGTTCGTAGAACGCGGGAATGATGTGGCCGTCGTAGGGACGCCAGGCACTCATGAGTGGCTCCTTGGTGTTCTGTGGATTCGAAACGAAGGTTCCCAACGGGTTGGACCAAACGACAACGGCGGCTGCTCCCGGTCCCCCTCGGCAGACGCGGCAGACGCTGCCGGTTGGTGCCGGTGAACCCTTACCTTCACCGGCGTTCCGGCAGCCCGGCCGGGTATGCCGGACCGCGCACGATCGTAAGCCGCCCGCTTCCCTGGGTCCGACAAAACGACGTACGCCTGCATGATGGTGTGCAGTTCCTGGAGGTCGGCCGCAGAGGTGGTGTCGCCGTCGTCGACCTTTTGGCGTGTGTCAGGGTGGTGGGTCCGAAGCAGCGTGCGGTAGGCGCGCGTGATCTCACGGGTCGTCGCGTCCGGCGATACGTGAAGTGTGGCGTAGTGGTCAGGTTGGGTACTCACTGCTGGTTCCGGTTTCTGCTGCGGATTTGGAGATGGCCCCCGGCTGAACCGGGGGCCATCACTCGGGAGTCGACGTCGGGGGCCGCTTTCTTGTGCGCTGATAAACGCTGTGACGTGGCGCGAAGCCTGCGCCCAACTATTCCGATGCGGCCGCTTCTGTCGTTCCCGGTCCGGCGTCCGCTGGTCAACCACCCCGGGTGAGCCTTCCAGCGGACGGACGGGATCAGGCGTTGATCTCCTGCCTCTGCCCGCTGGAGGTGATCTCGATGCGCCGCGGCTTGGCCTTCTCGGCGACGGGGATCCGGAGTGTCAGGACACCGGCGTCATAGTTGGCCTGGATGCCGTCGGTATCCAGGGTGTCGCCGAGGATGAGCTGGCGGCTGAAGACACCTTGGGGGCGTTCGGCGGCGATCATCTCGGTGTTCTCACCCGCGGGCGACTTGCGTTCGGCCTTGACCGTGAGGACATTCCGTTCAACATCCAGATCCACGGTCTCCGGATCGACCCCTGGCAAGTCGAAGGCAACAACAAATTGTCCGTCCTCCTGCCATGCATCCATCGGCATTCCGGCCGGGCGTGCTGTTGTGCCAAAAACCTGTTGGGCGAGCCTGTCGAATTCGCGGAACGGGTCAGTGCGCATCAGCATTTGGTTCTCACTCCTTTGATCTTGATGCTGATTCTGTTGTTCGTACCAGCTTCTTGATCTATATCAGCTGGTATAGATTTTTTATAACACCGGTGACAGAGTAGATGCAAGTACTTGTTCGGAAGAATTTTGGAGGTCTTTGATGGCAGCTTCGGATGGCACGACTGCCGCTGAAGAGTACGACGGCGGCTTGGCTGCTTCCGGGGCGGACGGCACCTCTGATGGTGGCCGGGACGCCCGCGGAATCTATGCAATCTCGGTGGCGGCGGAACTGGTCGGCACGGGGCAGCAGAACATCAGGCAGTACGAGCGCAAAGGGCTACTCACTCCGGAAAGAACCGACGGCGGCACCCGGCGCTACAGCGAGAGCAACCTTGCGACCCTTCGAAGGATCGGCGTGTTGCTGGATGAAGGCTTGAACCTGGCCGGAGTGAAGCTGGTGCTTGAACTGGAGGCGGAGAATCGGGGGCTGACGGAGGACAACCGCGGGCTGGTTGACGACAACCGGGAGTTACGGGCCGATAACCGTGGGTTGCGGAAGGATCTGAAGCGGGCGCGGGGTGACGATGCCTAACGTCCCTGAATCAGGCGACCGTGAGACTCAAGCTTCGAGAAACGAGAACACAATCCTTTTGCAGTATAAATGGAAGCCGGGCATCACATAAGGAAAAGGACTCGTAGCACTAAGTTATTGAAACGCAATTTATGGAATCGTGCCTAAAGTGTTTGGCTCTGCAATAGTGATGCCATGACAACTCCAGAGCTTCCGGGGGACGGCTCACAGCAGCCTTACCCTCATCCCCAACAACCTCAGTATGCGCAAGGCACAGGTGCCCCGCCATACAACCTCCCCGCACCGCCGACGAATACGAAGAAACAGCTAAACGTGGTCGGCCTTATTGCGCTCATAACAGCCGTGCTCGGGTTTATTTTTGCTTGCGTTCCAGGCGCCCTGATAGTCGGCTGGGTCTTGCTGCCCATCGCATTCATCTTGGCTATCGTCTCCCTTTTCCTGAAGGACAAAGCCAAATGGATGGGAGTCACAGCTCTGATCACGTCCGTAGTCGGCACGGTTGTTGGAGTGGTCGTCTTTACTGCCGTTGTGGCGACCTCATTTGACAACTCCTTTGGCAGCGGCGATACGACAGTTGTAGAGCCTTCCAAGGATGGAGCCACTGACAGCGGAGCCAAAACCGACACAGCTGCGAATGCCGGAACTCGAGAAAACCCATATCCCATCGGCTCGGTCATCGAGTCAAAGGATTGGCGCGTTGTCATTAACTCGGTCACGCTGGCCGCAACGGACGCAGTAGTGGCCGCCAATCAATTCAACAAAGCACCGGTTGCCGGCTCGGAGTACATCCTGGTCAATTACTCGGCGACCTACACAGGTGAAGATGCCAACGGTCAAATGCCGGTCTTCGTTTCAGTCGACTATGTCACTTCCGACGGAAATACTGTCGACGGCACCAAATCCTTTACAGTTGCCCCCGAATCAATCGACAACATGAGCACGCTGTACAAGGGCGCTACCGCGACAGGAAACAAGGCTTTTGAGGTCCCCACTGCGACCGCTGGACAAGGCGTGCTGGCAGTTCGGGCGGGAATGTTCGGCGACAAAGTCTTTGTAGCCACGAAGTAGATTATGGAACGGCAGACCCCCGGCAGCGTGAATCGCGGCCGGGGGTTTTCCTCTTACCTCAAAGAATCGCAGTCATGCCGTTCCAGCCCTGGCCAATGACACTCCCAATGGGCCATTTGGCACCGCCACTGCCGGAGAAGAGCCACAATGCGCCGGACGAATCCCGCGCCATGATGTCGGCTTTTCGATCACCGCTGAAGTCACCTGTCGCGAAAAGTGCCGTCATGCCGTTCCAACCCTGACCATATTGGACCTGAGGCAACCAGCCGCCTGCACCGTTGCCGGGGTAGAGCCAGAGACGACCAGCTGAATCCCGTGCCATAACGTCCGAAGCCCCGTCGGTGTTGAAGTCACCGACGCCCACGATGTCGGGCATTGATGACCACCCAGAGCCAATCTGCACCCGAGGCATCCAGCCACCCTTTCCATTTCCGGGGTAGAGCCACAGGGTGCCGCCGGAGTCGCGGGCAGCAACGTCAAGATGACCATCCCCGCCGAAATCGCCAACTCCGGTGATCGCCGACATAGCGTTCCAACCGGCACCAACTTGCACGCGCGGCATCCACCCGCCGGAACTGTTTCCCCCGTACAACCACAAAACGCCAGACGTATCCCGGGCAAGTATGTCGGAGTGCCCGTCGCCGTTGAAGTCGCCCGGAGCCACGATGGCCGTCATGACGTTCCAGCCCTGACCGACCTGCCGCCGGTCGAGCCATCCGGCTGCACCGTCACCTGGATAGAGCCACAGCACGCCGGAACCATCACGGGCCAGCACGTCAGCGGCCCGGTCGCCGTTGAAGTCGTTCTTCACCGGCAAAGGATCGGCGGGATCAAGGACGGTTACTGAAGAACTTCCCTTGTTAGCCACGTACGCCGTACCTGTGTACTCGTGGACGGCCACGGCTACCGGTTGAGCTCCAGTTCGAACCACAGTGGAGGTGTTGGAGGAGTCGATGACGGATACACCTCCGCCGCCCAACGTTGCGTATGTTCGGTGGCGCGTGGAATCCACTGCCAATGCGGTGGGCCGGCTTGGCAAGCTGACTTGGGCGATCTTGGTAGCTGATGCAGGGTTGATGAGAAGAATCGAAGAGTTGCCCGCCGCACCCAACGCTTCTACATAGAGGGTGTCCGTCCAGTAGTCGATTGCGAGCTTCCCGAATTTTTCACTTCCGCGAAACGTGTTGACTGCGTGGTTGGACTCATCAACGCGCCCGACTTCGCTGTACGAGGTCCCCACGAGAGTTTGATACACAGCGTTGGTTCGAGTGTTGATGGCGTGATTGACAACATTTCCCGCACCAGAAACGTAGACGGTCTTCTCATTCGTCTGTCCATCGATAATGGTGTGGACACCGTCGGTAGTTACAAAGACCCTATTCTTTGAGGAATCAACTACAACGCTCCGCGGAGTCGCGGTGTAGTACGGAATGTCCACAGTTGAATGTCCAGTCCATGGGTCGATGACAGTAATGCCGTTTCCATACGCGGCATAGACCTTCCATGTGACTTGGTTGACCGCCACGAGGCGGGGATCAGGCCCGGTTTTGACTTTGCCGGCAAGCGTCGCCCCCTCAACGATGGCTATCGATCCATCGGCACCGGCTTTGCCGGCAACGCTGACATAGGCGGTGCTGCTTCCGAGGGTCGCTACACCTTGGGCGACGCCCCCGACGTCGACTGTGGTCACCTTTCGAGTATCGGCATCAATGACAGAGACCCCACTGCTGGTAGCCACATAGACATCCCCGTTGCCGGCCACAGCAATGTCATTTGGCGCTGTACCCACGGCGATATCAAACGACGTCGAGTCAGCCTTCGCAGGCGACCCGACCAACAACGAAACGGCCAGCGCACCCACAACGGCAAGAGCCGCCGTCGCACGCTTTCGACCCAACTTCTTCAACCCGGACACAGCAGAACCGGACGCGACAGAACCCAAGGGGACCCCCAAGAAAATGAGACGCGACTGCCGCGTCGATGAGCGGAGTCTACAGCCTGTGATGTGAACTACAGAATCGCCGTCATCCCGCCCCACCCCGTGCCAACGCGGGAAGCCGTGGGCCATGCCGCGCCCCCACTGCCGGCGTACAGCCACAGCTCGCCGGCGGCGTTCCGGGCCAGGATGTCGGCATTTCCGTCGCCGTTGAAGTCACCCGGGCCAACCAGGGAGTTCATGACGTTCCAGCCCTGCCCGATGACGCGCTGCTGCTGCCAGCTGCCGTATCCATTCGGCGGGTAGAGCCAGAGAGCGCCGGAGCTGTCGCGGGCAACGAGGTCGGAGACGCCGTCGGTGTTAAAGTCGCCGACGCCGGTGATCTCGGACATGCCGTTCCAACCCGTGCCTACTTGGATGGCAGACAGCCAGCCGCCGGCGCCGTTCCCCCGGTACACCATCAACACGCCCGAGGCCGTTCGAGCTGCGATGTCCACATGGGAGTCGCCGTTGAAGTCCCCTACAGATTCAATGGCCGTCATTCCGGACCACCCCATGCCGACCTGAACACGGGCAAGCCATCCACCCGCACCGTTGCCCCGGTAGAGCCAGAGCAGCCCGCCGGTGTCACGTGCCAGGACGTCAGCGTAGCCATCACCGTTGAAGTCGCCAGGAGCAATCAGGGCATTCATGACGTTCCAGCCTTGGCCCACCTGGACACGAGGCAGCCAGCCACCGGAGCCGTCGCCGGGGTAGAGCCACAGCACGCCCGAAGCTTCCCGGGCCAGGACATCAGCAAAGCCGTCACCGTTGAAGTCGTTCTTGACCGGCGGCTCAACGTTTGCGTCGATGATGCCCACGGATGCCCGCAAGTAACTGACCACGTAGACCTTGTCCGTGGCGGTGTTGACGCCTGCGGCTACGGGCTCGTTGCCTGTGTACACGGTGTAATTGGTGTTGTTTTGCCCGTTGATGACGGTAGTGCCGCCGCCGTAAGTGGCAGCGTAGATCTTGTTGTTGGTGGGGTTGACCACTAGCTCGTTGACGCGGGTAGTCGTCCCGATGGTGGCGATCTCGGCGTTGGTTGAGCCGTTGAAGACCTTCACACCGCCAGCAGTTGACGGCCCGTCCACTGCAACATAAATCCGGTTGGTGGCGGTGTTAGCAGCAACGAGGCCGAGTTGGCTGGACGATGCGAGAGTTGCGTCGATAGTGTCGCTGGCTCCGTCGATGACCAGGAGTTTGGAACCCGGATTCGCAACAGTCGACGCGTAAACCTTATTGGTCACAGTGTTCACGGCCACGCTGAGGATGGGGCTCCCGCTCGGGGCGATGGTTCCCGTCACGAAGCCGCCGGCTCCAATGACCTTGATGGTTCCGTTGGAAATGACGTAGGCCTTCCCCGTCACGGGGTTCACCACGATGTCCTGCGCTCCTCCGGAGAGCGGCACGAAGGTGGTGGCCAGGGTGGCACCGTCAACGATGGTGACGCCACCTTTGACGCCTACATAGATCTTGTTGGTGGTCTCGTTAACGGACACGGTGTAGGGCTGGTCGCCCACTGTAACTGAGGCTTTGACGAGCTCCGTGGCCCCGTCCACCACTGCTACTGTTCCGCCGATCAGGCTTGCATAGACCGTGTTGGTGACGGTGTTGACGTCGACGTCCCACGGCATGTCACCGGTGTTTACGGTGCCGCTGGCGACGGCGCCATTGATGACGGAAACGCCTTCGAAGGAAGCCACGTAGGCCTTGTTCGTCACGGGGTTGACGGCGATATTCCCCGGGCGTTCGCCGACCGGAACAAAATCAGTCACGGCATCAGCAACAGCCGGCGTAGCATTCAGGCTCAAAGGCCCGGACAACAGAGCCAGCCCCAACCCGACGGCGACCATACCCGCCGCTGCCCGGCGCCGTCGTCGTACGTTTACTCCCCCAAGCGCGCGCGAATTATCCCCAGCAGCAACCATGGCAAGACCCCCAGAACTTTCGACGCCCAGCACGTCGGATACCGGAAGTCTACGCGGGCGCTCGGACAAAACAGAGAACCACCTGTTAACCAACTCTTCCTCCACAGGCCACCCGTTCTAACCCGCCCCGCCAACCGCCCAGACGACCGTTGAAAGCGTGAGGATCGCAATCGTCGCCGAATCATTCCTGCCATTGATGAATGGGGTAACCCACTCCATCCTGCGGGTGCTGGAGCATCTGCAGGAGCGCGGGGATGAGGTGATGGTGATCGCGCCGTCGACGTCGGACACTGATGTTTCGAGCGTCGAGAAGGGTGCGTATGTGCACCGGCTTCCTTCGGTGCCGCTGGCCGGTTACACGAATGTGCGGGTTGCGTTGGGTGGTGTGAATCGGGTCAAGCGAATCCTTGCCGATTTCTCCCCCGATGTTGTTCATCTCGCCTCCCCGTTCGTCCTCGGCTGGCGCGCCGTGCAGGCCGCCCACCAACTCGGCATCCCGACTGTGGCGATCTACCAAACCGAGGTTCCCAGCTACGCCGCCCGCTATGGCGTGCCGTTCCTGGAGAACTGGGCCTGGAACCGCGTGGACAACATCCACCTCCTGGCCACACGAACCCTTGTGCCCTCCACGTTCGCGCTGAACCAGTTGCGCGGACGCGGCATCCTGCGCGTGGACATGTGGCGTCGCGGTGTGGATACCGCGCGCTTCAACCCCGCCAAACGTTCGACGGCGTGGCGCAGCTCAGTAGCGCCCGACGGTCACCGGATCCTCGGCTACGTCGGCCGACTCGCTGTGGAAAAGCAGGTGGAGGATCTTGCCGTGCTGGCTGATCTGCCCAACACGAAGCTGGTGATTGTGGGTGACGGCCCGCAGCGTGCGGCCCTTGAAGCTGCGCTGCCGGACGCTGTATTTACGGGTTTCCTCGGCGGGGATGCACTGGCTGAGGCGGTCGCGGGCTTTGACCTCTTCGTCCATCCCGGCGAGTTTGAAACCTTCTGCCAGACCATCCAGGAAGCTATGGCATCGGGCGTTCCTGTCGTGGCTACTGGACGCGGCGGTCCCTTGGACCTCGTCGAAAACTCCCGAACCGGCTGGCTGTACGAGCCCGGAAACCTCAGCCAACTCAGGGACTACGTCCAGGACTTGATGGGCGACGACGCCAAGCGCCGCGCGTTCGCAACGGCAGCAACCGCCTCGGTCCAGGGGCGGACGTGGCCTGTGCTCAGCGCCGACCTGGTCCGGCACTACACCGAAGTCATCGCCTCCTTCTCCCGCGAAAACGGGCCCACAGAACTTACCTCAAGCAAAGGACCCTCTTCATGAAGATTTCCGTGATCGGCTGCGGCTACCTCGGCGCGGTCCATGCAGCAACGCTCGCTTCGATGGGCCACAGTGTGGTGGGCATCGACGTCGATTCCTCCAAGGTTGAACAGCTCAACAAAGCTGTGGCGCCGTTCCATGAACCGGGTTTGGACGAGCTCCTCCAGGACGGCCGCACCACCGGCCGCCTCGTGTTCACCACCGATTTCTCCGCCGCTGGCGATGCCCAGGTGCACTTCCTCTGCGTGGGTACCCCGCAGTCCAAGACCTCTGACACGGCCGACCTCTCCTACCTCATGGGCGCTACGAAGAGCCTCCTGCCGCACCTGGCCAAGGGTGCCGCCGTCGTGGGTAAATCGACGGTGCCGGTAGGCACGGTGGAAACGCTCCGCGCGGTCCTGGCCCGACGCTCCGACGTACTGCTCGGCTGGAACCCAGAGTTCCTGCGCCAGGGCACGGCGGTCAAGGATTCGTTGGTTCCCGATCGTCTGGTTTACGGCGTCCCGGGCGGCAAGGGCGCCGCTGCCGGCGCCCCGGTCACCGCGGTGCTGGATGCCGTGTACGAGCCGCTCATCAGCGCCGGCATCCCGCGGCTCGTCTGCAATTTCGCGACCGCGGAACTCATCAAGTCGGCGTCGAACGCGTTCCTGGCCACCAAGGTCAGCTTCATCAACGCGATGGCAGAGCTGTGCGACGCGTCGGGCGCTGACGTGAGCGAGCTCAGCGAGGCGATGGGCCTGGACCCACGCATCGGCAATCGATACCTGCACGCCGGGCTCGGGTTCGGTGGCGGCTGCCTGCCCAAGGACATCCGGTCGTTCCGTGCGCAGGCCCGCGAGCTGTCCGTCCCGTCCGTGGACGAGTGGATGGCCCTGGTTGATTCGGTGAACCTGGACCAGCGTTCCCGCGCTGTGGAGGTTGCCCGCGAGATGTGCCGCGGCTTCCTGTCCGGCCGCACGGTGACCATCCTGGGCGCAGCGTTCAAGCCCGACACCGACGACATCCGCGACTCCCCCGCCCTGGACGTCGCCCAACAACTCGCTGCCGCGGGCGCTCACGTCACCGTCACCGACCCCAAAGCCATCAACAACGCCTGGATCCGCTACCCGCAAATCCGCTTCGAAGCCGACACCAAACGCGCCCTCGAAGGCGCCGAACTGGTGCTGCTGCTCACCGAATGGGACGAATACGTTTCGCTGTCGCCTTCCGTTGTGGGGTCGCTCGTACGACGCCGGATGGTGCTGGACGCTCGCAACGTCCTGGACGCTGAGGCCTGGCGGAGTGCCGGGTGGACGGTCCGCGGGTTGGGGACGGGGGCGTCGGTGGTGGCTGAGGAGCGGGGCGAGGGTGCCGCTGCGACGCGTGTCGGCGGGAAGAAGCACGCGCGGGCGTAAGCCCCCTTTGCTTTACTTGGGGCATGGAAGAGTCTGGCAGGAAGGACCGCGCCCTCAGGGTTGAGGGTCTCGTCAACGCCCGTGATCTCGGCGGTTTGGAACGTGCTGACGGAACCCTGACGCCGCACGGGGTGTTTTTCCGGAGCGACAACGTGGACCGGATAAACCCCGACGGGTGGAAGCAAATCCATGACGCAGGGATACGAACCGTCGTGGATCTTCGCCAACCGCAGGAACGTGAACGAGACACCCGGAAACGCCCAACCTGGCTCACCACGATCAACGTGGACCTCGACGGTCTTGAGAACACCGAGTTCTGGGCGGGCTACTGGGACAACGGCTTGGTGGGCACCGCACTGTATTTCCTGCCGCACCTCAATGAAATGCCCGAACGAGCCGGGGCGGCTATCTCAGCCGTACTCAACGCGCCGCCGGGCGGCGTCCTCTTTCATTGCATGGGTGGCAGGGACAGGACCGGAATTGTTGCCATGATTCTGCTGTCGGCTGCGAACGCCAGTACCGAGGAAATCGTTGATGACTACCTCGAAACTGTCAGGCTGGGCGACGTCCGCGCTGCCAGCAGCAACAGAAACAACGCCGAATCCCTACTCAACGAACTCTGCGAGCGCCACGGGACCACCACCGAAGGAGCCTTCCGGACGGCTTTGGCCGGGTTCGACCTGCACGGCTTCATCGAAGCCGCGGACCTACCCGAAAGTGACCGCGCCACTCTTGCCACCTGGCGCGGCAACATCCTGGAGCTCGGTTGCTAGTCGCCGGGCCAGTTGACGCCAGATCAGCGGCTCCGTACCGCGGATCGAAAAGCGAAGCTCGACGGCCCGGGCCAATGGTCTTGTGGTCCCCCACCGTCAGGCGGACAATGTCTCCCACGGCAGACCTCCGAGTCTGTTCGATTCTCACCAAGGGGGCACCATGGGAGAGCTTGGCACGGACATCCCACTGGGCGAGACACGTGATGTGAGCACTGAACTGGCCCGGCTGATGATCGAGCGGGCCGCCCCGGATGAATTGCTCACCTTCGACGAAGTCGCCGACGAGTATTACTCGGATCCCGAATCCACTCTGAACCCGGCCAAAAATGATGAGGCCGTCGGTTTCGGCCTGGAGCTGGCCTTGCTGGCGCCTTTTGCCCTCGCCGTGGCCCAGTTCATCATCGGTTTCCTCGGTGACTTGCTCCGCGACGTGGCCAAGGACGCGGTGAAGGACGCCGCCAAACCAGCAGTGACGGGAGCCGTTCGCAGGGTGTTGCGGCTGGGCCCCCCGCAGGATTCCACCAACGCAGCGATCGAACTCACTGTGGAGCAGCGCGACCGCGTCTTCGCCGCCGCCACAGAGCAGTCCAAGCGTCTAGGCCTCGACGAAACCAAGGCAGATCTGCTGGGAAACGCAATCCTCGGGGTCCTCAGCAGGTCGAGTTCCAACCCTTAGAAGGCGGTCAGCATGGACCAGAAGCCGTTGGCGCCAGCAGTTGATCGTCGTCGGGTCAATGTACTCGCCCTCCCCGCACCCACCACTGGCCTGTACCTTCTCTTCATTGCTGCACTTCTGGCGGTCGGCTTGTTTGTGGGCTCATGGATGCACAACGTGGTCCTTGGACGGGAATGGGTCCAGGAGATGGGCAAGTGTTTGGCTCTGGATTTCGCCCAGCAACGGCAATGCACGGCGCCGCTGGAGATCAGGCGGGGTCTGTGGTCCTTGGGCGGGGCGGGGGTTATGGCAGTGTTCGCAGTGGCCGTGATGTTTGTTGTCCCATTAATGATTCGACGGCGGCGTGCCCTGCAGGTGCCCGCGCCAAAGCACAGCGCGGTGGTGGATCGTTTCGGCCAATTGGCGTCCGAGGCCGGCCTGCGTCGCGTACCCAGGCTCTACCTCGGGCCGGCACGAATGGGAGATGCTTTCTCCTTCGGCAGGCCCGGCTCAGCTGCGGTTGCCCTGCCGCCAAAGATTGTCGGTCTGCTTGTACGGCCCGGACCGGCCGACGGCGTCGTTCTCCATGAGTTCGCGCATATCCGTCACAGGGACGTAGAACTGGCCTGGCTGGCGCGGACCTCGTGGTACGTGACTCTGGTGGTGCTTCTCGTTCCCGTCGCCGGCGCCATTTGGGAAGGGCCGTCGCTGCTTCCCTACTACCTCTGGCGTGCGGCCCTGCTGGCTGTAGTGGTGGAAATTGTGACAGCTGCCTTGCTCCGCTCACGCGAGCATGACGCCGACCTGCGGGCCGGGCAGGGGTCATACGACAAGGTCAGTGCCAGCTTGGGACTTCTCAGACCCGGCACTCCCGCCGCGTGGATACGGCGCCTGCGCATGCGCCACCCGACACGCGAAGCGAGGTTCGCTGTCCTCAACGCCCCGAGTAAAGCCGCCACCAGCGACTTCCTCCGCTCGCTCAGCGCCGGTGCCCTTGCCGGGATTCTTGGTCCCTTGGTGGTGGGAACCGCCACCGCCCTGCTGACGGGATCCGGGGTCGTACTGGGTGGTATCTGGGCTTCAGCGGTGGTGACGGGATCGCTCCTGGGTTTTACCGTCGGCCTTGATCTTTGGCGGTCACGGTTCGCTGCTGCGTTAGCGGATGCTCATCCGGTGGAATCCGTTCATCCACTGCGGAATCCACGGGATCCACTGGGGGCGCAGGGGTTGCCGGGCGTCTTCAGGGTCGCCGTCGGTGTTGCAGTGGGCCTGGCGCTGGGGCAGGTCCTGTCGTTCGCGGGGATAGGCCAGGACGTTTCCGCACAGGTGGATCCGCTCACGTTGATCGCACCCATCATTGCCGGGCTCGGAACGGTCTTCATTAGCGCGGCCTTCGCCAGTATCGGCCTCCCCCTGGCGCTCTTGGCCAGGCGTCCCTGGCATTTCTGGCTGCCTGTTGCGCTGCTCAGCACCGCTACTTTTGTGGTCACCACCTGGATGGCCGACAGCTTGGATCTTGCCCTCACAAACTTCGGATGGTTGGGCGCCGCATTGTGGATCCAGTACGGCTATGACGAGTGGCCGGGAATCGGCGTTGCCCTGGTGCTGGGCATCACAGCCATCATCGCGGCCTTCTATGGACAGTTCTTCCGTGGACGTGAAGCCAGGGGCTGGATGTACTTTAACAACGACGACGGCGGCCTTGACTCCCAGCGTCGTCCTCACCTTAAGGCTCCCGGCAGTTCGTTCTGGTTGCCCTTGATCCTGGGCTTGGTGGCAGGCCTCGCAGGGAGCATTTTCCTCGTGTCGCAACTCTTGCTGATCAGTCCCATCAGGACCGCGGAAGCCGCTTCCCAAGCCGACTCCCTGTGGGTAAGCACCACGGTGCTCTGCTGGGCGTCAGTGTCAGCCGTGCTCTGCCTGGTAAGTCCCGCTACTGGTCCTGCCACTACTTTCATCGCGGGACCTCTGACGCTGGCGCTCTGTGCCATGGGTGTTGCGGCCTTTTGGTTGGCCAGCACGGATTCAGTGCCGTGGAATGTGCTGCTGAGCATCTGGGCGCCCGCCATGGCACGAGGGTTCGCCATCTCCCTCATCGTCGTCAGCCTCACCGTCACCCTTCGCCTCGCGGTGCAGGCGGGGATCACCTTCGTGGTGAACCGGGCGACGCGGACGAGTCGGGCAGCTGAGCCAAGGGGTCGCGCAGCCACCACCTAGACCCTCACCGTCACCACCTATTTCATCCGCACCAACACCTAGTTCCTCCGAATACGGCACCTAGTTGCCCAGATTTGCCACCTAGAGCCACGAACCCGGCCATAGTCTCCTTATGTGCCTCCGAAGCGGGAGTCCCGGTGTCCGGCGGGAGCCCCACCCGCTTTGGCGTTGGAGGCACTACGGCACGGCTCCACCCGTCTACCCCCAGGTGGAGTCGTGCCCAAGCCAGAGACGCCGTGAGTCGTCACAGGAGTAAACGAGAACGATTATTGATAATCTCGAACGTGCCTGCTGCCAAGGAAAGCCGTTCATGAAACCCGCCACCAGCTCCACCCAGACACCCCTCCAGACCGGGGGACGGCCAGCCAGGCCCAACCCGAAGGTCCTGCTCTCCAGCCAGCTGATTTTCAACATCGGGTTCTACTCTGTGGTGCCGTTCCTTGCCCTCACCATGGCCAACGACTTCGCCATGAGCGCGGTGGCCATCGGCATCGTGCTGGGAGCACGGACCTTCGCGCAGCAAGGGATGTTCCTGGTGGGCGGCGCCATCTCCGATCGCTGGGGCGCCCGATACACCATGGTCGCCGGGTGCATCGTCCGGGTCAGTGGCTATTTGCTGTTGGCGGCGGCCGACAATTTCAGTCTCTTCCTCGCGGGTGCGATCGTCACCGGCGTCGGTGGCGCGTTGTTCTCGCCGGCACTCGAAAGCCTGGTCGCCGCAGCCGAGGAACGACGCGAACCGTCCGGGAAACACCGGCCAACCCTCTTCGCTTCGCTGGTCATCGTCGGCGAATTCGGCGCCGTGGCGGGCCCACTGCTTGGCAGCCTGCTCCTGGGCTTCGGCTTCGAAGTCTCCCTCTACGTCGCCTCCGCCATCTTCGCGGTCATGGCTTTCGTCTTCTGGCGCTTCCTGCCACGCGCCGACCACAGCGGCCAGCCAACAGACGCAGCAGTCCCCAAACACCAGCTCCTGGCCTGCCTGCGCGACAAGCGCTTCGTGGCGTTCGCCTGCTTCTTCAGTGTCAGCCTGCTGGCGCACAATCAGTTGTACTTCGGCCTCCCGGTGGAGCTCCGACGCAGCGGTCTGGACGCCGGCACGCTCGGCTTGGTTTTCGCGTACGCCTCGTTGTTGACGGTCACACTGCAGTGGCCCGTCGCCAAGCTCATGCGCCGATTCGGCGAGCGCAACGCCCTCACTTTGGGCCTCAGTCTGAAAGCCGCAGGATTCACCGCCGTCGCAATCCTTGCTACTCAGCCACCCATCGCCTCGCTGCCGGTTTTGCCGGCACTGGCACTCGTCACCGGCCTATGCCTGGGGAACATGTGCGCGACTCCCACGGCGATGCGGCTCGTCCTGGACTTCGCCGGCGGCCGACCCACCGGCGCCTACTACGGACTCCTCGCCAGTTGCGGGGGTGCCATGGTGCTGATCGGCAACACGGCCATGGCGCCGTTATACGAGTTTGCTGACCAGACGTCGACGGCGGCCGCCTCGCCGTGGCTGTTCACTGGCGTTATCGCTGTAGTCTCGGCTGTTGCGATCCGCCGATTCTTGCCGGTTCCCGCCCGCTCAGCCGCTTAGCGGTTTACCCGCAGACGGATCACCCTGTAAGCGATACCCACCACGAACATCAGCACACCCAGCCCGGCGGACAACGGCGGCAGCGTCGCGACAAGAACAACGCAGGCAACCGCGCCGGCCACCTGTAGGAACTTCGGGTAGCGACGATCCTCGCCTGGCTGGGTGTAGGCGGCGACGTTCGCCACCAGGTAATAGAGCAACACGCCGAATGATGAGAAGCCGATGGCCCCGCGAAGATCGGCCACGGCAATGATCAGGCAGATCACCACGGCAAGAGTCACCTCGGCCCTATGGGGCACCTTGTACTTCGGGTGCACGGCAGAGAGCCAGTGCGGGAGGTCGTGTTCACGGGCCATCGCTAGGCTCGTGCGGCCGAGTCCGGCAACCAGTGCCAACAGCGCACCCAGCGAGGCGACGGCGGCCCCAATACGAACAACAGGCGAGGCCCACGCCAAGGTTCCTGCGCCCACTGCGTCAGCCAGCGGTGTGGGCGTAGCAGCCACATCTTCCGGGCCCAGTGCCGCGAGCAGTGTCACCGCAATAACGGCGTAGATGAGAATCGTGATTCCCAGGGCGATGCCGATCGCCCGGGGAATAGTGCGCTTGGGCTCACGGACTTCCTCGCCCATGGTCGCGATCCTCGCATACCCGGCGAATGCGAAGAACAGCAGCCCTGCGGATTGCAGGATCCCGTACCAGCCCTCCGCCAGCAGCCCCTCCCCCGCAAAGTCGCCAAAGTCGGGCCCTGACCCACCCCACACT
Organism: Arthrobacter sp. YN; assembly: GCF_002224285.1. GTDB lineage: Bacteria > Actinomycetota > Actinomycetes > Actinomycetales > Micrococcaceae > Arthrobacter. Next base: position 1,357,786 of record NZ_CP022436.1, on the reverse strand, counting down.
GCGGTGACAGCAATGGCCAGTGCCGCCAGCACCACGATCACCAAGACACGGGTCAGCCCAGCTGTCCGGGTCACCCCGTGATAGTTCACCGCTGTCAGAAGTACGACGGCGGCAATCGCCACCGGGCGTTCCCACCCTTGCGGTGCGGCATAGGCGGCGAAGGTCATGGCCATGGCAGCCGCGCTGGCGGTCTTGCCGAGGATGAAACCCCAGCCGGCAAGGAACCCGGCCCACGGTCCCAGCCGTTCCCTTCCGTAGACGTAGGTACCGCCGGATGTCGGGTATCTGGCAGCGAGTTGGGCGGACGACGTGGCATTGCAGAAGGCCACGAACGCGGCCACTACCAAGCCGATGAGCAGTCCGGACCCCGCGGCAGCAGCCGCCGGGGTGAAAGCTGCGAACACCCCAGCGCCGATCATGGAACCCAAGCCGATAAGTGAAGCATCGAACGTGCCCAGTCGGCGGGCCAAAGCCGGGGAGTTGTTCACTGACACCCTTCACGCTGAGGGGCCGGGCTCAGGGCGTGGCGTCGGAGACCGGCATTGGGAGAATTGGCTTCAGCTTATCCCGGCTCCTCGCGGCGGAAGTGCATTCCCGACGAGCATGAAGAGTCCGTTGCGGGACGTTGCGCCTGTCTTGCGCAGCGCGTTGGAGATGTGGTTTTCCACTGTCCTGGCACTGATGCCCAGGTGTTCGGCAATCTCCACGTTGGTGCGATGGCCCGCCAGCACGGCAACCTCGATCTCCCGCTCAGTCAGTGGCGTGGTCCTGAACGAGTTGAAGGAGAGTTGCTCATTGGCTGACGGGAACCGGACCGCGAACATGGACGAGGCCTGGGCCATGGCGTCGGCGGCTGCAGTATCCCCCTCTATGACGTGCCTCTTGAGTGCACCCCGGAGAAGCATCCCCACCTGGTAGGTGTCGATGTCCGGTTCGTAGTGCTTCAGCAGCAGACCAAGGAGCTGGTGGTCCCCTTCAACCACGGCGGTAGCAATGCCGATGAGTTGATCGTGAACCGTGACGCCACTGTCCCGCAGGATCTTCTGCAGCAGGTCCAGGACCGGACGTCCCGGGTTCAGACAGGTACAGAGGAGTGCGGTCATCATGGCTTCCAGCACGTAGCCGCTCTTCAGCTGGCGCCTGACGAGCTTGGCGGCCTTGCGGTCGAACGTCGAAGGTTGCGCGCTGTCGTGGGCAATGAGTTCGTAGGCACCCTTTCCAATGCCGGGCAAGGGGCCGACGTCGGGCACTTCTGTCCGCGCCTGCGCGGCAATCGAGAGGGCGGGCGGCGTGGCGGTGGTTGCGTGGCGAAGTCCCGCCAGGCGCAGCATCGCGTCGTAAAGAGCGTCCACCACGAAGCCTGGCCGGCCCATGGCGAAGACACTGCTCATGAGGTACTCCGCTTCTTCAAAGTGCCCGCGATACAGCAGCCCGTGGGCAGCGATGTAGCTGCTGGTGACCACGCCGAACTGATCCAGGTTCTTGCGTGCTTCGGTTCGCCAGTCCAGGGCAAAGACGAGGGACTCCTCGATCCGTCCGGCAGCGAACAGCGCGAACCCGCGGATGAAAGGACGGAGGTGGGAGAAGGCGTCGTCATCGTTCTGACCGTCGACGGCTTCGTACGCTGCAACTGGCCTGAAGCGGTAGAGCTCCAGCAGCCCGTGGACCAGGCTGCCCATCCCTGATGGCTTGGTTTCGGGCGCGCTTGTGGGTGTGTCCACAGGGACCCTCCCGTGGGAGGCACTCAGGAAGGTGATCGCGTGGGCGGCTTCCGCGGCATGGTGAGGGTTATCGTCAGCGAACTTTTGGAGGATGTCGACGGCGGCACCTGGGCCTTGCCCGGTGTGGACCGCGAGCATGGCGCGGGTAAGGGTGACAAACAGAACGTCCTTGGGGTCGGCGTCGGACGTTGTTGTTTCGCTGCAGACACGAGCTGCCCGGTGGACATCCACGGGAGCACCCCAATAGATCCGAAGCAGGGAGGCAGCGTTGGCGGCGGACTTGTTGGCTTCCCATCGCTCGAAACGGATACGTTCACGATCGGAACTGTGGTCGTGGAAGTGGCGGGCGGTGACGGCGTCGCCGTCGCCCTTTTCCAGACGCAGAGTGGCCAGGACACGAACGAGGCAGTCTGCTGTTGTTTGGTTCTCCTGCTCTGGGCGCGGCGCGGCCTCCAGAACGCCGGCGATCTTTCGTCGCAGCAGTTTCCGGTCTCTGAGGTTCTTGTTGCCGCGGAAGTAATCCGCGATGACGGGTGGGCTGATGGCGGCGACGGAGCCGTTGTGGTGATCGTCCATGACGGAGAGGAATCCCCTGCGTTCGAGACCTTCCAGGGCGTCGGGCTCGATGACCTTTTGCAGGACGTCCACACGGGCGGTGCCGAGGATTGCCATGGTGTGCAGCGCTGTGAACTCATCGGCGCTGAGCTCCGCCAGGAGCGACTCAAGTGTCCCTCGCAGGTGCTCGTTCCAGAGGGTGTTGGTGGTCATGCCCCACTGCTTGTCCTTCATGACCAAGAGGTTGCTCAGGGAAGCAGTCTCGGCAATCCGCACGATCAGGCGGGGGTTACCGGCGGACTTAGTGAGTATCCGGGCTGTGGTGTCTGCGTCCGCTGGCGCACCGAGGACTTGTGCGATCAGCATGTGAACCTGCTCGTAGTGGAGCGGGTCCAGCTGCAAGTGTGCCTCGCGACCGTTGTTGAGGATGGCCAGCTGGCCTTTGGAGAATGCCCAGGTCTCGGGCGCCGTGGCAACCATAGGGCAGGTGGATCGGCGCCGAACCGCCTCCAGGACCGCCAGTGATTCGCTGTCAACGAGGTGAAGGTCGTCGACGACAAGCAGGTGCTTTCCGTTGGTGGCCAGTTGGCTGGTCAGCACGTCCGCGATGTCGAAGACGCCGCTGCGGCCGGGCCTCAAGTCCAGCCCGAGTCCTTTGATGGCCGCGAAGGGGATGGACCGGTGCGTGCGCAGTCCGGTGATGAAGTGAACGGCCACTCCGGTCTTTTCCAGATTGCTCATTACACTGCGGACCACGGACGTTTTGCCGCTGCCCGGCGCACCGACGACCCTCACGCCGATTCCGCGTGCGACAAAGTCGAGGATTCGCTGAACCTCAGAATCGAACACTCGACCCAACCTTCTGTTTCTGTGGATGCCCGACATGCGGCTCACTTCGCAGGCTAGATCGAGAAAATGGGACTAGGTGGCAAAACGGCCTTGCACAGGCCGATTTGGGTCCATCTAGGTGGTGATTTGGGCAAATCTAGGTGGTGGCGGGACTCGTCTAGGTGGTGGGGCTGTTCGAAAATCAGGTGATCCATGGGATGCTCCCTCAGCTCTGTGGGTGGATTACCTCCCACGCTACGGAGGGGCGAGCGAGAGTTACATGGGTGTAATTCGCTATGTGGATATGTGTTCGAACTCAGCTTGTGTGAGTAGAAGATATGTTCTACTGATAATGCAGGCGAGCACCAGGCTGTTTTAACACGGACTTGCTACCCCGCCGGTGGGACGCAATCGGTCGGTGCTGCGAGGCCGGGATCACCGGCTTGAGGGCAAACAAAAGCAGGGCCGGTCAATGACCGGCCCTGCTTCTTTGTTATCCGAAGACTAGATAGCCTGGATGTTTACTGCCTGGGGACCCTTGGGGCCCTGCTCGACGTCGAAGGAAACCTTCTGGTTCTCTTCGAGGGAGCGGTAGCCCGAGGAGTTGATCGCAGAGTAGTGAGCGAAAACGTCCTGGCTGCCATCTTCAGGAGAGATGAAGCCGAAGCCCTTTTCGGAGTTGAACCATTTCACGGTACCTGTAGCCATTTTTTTCAGTCCTTACTGAAGGTGGAGATGCTCCCGACTTTCGGGTCTCCGGTGTGGGGTGTTCTCCACCGTTACTTCAGAAGGTCACGATCCAGAGGGACCGTGGGGACTGCCTGAACTACCAAATGCCAAACACAACAACATCATCAAGTCTACAGAGTTCTGAGCAGATAGCTAGTGCTGGGAAATATTTATCCATTGGATGTTTCCCGCAGGCCCGAAACCGGGCCTTCAATGCCCGCCGTTTACAAGGCAGTGGAGTCCCGCTCAGCTGCTGCCGATGAGTCCGAGCAGACAGCTCGCTACCGCGGCCGCGGCTCGTCACCAGTAGTCGCGCCCTTGAGCCTGTCTTTAATCACCCAACTGGCAATTGACGGAGCAGCGGTCGCTATAAGGCACACCGTCGCCCAGAAGTTGTCCAATAGTCCGCTGACCAGCAGAACCAGGCTAACCGCAATCACCACCCACGTTGTGATGTCGAGAAGCCGAATCAATTTTGTAGTCGACATGTGCGAATCATCCCCCTAGATACGTTCCGACAGCCTATGTCTTTTGATCGCACGCGGCACAACAGCCCCCAAGCGCAAACTCCACCCCCATGGACCGACTCTGGATACGGTCATCATCGGCGCAGGCCAAGCCGGCCTCACGACGAGCTACTGGCTCACTCAATTCGGCGTCGAGCATCAGCTCCTGGAGCGACGCGATTCCCTGGGCGGCGCCTTCCAGGACCGCTGGGACAGCTTCTACATGAACACTCCAAACCTTGCGCTGGACCTCCCCGGTATGCCGTACGATGGCGACGATCGTGACGCGTTCATCTCCCGCGACGCAATGGTGAACCTCTTCAGGCGCTATGCAGAGCTGATCGCTGCTCCGATCCATGCGGGCGTGGACGCGGCACGGCTGTACCCCGCGCCGCTCATGGTGAACTACGCTCCTGCTAACGTCACGTCATGACAGTGGGCCAGTCATTTCGATTTGAATTGCGGCGTATCTATTGGACGCGCCAATCCCTTCGCATGCTCTTCGCGCTCTCCGCGGCATGGTTGTTTGGGGCTGTTTACCTGTTCTTTACTTCGCCGCGAGGCTTTGGCGAGATCGGCGCGGGCACAATCGGGGCATTCATCCGAGAAGTGTTTGGGGGCTCTGGGTTGCCATCGGAGCGCCAGCAGCATCTATTGTGACGTTGCTAGTTGCAGCTTTCGTCTTGCGGACGGGCGACCTACGCAGGCGTGATCCGCAGCGCCGGTTTACGCGGTACCAGCGACGCGAGGGGATGACTCGAGCAAAGGGGCGATGTGAGCTGGAGTCACGTTACGGGAAGCGTTGCACCCAAGCCGCCGAACACGGAGATCATTTCTATCCATGGTCTAAAGGTGGAGCGACTTCCCTCCGAAACTTCGTTGCCGCCTGTAGTCAATGCAATCGGCGGAAGGGCGCCCGCATCCCGAGTCCTGGGCTATTGAGGCGCCCGGAGCGACGACGTGCTTCGTATGTCGGGGCGGTTGAGGCGGTTCTGGTGGGCGAAAGGCGCGGCCGGTGAGGATGCAACTCACGAATCGCACCTTGCCGCTACTTTCGTGTTTGCTCTGCCTAATCGATCTCCGCCATGTTTCCCACCGCAGGAGTCCCCTCAACCAAGGCGTAGCGTTGCATCACCGCACCGTTCGGTGAAGCAACCACGGGCTCGATAAGCCTGAGGTTCGTCGGCACCACTCCGTCTGCGAACACCTTCTTCCCGCGGCCGAGGAGGATCGGATAGACCCACAGGTTGAGTTGGTCGAACAGGCGCTCAGAGAAAAGAGTCTGGACGAAGTCGAGGCTGCCGATGACGTGGATGTTCTGGTGCTTCGCGCGTAGCTCCCGCAGGGACGCCACCGTGTCAGTGCCGAGCAAAGCTGATCCCTCCCACTCAAGCTCCAGCGACTGGCGCGAAGCCACATACTTCGGAAGTCGGTTGAACAGCTCCGCGATTTTGCCATCTTGGTGGGGCCAGTACGAGGCGAAGATGTCATAAGTCCGCCGCCCCAGTAGCAGTGCGTCCATTCCCACCATTCCGGAATCGATCTGCTCGCCAACAACCTCGTCGATAAGCGGCGCCTGCCAGCCGCCGAACGCGAAGTCATCAGCAGGGTCCTCTTCGGGCCCGCCGGGCGCCTGCGCGACGCCGTCGAGCGTCGTGAACAGGTCAATGTGAATCAGTCCCATGTCGGGATCCTTCCCTGCCGCCCGTCGTCACCCCGGCGACAGGATCATGTTGAGGGTTCCACAGGTGAGGCTGCCAGGCAATGGTCACCGGAGATTTACGACGACGGCGACAGCACCTTGCGCGGGCGCCGCTGGCAAAATCCGGACACCGGACACCGGGAGAAGAAGACGAGCTACGCCCCGTCCCTCATCTTCTCGGCGCCCTGGCGCCGCTCAAGGATCACCCAAACGACGGTCGTCGGGACCCCGATGAGTACCAGGAGCGCCATGCCCCAGAACATGCTGATCACTTGAGTGGATTGCAAAATCACGACGGTCATCAACAGGACTGTGGATGCAATGTTCAAAATGCGGAGCTTACGTGCAGTAGTCATTTTCAGAATCGTTCCCCCTACGAAGTCGTCCAAGAAGCCTAACGTCTCCGGTCCCAGAGTGGCTGTGGGAGGAATGCACCCGGCTGGCGAAGATCCTCTGAGCTTCCGCTCAGAAGGCCTACGCCTCCTTCAGGTCCAGCTGTGGCGCCGGTTTCCGGAACCCTCGCGTCAAGAATGCCAGGTAGGCCAATCCCACGCCTGCCCAAATCAAGCCGAAGGTGAACGACAAGCCACTCAGGCTGGTCCACAGCCAGATCGTGAGCACGAACCCAACGCCTGGAAGCACAAGGTTGTGAATCACGCCCCGGGCACCGCGGGCCTTCTGGTCGAAGTAGTAGTGCTTGATGACGGCCAAGTTGACCACGGAGAACGCGACCAGGGCACCGAAGCTGATCAGCGAGGAAATCGTCAGCAGGTCCAACACGAACGCCAGTAGCGACACGGTGGAGGTCAGCAGAATGGGCAACACGGGGGTGCTGAAGCGGGAGTGCAGCCGCCCCAACGCAGCTGGGAACACTCCGCTGCGTCCCATTGAATGAATGATCCGCGAGACCGAGGCCTGGGAGGTCAACGCGGACCCGAGACTGCCGGCAATGTAGGCGGCCGTGAAGAAGGCCACGAGCAACTCGCCGCCCGCCGCGCCAATGACCTCGATGGCCGCCGAGTCCACGTCGTTGAAGGTGCTGACGGGGAGAACCAGGTGGCTGATGTACGCAAGCCCCAGGAAAATCATGCCGGCAAGGATTGTGGTGATCATGATGGCGCGGGGCAGATTCCGCTTTGGATCCTTGGTTTCCTCGGCGAAGGTCGAGACGGCGTCGAACCCCAAGTAGGAGAGGCAAAGGATGGCTGAGCCAGCAAAGACGGGCGAAAGGCCTTCGGCACCTTCGGCCCCGGTGAAGGGCGCCAGCAGGTCAACGTTGCCGGTTCCCGTGATTGAAGAAAGCCCCAGGGCGACGAACAACGCGATGAAGACCGCTTGGAGTCCCACCACCACAAAGTTAGCCTTGGCAATCGCAGTGATGCCGAGGATGTTCAGCACGGTCACAGCCACAATCGACACGATCATGAACGCCCAGGCCGGGATAGCAGGGAAGGCGGCTTCCATGTAGATGCCGATCAGCAGGTAGTTGATCATCGGCAGCAGTAGATAGTCCAGCAGGAGCGACCAACCGGCCATGAAGCCAAGGCCCGGCCCGAAGGATCGGGTTGCATAGGTGTATGCGGATCCACCGAATGGGAATGCCTGCGACATGCGGCCATACGAGCGGGCCGTGAACAGCATGACCACCAGGGTCACGGCGTAGGCAGCCGAGAGCCGCCCGCCCGTAAGTTCAACGACGATGCCGTAGGTGCTGAAGATCGTCAGCGGCACCATGTAGACCAATCCCAGCAGGACCAGGGATGGAACGCCGAGGACTCGGCGCCAACCTTGGGAAGGTGCTTGGGCGGAGGCCGGCCCCACAGGCTTCTCGCCTGCCGGTGTATCAGTTTCAAACGTGGGGGTCATTGGGAATCCTTGGTGGTCATGCTGGTGTGTGCTGGGAAGCTGCGACGCTGCAGAACTTCGTAGCGGCAACGGGATTTACGGGGTCACCGAGATCCTGAAGTGCTGGGGTGGCTCAGGGGCGCGTGGTGGACGCCTCTGGTCGCCTGAACGTGAAATGAATAGCGTTCATTTATTGTTACGGTGAGGCGGATCACAGTCAATATGTGACGTGCGGCCCTTCAGATAGCAGCACCCAGCCCCGAGTAGGCGCCAACGGCCTCACCCTCCAGGCGCTGCCCTAACCCCGCCGCACGCTTCGCCTCAAATCCCGTGCACTCTGGCACCGACGGCGGACACAGCATCCACCTCCAGGAAGCCGGCCGCTTGAAGCAATCGACGACGGCGCCATCACCTTCAGCGCCGACCTCCCCGAACACCTCGAAACAGTCTGGGCGGGCTTCAACTAGCGGACGCGGTCGGCGTTCGACACGCACGTCCCTGCCGCAGGGATTGATGTCTCCGGACCAGTCGCCAGTTCCCGCAGATGACTAGCTACCTACAGAGCCGGCTCAGGTGAACCTACCCGAAGCGAACCTAACATCAGTCCTGTGGGCTTCCGGTGACAACCTCGATTTTGGGGTCGTGGACCTGCCTCTGGTGGACGAGTGGGACTACCCAAGCACTCGCTGGGAGTCACGGAGATTCCCGGTCCATCCGTCGTGGGCCAGCCGTGGCTCGCCAACAACCTCGTCGATAAGCGGCGCCTGCCAGCCGCCGAACGCGAAGTTGTCAGCAGGGTCCTTCTCGGGCCCACGGGGCGCCTGCGCGACCCCGTCGAGCACCTTGCGCGGGCACGCCGCCAGAATCCTTACACCGGGAGAAGAAGACGAGCTACGCCGCGTCCCTCATCTTCTCGGCGCCCTGGCGCCGCTCAAGGATCACCCAAGCGACCGTCGTCGGGACTCCGATGAGCACGAGGAGTGTCATGCTCCAGAACCCGCTGATCACTTGGGTGGATTGCAGAGTTACAACGGTCAACAGCAGGACTGTGGCTGAAATGTTCAAAACGCGGAGCTTACGTGCAGTGGTCATTTTCAAAATCGTTCCCCTTACGATGCCGTCCAAAAGCCTAACGTCCCACGCAGACCAAAGGGTTCGAACCGCCAGCGGTGGTCTGTGCCGCGTTGGAGGCTAGTCACCCTCCTTGTTTAGAAATCCAGGGTTCCCTCTTAAAGAAAGCTGTTGTTGGGTAGTCGTCCTCCTGCGGAGAATCGATACGGGGCTCCAAGCCGTGGTCGGTGAGGTATTTCAACGCCCGCTCGATGGCGTCAATCTTCCGTTTCAGCTCCTTGAGCGCAGGGGCGGATGCATCAGAAAACTCGTCAAGCCGCTCGTGTTCGCGCCGCACCTCTATTTCGGTTTCAACGAGGACCGCCCAGAGACCTTCGTCAGGATCGAGATGCTGCCGCTGGCGCAGAATTGCTGCAGCGAGCCGGCGCTCAACAACGCCAACGAGGGTTTCCGCCGTGGTTCCAGGACTTGCTAGACCGTACGCAATGCCGCCACCACCGGCCGTAACGAGTGATCCAGCCGTAAGCAGACCCCCGATCATGCCGCCGGGGCCGAAACTCGCCAGCGCGCTCGTAATTACTGCGGCTCCGGCAAGGCCCGGTCCAGCAGCGAGCGCCAAGCCACCCGTCGCCACGACGATTGCGGCCGCGCCCGCACCCAAGGCACCCCATTTGATCCAATTAACTCCGCGACTACCGCTGAGTGCTTCTTGCGCGAGCTTTGCTGCCATGAACACGTCGGCACCATACTGACTTCCCAGACCCATCTCAGCGGCGAGGTCTTCCATGGCTTCTTGCCACAGTTTTCTGGAAAAGGAGATCTCGAACGGACGTATGACGTTCTCTGCTGCCAGCACTGTCAGAAGGACAGCAGCTTCGTCTTTGGGGACGTGACTGCTCGGAAGCGGCTCGGGTACCTCCGCACCTAAATCGGAAAAGTCGAACGCCAGCCTCGCAATCTCGGATGGCGTCCCTCTCCCTTCGCGGGAGTTTCGTTTCTTAATGTCTTCGACGACCGACGCTTGCACATGACGAAGGGCTCCAGTAAAGCGATCCTTCTCTTCGCCTTCCAAACGCGTCTTCATCAGATAGGCATACCGAAGGGCCAGAAGCGCGAAGTGCTCAGTGGCGTCCAGTGGAATGTCAAGCCCGTTTTCTACCTGCGCGACTTCTGTGGATCTAGACCCGAATAGGGCATAGCCGATGGCAGCCGCTACTGCGTCATTGGCCAGATAGTCGACGGCCGCGTGGGCGGCTCCCCCCACTTTCTTCGTACGAATACGATAATCAATCAGCCAAGGGAAGACTGATGACACCCCACGGCGCGCAGCTACAGGATCGGCCCCATTCCAAAAGTTCACCCACCACGCCAAATTGGTCGGCGGCTCACTTAGTGTGTCGCGAAGTTTGTCGACGTCGAATACCCCACTCGCCAACGGGCTACCTATGGTGACCATACCGGCCACCTCAAGGCCGACCGGCAGACGCCGGACGATGTCGGCGGCGATGACCGAGCCGAGGCTATGGCCCACGATCACGAGCCTCCCCGACTCCGGAAGTTTACTGAGGATGCGTTTCAAGACCTGCGCCCGAATTTTCGGATTATTCAGGTAGTTGCGGGCTTGATCAAACGACGGCAACGCAACTGCGGCATCGACCACAATGTCACTGCCAACGTAGCCGTTCCCTCTGTCGTGGCGCCCGAGCCTATACTCCAGGGCTCCGATACGACGCTCGAAGTCGCGTCGATTCTTCCTGGCTGCCTCCCGGAGAGGCTGCTTTATGGTTAGGCCCGGCAATTGGCACGGCTGGTCGGCACCCTTTAGGGCGTGTGCGTATTTCGGGGCTATGACGCTCAGCGACTCCAGCTCGGGGTAACCGAGCCGCGCCAAAGACTGCGTCAGCGCAACCATCCAGCGGTCCTCTGGGTCCCCACTTCCCACTCCATGCAAGAACAGCAAGATCGTTTTTTTCGACAAGAAAAGCCCCTTCGCGTCCACCCCTGGAAATCCGGAACGACTAAACCAGGTCTTTCGGGCAAGCATAGTCATGCAAAAGGTATCTTCCCGAAGAATCGAGGTTCTGAGGCGACTCATCCGCATCAAGGGAGACGAATCTTACAAGATAATGTCTTAAGCTCATGGCCCCGCATTCCAGCGGGAATCGGCCATCCCTGTGGGATGATCAGGCAGACTCACTTACCTGCGCTGTGTTGTGTTGTGTTGTGTTGTGCCAGCATTCCTCGCTTCGGTTCGTCGTCAGATACGCGAACCTGGGCAAGCTTTGTTGTACTCGGCCAAAGTCTTCTAGTAACCCACTGCCGCCTGCGCGGCTACTTCGCTATAGGCACGACGTGCTAATTCACGCACTCGCGCCAGCAAAGCCTCGGGCTCGCGCGAAAGATCCAGCGGAAACTCCACCACGGATACTCCCGTATTTAATACGAAATTCGTCCACATCTAGGCGACGGGGCCGACAGCTTTCGCGGGGCACTTGTTCCTGTGTTTCAGGACATGTATCCCCACTAAACGAGGATTGCGGCAGGCCTTGCCATGGGCAACCTATGGGCCGCCAGCGAAGGGATTCTAGAGGGTGACGTAGTTGTTGCTCCGAAGCCGGACCGGACGTATCAATATGGGGTCGTCACTGGAGGCCACGAGTTTCACCCCGGGCGGCCGCTTCCCCACCGGCTACGCGTCGATTGGAAAGGCTCCTTCAGACGCGACGCAATGAGCCCGGCCCTTGCGTCTTCCGCAGGCGTACCCATGACCGTTTTTCACTGGCGCCCCATGCCGCTGAATTGGCTAAGCTCACACAGCTCTCCGATGGAACCTTGGAGCCCATAGTTGAGGCCATCGCGAGCGAAGTTGAGGACCAGCTCGCGTTTCATCTGGAAAAGCAACTTGAGGACTTCCTGGTCCATAACTGGCAGAGCACTCATTGGGGCGGGAATACGACATCTATGAGGAAGATGGCCAACTCGTGGGCCAGCAATTCCTACCCACACAGGACCTATGGACATCCTCGCGGTGAGCGAGGATCGAAAGCGCCTCCTGGTTGTGGAGCTCAAGCGCGCCCGCGCCGGCGATGTCGTCGTGGGACAAATCCAGCGCTACATGGGTTACGCCCAGGAAGCTTTGATCGAGCCAGGACAATCCGTAGAAGGTGTCATCATTGCCCAAGAAGACGACCTTCGGATCCGCCGAGCTCTCACCATCGCGCAAAATATCCGCTTCATGAAGTATTCGAGTCGAGTTTCATTTGGAGGATCAGAGAGCCTCCACAACATCACTTCCAGCAACAACGTCCCCGGACCCCACCACAGTTGGGTCCGACTTCAATCACACATCCGATGGCGATAACCGTCGAGGCGTGTAAAGGGACAACACGTCTCAGACCTGCGTTGTTTCGTAAGTACCATCAGCCCTCCGCACGCAATAGCCCTTCTTTACAGCCCGTACCAAGCTCCTTTGCAAGGCTGCCTGGATATCGCTTCCGCGCCGAGCCCATCCGAAGACGTTACGCACGGCCACATAGAGGTCTTCCTCAGTAATCACGATGGCGTCCGCGACTACTAGGCGAACCGCCTCATCAAACTCTTCAGGTGGGATCGTCCCAGCTTTACGTACGTCATTCTCATCAGTCGGACGGCGCACATTGACCGACTGAGCACCGTCGATTCGGATGAATCCCTGCTTGTCGAGCTTGATCTTCATACCGCTGACCTTGGCGAGCGACAAAGCGCGTTCAACATTTGCACGGACGCGAGTGCCAACACCGCCCGTTTCCCAATGGTCTCGCAGGCGTGAATGAAAAGTATCCACGTGAAGTGGCGCTTCTGCTCCCACCACATGTGACGCGTAGGAGACGAGATCATTCAACGCGTCCAAATCTCCAGGCTGGTACCGATAGCGCCGTGGCGGGCGAGCAGCGGCTGCATAGGGAACGGTCCATGCAGGAGGTGCCGAAAGATCGACTTCTTCGTATTCCAAAAATTCTGGCGATGCAGTTGTGCCTACTACTGCAGGTACAAGACGGGTACCGCGCAAAGCACCCTCAAGAGCCTCCTTGAGCAGGTGCTCGTGAGACGCACGGTCCCTATACCAGCTGAGACCCCAAATGCGATGGATGTCCCAGCCTAGTCCGCGGAGAACGGCTTCACGAAGTCGGTCGCGGTCTCGGGCAGTCTTGGCCGAGTGATACGCGGCGCCATCACATTCAATCCCCAACATGAAGGTTCCTGCTTTGCCAGGATGACGCACACCAATATCTATCCTGTAACCGGCCGCTCCGACCTGAGGAACGGCGTCGAAGCCCCACGATCGTACGACCTTCAAGACTTCTTCCTCAAAAGGACTCTCGGCCTCTCCGACTGACCCTGACATATCCGAAGACAACGCAGCCCTGCCCCTTTCTGCGAAGTCCAAATAGTTCTTCAGATGCATGTTGCCTTCAGAAGTTCCATCTGTCATGTCACCGGCACGGAAGGAGCTCACGACCTCCACTCGGCGCCGGGCACGGGTAACGGCAACATTCAGCCGCCTCTCACCTCCCTTGCGGGTGAGGGGCCCGAAATTCATCGTTAGTTTGCCGGCCTCGTCGGGTCCATAACCGACACTAAAAATGATGATGTCGCGTTCGTCGCCTTGGACCGACTCAAGGTTCTTGACAAAGAATCCATGCAGACGATCATGATCCTCCATCAGGCCAGTCAGCAGAGGTTCTTGTTCCGCCCGTCGCTCGATTGCCTCTGACACGGCTTCTGCTTGTTGGTTGGAGAAGGTAACAACTCCCAGTGAAAGATCTGGATTGAGCCGGCGGTGTTCGAGAACTCGATCTACGACGCGCTCCGCTTCGATCGGGTTGCGGCTGCCTGCTCCACGCCGATAAATGCCAGGCACAAATTCGTGATGAACACCAAGGTCATTCGCTTCTTGGGTCGCTCCGGGAAATGTATGAAGCTTGCCAGCATAAATCCGATAATTTGAGTAGGTAATCAAGTCCTCATGAAGGCTCCTATAATGCCAAAGAAGCGGGAGTGAAACCATTGCGCCGGTGCCTTGCAGAGATCGAGAACGCTATCAAAATTATCCGGCAGCTCGTCATTGTCATCAGCTTCCTCCTCCGCCGTCGAGAAAAAAGATGTGGGCGGCAATTGCTTTTGATCACCGGCAACAATCAGTTGTTTACCTCTATAGATGCAGTTGACTGCATCGGCAGACATAACCTGCGAAGCCTCATCAAAAATTACCACATCGAATTCCATTCCTGAATACTCGCATTAATCCAGTCCGCCTCTGGCAGACTACCCTGTTGACTCAGTTCCGCCAGGGCAGCTAATGCACGACATTTGTTGAGTGTTAAGGAGCTTTGGTTGAGATTGAACAACTTTCCAAGTTCACCCGCTCGGCCGGCAAGGTCATGGAGAGCACGCGCTACCTTCTCAACTGTTTCGTGCAGTTCCTGCATCTGCTTCAAGGAGCAGTCCGCAAGCACACTTGAGTATACTTTCGGATCACTCGAAAGGAGTGCGTTGAGGGGGCTAATTAGCTTCCTGTCGTCTGCAACCCAACGTTTATTCGATTGGTTGTTGACCTCCGATTCGAGACCATCCAGCTGTTTTTCACGTTCCTCAACGCTATCCAGTGTTTTAAGAATCGATGCAAGATCACAGACATACCAGGAGTGCGGAATGCTGCGTTTGTCGGTCAGCAGCTTCACGACGGCGCTGCGGGAGCGGACGCCGTTAATATCCATATCGACGGTCCAAAATGGTAGTTGAGAATCAACGAGGTTGGACGTCCTTGAAACGCGCTCGGCTTGAACGGATAAGGCTTGAAGGACCCGTTCGAGTTCCTTGATGCGATCTTGCGACAGCCCTGCTCCATCCAGTCCTGTCCATGGGAAGTACTCTCCTTTTTCCGCAGGGCGCCAGACTTGAGCAAGCGACGAAGCTGTCATTTTTATCTCCGCTAAAACGTCGGCAGTCAAAGACGACAGAATGTCGGGGCTCCCCGCGGGGTGGTCGTCATGGTCGGCGAGCTGGCTCAGTCTCCCCAACACCTCATGAAGGCTGCGGCCCAAGGGACGTCTGATTTCGTTCATCGCTTCCGCGTAATCGGACAGCCGCGTACGGCTCTTGATCAGCTGAGAGCGGTCGGTGTCCGAAAAGGTGGAGCGCGCCATGGGCCGACGGGTGAGCTCCGCGTGAAGTGTCTGTACGACGTGTTTCCGCGTTGCTTTGTGACTGTGCAGCTCTAATAGGAAAGGTTCCATCTGCCGCTGTGCCAGGCGGTCACGCACTACATCGAGGGCTGCAGCTTTCTCACTGACAAAGAGAACGGTTTTTCCAACGGCCATGAGTTCAGCGATCATGTTGGCGATGGTTTGGCTCTTACCCGTCCCGGGAGGGCCATCCATAATGAAGCTATGGCCGTCCCTGGCCGCTAGGATGCATTTCCGTTGGCTTCCATCAGCGTCGAGGATACTATGCAACTTTTCAGGCGCTAGCGTGCCATCAAGGTCTTCGTCCCGTACCGGATCGAAGGGAAACTTTGACGACGACGGGGATTCTGGGCCTACAGCCAGCAGCTGTATCAGACCCCTGGATGTAATGCGCGATTCGTTCTCTTCCAAGTCGCGATACATGGCCTCTTTGTGAAAGCTGAAGATGGACAGAACCACCCTCTCGTCAACTGTCCAGTTCGGTTCTTTGGCAACAGCGCTTCGCACGGCACCGAAAACACTTGCAGCAGTTAGGTCCTCGTCATCAAGTTCCGGCAGTCTTACGCCGAAGTCGCGGCTCAATTTTAGAGCGAGCGCTGTATTTAATGTCGGTTCACCCTCGGTTCGGTCTATGCGGTAATTTTGCCCGTCTCTGGTAAGACGAACTGGGACCCAGAGCAAAGGGCTGGAGATCGACTTCGAATCCGCGGGATCCATCCAGTTGAGCATGCCGTAGGCGATGTACAGCGTCCAAACCCCGCGATCCGCATACTCCTGCTCGGAACGCTGATGAAGCCGCACGTGGATAAGACTTGGGCAGACGTCTTCCCGGCAGCTGTGAGCTTCCTTGCGGCGACGTTGGCCGGCACTGAAGGTGTCCGTGCAGCACCGGACTCTGAATCGTCGTCTCCATCGACGAGAACTCCGCCTTTGTTGATGCGAGCTTCAGTCTCCAAACAGCCAGGATCGACGATTTCAAAGGTGCCCGACTTGGGGTGCTGAAAGTAGACAAGCTTTTGCCGTCGGTCAATGGACAGGAGGTCGTCCCGCCACGCCTGCATCTGAGCTGCTAGCTTCTTATCCAACTCGGCCTTGTTAAGCGGCACGGTAACCCCTGATCCCCGAATAGCTCGGAATCTTGTCTAATTGCATTTCGATCCGGAATGGTCTCGCCCCGGAGGCTCCAGTGCAGGATATCGGGCGCTGGATGCTGTGAGCGAACAAGTCAATACACAACGACGCTCATGCTCCAGCCGAAGGTACAAAAGCTACTGCCGCTCGTCATGATCCTTGGCCCTTGCTCATTCGGACCAGCTCTTCGACGACCGCTGGCACTAGTTTGGCCGGGACGTTTTCAGATATTTGAGACATGAAGAACTTCGCGAGATGCGTGGCCATTGCTTTTTGCATGCCATTGATACTGCTCGGTTCGAGAGTCTCCTGCCGATCGTGGGCCTGCATGGCCGATACATCCTCAGGCGGGCTAGGTGTAACTTCAACCTCCTCGACGATCAGACCGAGACTAGATGAACTGGGACTGGAAGAGTTCACGATTTCGTCAGTGCTGAAGTCAGAAGCAGTGGTGTCAGTGGATGGAACGGGCAGCTCTGCGGCCGAGTTTTCCATCGCAGGGTCGAAATCGACGTGGCCCGCAAGAATTGGTGGAAGGCAACCGTGCGGGTAAATAACGTCGAGATGGGTCGTGGTCCGGGTGAGAGCGATGTATAGAAGACGTTCACCATGCGGCATTTCGAGAATAAGGGCCGGGTCGACCACAATCACAGCGTCAAATTCGAGTCCCTTGGCGTCTTCTGGGGTAACGAGATTGATGGCTGATGAAAGCTCGCCCTGGGAGGATTCACTCCATTGCAAGTCGTCATGCCGGAAAGCCGCGCGAAGGCCTTCCCACAACTGGACCGGGGCAACCACACCCACGAAGCGTCCTCTACCACTATGAGTAAAAACTGATCTGGCGACCTCCTGAGACAGATCAGTCGTTGATGCGCCCGCAAAGCGCGGCGCATATTCAACATCGCGGAGAATACGTGGCGGCGTAACTGAGGGCGCGGCCGACTCCAGGATCGGAAGCGCGACGTCAAAAACCTGTTTGGGAACGCGGTAACCGTGCTCAAGTTCCACAATGCTGGGCGGCTTTGCAGCTGCAGTCCCCTGTCCAAGGAGAACGGCGACGTCATCCCACGAGTCCCTTGAATAGGGTCCTGTTGATTGTGCTATGTCGCCGACGACGGTCATCGAACCGTTTCTGGATCGGCGACGAATAGCTCGAAGCTGCATTTTCGAGAGATCTTGGGTCTCATCTACCACGATGTGGCCGTAGGTGCGCGGAGCTTCCCTCATCCGCGCGTTCGCCTCATCCAAAAGTGCGAGATCTGCAAGCGACCACTGCTCGTCAGCGACTTTCTCAGACTGCTGGCGATACAGTAGATCAATCTCTTGCAAGGTTAGGTTCCCATCCCCCGCCCGGCGTAGTCTCTCTTTCGAGCCCAACAGATCTCGTAGGAATTGCTGGGGTGTTATCTGCGGCCAAATCTTCTCAACTTCAGCTTCAAGCGCCTTGAGGTCAAGAAACTGTTCGGGATCAATTTGCCGTACGTTTCCCAGCTGTGGCACAGCAAGCTCGACAAGCCGATGACGGAGTCGTCGCCTTCCGTCGGCGAAAGAGTTGTACTGGAGAGAACGTATAGCGTCCGCAATGTCTCCGGCGGATATGGTTACTGTCAGGACTGTGTTGCGTCGCTGAATACGGACATCGGCGGCGGGGACTCGGACACGTTGCTGTAATGCCCGTTCGATGACGTGCGCCATTCTTACGGAACCTTTGACCGTGGCTACTTCAGGCTCATCGTGGGCAGCTAACCTGACATCGTTGGCGAGTAGTTCCTGAAGCGCCTGCTGCATCACATCTTCGTCGCCCAAATCAGGGAGAACCCGGCGTATGTACCGCGTAAAAGTCGGGTTTGGCCCAACCACCAGCACATCTTGCGGCGGCAATTCGTCTTGGTAGTTGAATAGCAGCCACGACACTCGATGGAGTGCAACCGCGGTCTTCCCTGTTCCTGGACCTCCTTGGATTATGAGGAGCTGGTCCTTGTCCGCTCTTACTAAACGATCCTGCGCCGCCTGAATAGTCTTCACGATGTCCGTCATTTCTGAGCCGCGCTTACGACTCAGGGACTGTAGGAGTGCGTCTCCTGTGTAGGCATGATCGTCGAGTTCGTTGACGGCGTCGGCGAGTGCCCTATAGACAATGTCCTCGAAGCGGCGAATTTTGTTGGCCGGTGCATCGAAGATCCGTTTACGCTGGAGCCCCATTGGATCGTGGACGGAGGCTTGGTTTGCCACAGCGGCTGCCGGAGCCTGCCAGTTCACGACGAGAATGTTCTTTTCGTCATCAAAAATTGCGACTTTACCGATGTAAAGCTTGTCGCCATCCTCGTAGTCAATACGAGTAAACGCAACGGGATCCTCAGGAGAAGCTACTCGCCGCTTTTCGATCGCTCTCTTATATGCGCGCCGCTCGACTGCGCTACCCGCTGATGCCTCCGTCATAAGCCATGCAGAGCCTTGGTCGTCTCGATAGCCTCTGGCCACGTCGAAGTACGCCTGTTCTAGGTGTAGCTCCTCTGTCTCGAGGGCAGCGCCCCCCGCAACGTCAACCGTCACATTCGCCCCTTACACAGGCCCCCATGGCCTGCCATCTGATTCCACTTAATGTAACTGTCCTCCGCGACAATTTACGTAGACAGGCATATTGTGTCGTTCTTCGATCAGTGGTTCCTGGGCTTCGGCGATTGTGACGAGGTGCCGCCAGGAGGTCAGTCCACGCCGTTTGCGCCGCATAACCCCCGGCGACGGCGAGATCCGCTCCGACGCGACCTCCCGGGTACTCGGGAGAAATCTTCCCCGTGCGTCCCCCCATTGACCCGGTCTCACCGTGCCGAACGCGGTCCGCCGCAATGGAGATGCCAAGATACAACCATGAATGTCCTTCAATCACCGAGTGCAGTAACCCGTATCGTCCTGCCATCAGCAGATGGTATGTACGCTGCAGCATCACAGTGGCGTGACGAATGCTTGATCGGCAACAACAGCTTATTCACTGGCCAATCTGTAGACGGCGGGTTAGCTGCAGCGGAACTAGTCTCAGCTTTCGTCGAACAGCCGAACATCGGGGACGGCAAATTTGTAAATAAGCTCAAATCTCAACTCGAAGATGTCAGTTCAGACGCCGTACAAGTAGCGGCCGAGCTTTTGTACGTTCACTTTCTCATCATCTCTACAGAGTCGATTAAAGGCGAGACAAAGCGGGACCAAGTGAACGCGGTTATCGCGTTCCGTGAGGAAGGAACCACTCGCATTCCAGCTGATCTTGCCCACGCGCTGATGGGTGGCGCTGCGCGACCCGGCCAAGGATTCAACAATTATCGTTGGAAGATGTTCGGCTACCTAATCCGCATTTTCGAACATTTCAAGAACATGAGCATTGACGCTCGTCGCGCCGCTCTCATGGACTTGACTTCTTTCAAGGACAGCGTTCAATCCATTGACGATCAGACCGTTTGGTCCCAACGGTACGCCTTAGAGCATCTATTGTTCCCTGACGAAGCGCCCGCTATGGTCAGCCGGGAAGACCGTAAGTTGGTTCGTTCGAGCTTCCCGGCCCGGTCAGGCGACCACTCGAGTGTCGAAGAAATCGTAAGGATCTTGAAACCCAACGTTTCCTACGGGGACCGGCACGGGGTTAATCTTTATCGCACTCCCTACCGTGAAGTCTGGAAAGGCGGGAACGACAAGCTCGAGCTTTACATAGATTGGGCGCTCAAGGTTAAGCAGTTGAAGGATCTCGACCGGCGAGAGCGCGACTGGAAGGTCACACTGGCGAAGACGACAAACCAGGTTCTCGACGCTATCTCCGCTGGAGAAAACGTGGTGGAGCTTCTGAGGAAGGTTCTCTCCCCCAGCCTCCTCGTCGATTACCGGGCTGCTGATGACTTTCTCAAGTGGGTTTCCAAGAATGAATCGAGGGCAGTTAGCGCCCTAGGTGAGTTGACCCGTGATCCGGGACCGGAGTCCATCGACCGATTCCTGGAATTCGTTCCCCGCGAAGGCCAGCTGGCCGGAGATGGTGCACGACTCAGCCTAGCCACGGCCTTGCTGATGAGTCACGGAGTCGAGGAGATGCCTCCCTGGCGTCACACAGCGGCGGATCTTACCGTACGTCTAACAGATGGAAACAAGCCACAAGAGTCAGCGACGGCCGGCGAAAAGTACGTTCTTTTTCTTGAACGACTCGATCTGATCATGAATGCGATGAAGGCCCGCGGCGTTCCCCTACGTGACCGTCTCGATGCACAAGTCTTGGCCTGGACGCTGGCCACCAATGATGGCTTTGACGACTGGTCCGTCGAGGACAACGCAGCCTTCAAGAACTGGCGAACAGGAAAAGGCGAAGCGATTCCGCCTCAATCTGCCTCGGTGCACTCGTCGAGCAACGCCACGAGCCCCTCGGCCGCGGCAACGCTGGAAGATCTCGCCGACGCCCTGCACTTTGACAATACCGGCCTCGAATGGCTTGAAGAAACCATTGACCTCCTACGGCACAAGAGGCAGCTTATTCTCCAAGGCCCACCAGGGACGGGGAAGACCTATGTGGCACGAGCAATTGCAACCTTCCTCGCCGAGAATGAGGACCACGTATTGCTGACACAGTTCCATCCCGGAACGAGCTACGAAGACTTCATTCAGGGCCTCCGCCCAAATGCGAAAAACCCATCAACCTTCAAGCTGACTGAAGGCCCTTTCATGAAAGCTGCCCTCAAAGCGGCCGAGGAACCTGAAAAAACATTTGTAGTCATTATCGATGAAATCAACCGGGCAAACATCCCTGCCGTCTTCGGAGAGCTGTACTATCTGCTGGAGTATCGAGACCAAGCGGTCACGCTCAACTACGGTGGAGAGTTCAGTCTTCCTCCGAATTTGCTGGTCATAGGTACCATGAACACCGCAGACCGGTCGATTACTTCGTTGGACACCGCGCTCCGTCGTCGCTTTTACGTCCGGGACCTACATCCAGACAGCACGCCGGTGGATGGCGTGCTGCGGCGGTTTCTCGAGCAGAACGCACCTGAGATTCTCTGGCTGGTTAACCTTCTCGACGAAGCCAATCGCAGGATCATTGATGCCGACCAGATGATTGGTCCAAGCCATTTCATGGGTAAAGACATGAACGAAGTGTGGGCTCGTCGAGCTTGGGACAACTCTGTCTTGCCAACTCTTCGGGAAATTTTCTACAACCGAGCAGACGTTCTAGATCGCTTCAATTTCGACGAGCTCAAAACCGCAATATACGAACCCACCGCCGATGCTGACACTGACTGAATGGGACCAGTCCGGCCCCCTTTCGGTGACCACTGCCCAGCGCCGAGTACTGGAAGACTCCTTCTCCGCCAGTTTCAAATCCTGCGGTACTGGAGACCACGTGCAAGTGACACCGGGCAGCGTGGTCGGGACTGTGTCTGTTGGCGGCATATCCATTGTTGTGAGGCCGAAGATACCCATCGATCGAGTTTTGTTCATGACAGCATTCACGGCCGATCCCTATCACTGGGACGACGCTTGGTCATCCATTTCCAGTGTCGACAACCTGGTTGACGGAGTCATTGGTCTATTTGTTAGAGCTTGCCGCACGGTGACCGCACGAGGCCTACTCCGGTCCTACCGTTCCACAGTAAGCGACCTTCGCTACGTGAAGGGCCGGGTTCGGTGGCCAACCCAAGCGACTCGTCAACAGCCCATTCCAATTGCGGTCACCTATCAGGTGCATGACGATGACATCGTCGAGAACCAGATCATTCGCGAGACACTCAAGCTGCTGAGGGCCACTACCAGTTCGAATCCCTCGCTGGCCCTTGAACTGCACAGCGTCTGGCTGCAGTTCAGAGACTTCGCACCGCTCCCAGACGCGTTGGCTACGCTCACCAAATTACCTTGGACAAGAAGAAACGAGCACTACCGGCCGGTACTCGAATTGGCTCGTATCATCCTTGAAAACAAGTTGCCAAACATCGATACGGGTGGCGTTCCGGTCATGGGTTTCACGCTCAAACTCCCCCGGGTCTTCGAATCGTTTGTGCGCGCGTGCCTACGGCACTACTCGGGACTCTCCGAGCATGAATTTCCCGACTCATGGTCAAAGTCACTCAAGCTTGATGAGGGGAACACCGTGAGCTTGAACCCTGATTTGGGTATTCGCGTCAATGCAGCCTGGAAGTTTGTCGGAGACGTTAAGTACAAACGTGACGACGGGCCCGGAAAGAACGCTGACCTGTACCAGCTTCTCGCATACGCCACGGCGACACAGTTGAGTAGCGCAACCCTGATCTATGCTCACGGGCCCAGCAGCGTGAGAACTCACGTCGTCAGGCACACCGACGTCTCCATCAAGGTCCGACATATTGAACTCCAGAAACCGCCCAAGGACGTTCTGGGCCAGCTCCAGACCATTGCGCTTGAGGATCTGCAAGGTGTCAGCGCCCCAAAGCGAGCTACTCGAGACGGATCAAGGAATCTTGATAGGCCTCGAATACAATGATCTCTGCCTAGTTCCAGCTACGCCAAGGACCTTTCCCAGCATGACACAAGACAAACCAGGACTCTTCGACCTCCCCGAGCCGGTAATCGCAGCTCCAGTCATCACAGACACACCCATATCTCCTGTGCAGATCGCGTCGATTCGCGATGCATTCGATATCGCTGGAATCACCGACATGAGTACGCGGCAGGAAGTCATCCAGTCCTGCGTCGTCAGAAGGATCACGAACATTCGTGAGCTGTACTCTCGCGACGTACGTCAGATCCTTTCTCGGATCGACGCGTGGGGCCGAAAGACTGAGCCTGCATCCGGATCAGCCTGGGACAATCGCGAAGAGGACACCTGGATCGACAAACTGTAGCTGCAAGCCTTCTGCCGCCAAACGCCCTTTGCACAGCGCGCGTCGATGCCGAATCACGCCTCGAAAACGTTGGTAATGTAGACCGGTAATGTCCAAGAGAAGTGTGTGCACGTCGCGTGGGGGAACCGGGTGGAGCAAGACCGCTGGATCGAAGTAAGCGATTCTCAGTTCCCGCATGAGATCGAGGGCCTCGCCTACCTCAAGGGGAAGATCCCGGCGCAGAGTCCCTACCGGGTATGGAGCAACTTTGAGTTCCGGGACGGCCGCGGCGGATGGCATGAAGTCGACGCTCTGTTACTCGGCCGTGGCGGTCTGCACTTGCTGGAGCTCAAGTACTATTCCGGCAAGCTGACCGGCAATGACACGCAGTGGCTCCGTGACGGAAGACGTGCGGAACCGTCGCCGCTGCTGCTGGCGCGGCGCAAGGCCCAGTACCTGGCCTCGAAGCTCAAGGAAGCACTCCGTGAATGGGCGCGCGAAAAGGGTATCCGGATTGAGGACGAGCGAAGCGTCATCCCCTTCGTAAATCAGGCGGTCTTCCTTCACCACCCAAGGTTTGTCAGCGAACTCCCGGCTTCCTCGGCGCTCGGTCTCTACGGGCTCGATGAAACAGAAGCTGCCAGCCATCTTTCCGGCATCAGCAACCTGATCGGCCAGGAACCGCGTGCCAATGCCGCCATCGGTCAGAACCAGGAAGCGATCCTCGTAGACCTCATGGCCCGCATTGGCCTGGTCCAGCGCCGCGAACGCGAGGCCGGGTCGTGGATTATCGAGGATGGAGCCCTCGACGAGGGCCCGGGCTGGCAGGACTGGAGCGGCTACCACAAGGTCTCCAAGCAGGAAACAGTCCGTATCCGTTTCCAGGTCACGCCGCCGGGAACATCGCAGTCCGTAGCCAGCCGCAACTACAAGATCGCCGAACACGAGTTCCGGCTCATGAGTCGCCTCTCACACGACGGCCTGTTGAGGCCGCGCGATCTGGTCGATTCCGAACTCGGTGTCGGATTGGTTTACGACTATTCCGATGGCATGCAACGGCTGGACCTCTGGCTCGGCGGGCAGCCTAACGGGCTGCCCCTCGACCAGCGCTTGTCCATCATCCGTCAGCTGGCTGAAGCCCTCGACTACGCGCACCGCAACCAGGTGGTCCACCGTGGCCTGAGTCCCAAGGCCGTCTGGGTCAAGACAGTTCACGGACAGCCCAAGGTCCTTATCGGCGACTGGCAAAGCGCCGGTTTGGCATCAGGACAGGTCCTCACCGGACATGCCGCCGACGGCGTCACTTCGCTGCTGGACCGCAGGCCGGACCCCAATCAGGCAGACGCATGGCTGACCGAAGCCTTTGAAGCCCCCGAGGGACGCTGGCAGCCGGAATCAGCAGATCGTATCCGCGTGGACGTCTTTTCCCTTGGCGCCCTGGCCTACTTCATCCTCGCGGCGCAACGTCCCGCTGATTCCTCGCTGGTCCTCGCAGAGCGGCTGCGGAACCAGCGCGGCCTGGACCTCTCCCTTGAGCTGCCCTCCATCTCGCCGAGCATTCGCGAAGCCGTGCTGGGTGCCACCAGGCCCGCGCCCGGCGAACGGTTCGACGGCGTCAATAAGTTCATGGACGCATTGTTCGATTCCGCCGCACCTTCCGCAGCGGCAAGCGAGGACATCGACGCCGTCGACGCCGCTCCAGGCACAGTTTTGGCTGACGGACGGTTTAGTGTCGTACGCCGGCTCGGGCGCGGTTCGACCGCTGTCGGGCTGCTGGTCAAAGACTCGGACGACGACGGCGCGCAGCGGGTCTTGAAGGTCGCGGTGGACGCCAAGGCGGCACAGCGGCTCCACGAAGAAGCCGCGGTGCTGCGTGCGCTCTCCGGCCCACGCCTGGTCAAAATCCTCGACGGGCCCCTTCCCTTGGGCGACCGCTCGGCGCTGTTGTTGGAGAGCGCCGGTGATCAAACGCTCAGCGAACTGCTGCGCGAGCGTAAACGCCTTTCGCTGGACCTGTTGGAAAGGCTGGGTCGGGACCTACTGGAGGCACTGGTACAGCTGGACAAGGATGGTGTTGATCACCGTGATATCAAGCCGGGCAACTTGGGCGTTCGTGCGGAGCGCAGTGGCAAACACCTCGTGCTCTTCGACTTCTCCCTGTCTCGGGCTGCTGCGTCGGACATTGCTGCCGGGACCCCTCCATATTTGGATCCGTTCCTCGGCGGTCTCCGGAGCCGTTTTGATTCCGCCGCGGAACGATACGCGGCCGCGGTCGTGCTGTTCGAAATGGCAACCGGCCACACGCCGTTCTACGGTGATCCGCTGGCCAACCCAGCCTCTGTGCCGGACGAGGCCAGCATCGAGGCCCACGACTTCGACCGGGCCGTTGCCCCACGCCTCGTCTCGTTCTTCCGCACGGCGCTGGCCCGGGACGCCAAGCAACGCTATGACACCGCTGCGGAGATGCTGGAGAACTGGCGGGCCGCGTTCCCGACCGACGCCACCACCGCCCCGGAAAACTCGGACGAACTCGCAGCCGCAGCAACGCCGGCTACCCCGCTGGAGCAGTCCGGACTGTCTGCTCGCGCCCTCTCCGCTCTGGAACCGCTTGGCGTCAGCACCGTCGGGGAACTTACGGCGGTTGATCCGGTCCGGCTAAACGCGCTGCGGGGGGTCGCCCATGCCACCAAACGCGAGGTTTCCACTCGGGCTCTGGCGTGGCGGGAGAAATTCGGCGAAAAGGCGAAGCACGGAACACCGGGCTCTGCCCTGCTCCCCTCAGTCCTTGCCCTCGCCGAACGGCTCGTCGAGGCCGCCGGCACACGGAAAGCCGTCCAGTCCCGCGCGGCCGCCGGCCTGATCCTAGGCACGTACGGCGCGGTCGACGCATTTGCGACCCAGGCACAACTGGGCGCGCATCTGCCGAACCCCGTCACCGCCGCCGGCGCCAACCAACTCGTTGGGAAACTCCAGACTGCCTGGGCCGAGGACAAACAGGTGCTGGGCTTCCTGCGCCACCTTTCCGCAGTGGTGAACCAGCGACTGAATGCGCTCGGTGGGGCCGCCACCATCGACGAACTTACTAGAGAAGTGCTGGCCCAGACCACGGTCGAGTCCGAGCGCACTGGCGAGAATGAACGCATCGCCCGGGGACTGCTGCGGATCGTCGTGGACCGCCAGCGCGCCCTCAAGCGCGCGGACTCCAACGACGAACCACTGGAGCTGCGCCGCCGGGACGGCAACGTAGTGCTGATCGCTCGTGAGACCCCACTGCTGGATGCGGCAGAACGGCTGGGTCGCGAAGCCGACTCACTGCTCGCCGAGTCGACAGCGCAGCCTGCCATAGTACCTGCCGAACGCGTCCACCAGCGGCTGTCCGCGCTCCTCGATGCCGCAGGCATTGGGGACGCGCTACTGCGCGACCGGGTCCGGTTGGCGCGTCTGGCCGCCGGGTTGTCCCGCCAAGCCGCAGCGTCCGGCAGCGGCGAACTGCACCACAGGGACCTGTCCCAGATCGAGGCGCTGGGGCTCGCACTGCGCGGTGTGGCAGGACCGCAGCGTCTCTCACCCCGCGAAATCGTTGACCGTGTCCGCGTCCGCTTCCCCGCCGTACCAGCTCTTCCGACGTCGGGACGCCTCGCCGAACTGCTCCGCGAGGCCGGCCTGGACCTCGTCCATGACCACGCATCCGGGACCTACGGCACCCCCACCATCGCGGAGCCGACCCAGGGCAGTTCCTCACGCCTGGCCACGGGAACTCACGCCGGCAGCCTGTTTGCCAGCGAAGTCAGCCCTGAGTCAAGGCTCCGCGAAAGCATCAGCCAGCGATCTTTCCTGGCTTTGGGAGCCCGAGCCGACCTTTGCGACACCTTGGCCGTGCAGCTGGAAACGGAGTATCACGCCCAGCGGATCGATGTCACCGCGCTTCTGCTGGACGAGTTGAAGTCCTTGAGCCTGGGGCAGGGTTTCCGTCCTGGGAAGCGCTGGTTCGTGCCGACGCACAGCCGGAGAACGACCGGGCCACCCGCGGTGTGGCCGCAGCAGTGAAGCGGGCCGTCCCGGTGGTCGAGGCTGCCATAAGCGCGGCCGCCGCAGATACCGGACCGGAACCCCGGCCGGTCGTCATCGTCGAGGCCTCCCCCTTGGCCCGCTACGGACACACGGACATCCTCCGGCACTGGAGCGACCTGGCCACCGGCCGCGGCCAGGCGGTATGGGTGATCCTGCCGCAGGTCGGCGCGAGCCGGGGGCCGCTGCTCGACGGCGTCTCGGTCCAGACTTCCCCCAACCAATATCTCCGTGTCGACACTGCTTGGATCGACACCCCTACTAACCTCATCCCGGCAGCCGTCGAAGGAGCCACCCTGTGACCATTGGCAAGGACCTCACCCCCAAACTTCAGAAGTTGGTGCTCCGGATCGAAGACGACCTGCGGACCAGGCTCGAAGAAGATCCGGGGCTCAAGGCTAAGTGGCAGTCCGAGCACACCGACGCGCTGCGCGCCGAACGCACCTCTTCCGCGTGGGTTAGCTGGCGCGACGACCGCATCACACAGGCCGCCGTCGGCTGGGTCCTGACCACGGTATTCCTGCGCTTCTGCGAGGACAACGCGCTGCTCTCCAAGGTATGGATCGCCGGTCCCGGCGCCCGCCGGCAGGAAGCGTTCGACGCCGAAAATGCCTACTTCCGCGCACACCCGGAAAACACCTGGCGCGAATGGATTATGGAAGGCATCAGCCATCTACGGTCCTTCCCCGCCACCGTGGCACTGGTCGACGAACATGCGGCCCTCTGGCAGGTCTCCCCCTCCGGCGCGATGGCCAAGGAAATCCTGGACTTCTGGCGCGCCACCGACGAAGCCGGCGTCCCGCTCTACGACTTCCAGGACAGCGCACTCTCGACCCGCTTCCTCGGCGACCTCTACCAGGATCTCTCGGAGTACGCAAAGAAAACCTTCGCCCTGCTCCAAACCCCCGAATTTGTCGAGGAGTTCATCCTGGATCAAACACTCACCCCTGCGCTGGCCGAGCGCCCGCTGGAAGGCTTCAAGCTCATCGACCCGACGTGTGGGTCCGGGCACTTTCTGCTGGGTGGGTTCCAGCGTCTGCTGGAAGAATGGAGCGCCAAGGCGCCGAATTTGGAGGCCCGCGAACGCGTGCAGATGGCACTCGACGCCATCCACGGCGTAGACCTTAACCCCTTCGCAGTAGCTATCGCCAGCTTCCGACTCACTATCGCCGCTCTCCAGGCGACGGGTGAGCTCGACCTGGAACGCGCCCCCGACTTCAGCCTCCACTTGGCCGCTGGAGACTCGCTGCTCTATGGAAGGGCAGACCGTCCGTTCGAACAGGAGGGCTTCGACCTCGACGCGCAAATGAGCGGCTTCGCCTACTCCGTGGAGGACCGCGTGCTCCTGGAGTCGATCCTCGCCGAGAACCAATACGACGTCGTGGTCGGCAATCCGCCCTACATCACGGTCAAAGACAAGACCCTCAATGAGCGCTATCGCAAGCTGTACAAGACATGCAAGGGGCAATACGCACTCTCGGTGCCGTTCATGGAGCGGTTCTTCCGACTCGCTAAATTCGGTTCGGACAAGCAAACCGCAGGTTGGACCGGGCAAATCACCTCCAACTCCTTTATGAAGCGCGAATTCGGGTCCAAGATCATCGAGGAATACCTCACCCGCCAGGACCTGCGACTAGTCGTTGACACATCCGGCGCCTACATCCCCGGCCACGGCACCCCGACGGTCATCCTCATCGGCAAGCACCAACGCCCGGTCAGCCAGACCGTCCGAGCGGTCCTCGGCGTCCAAGGCGAACCTGGACGGCCACAGGACCCGGCCAACGGACTAGTGTGGCGTGCGACGACAGACCACCTTGACCAGCCGGGATACGACGGCCAGTGGATCTCCGTCGCCGACCTCCCCCGACAGCGCCTAGCTACACATCCGTGGAGCTTGACCGGTGGCGGCGCGGTTGCTCTCTTGCAAGAAATCGAAGCCGGTTCGGCTGAACCGTTGTCGTCAGTCGTCGCTGACATCGGGTTCATGACGGTCACGCGCGAGGATGAGGCATACCTTCTAGGCGCACCGACGTTGGCACGACGTGGTGTATCACCGCAGCTGACTAAGCGCATCGCAGCCGGAAGCGATATTCGTGATTGGGCTATTGGGACCGAACAAACGGCGCTGTGTACCTATGATGGGAATGGCCAACCTGTTCTTGATTCCGCCAGCTCCCGCCTCCTCTGGCCAATGAAACAACACCTGCTGAACCGACGTGCGCTAAGCGGCACGCAGGTGGAGCAAGGGCTCGAATGGTGGGAATACTCGCAACTCAACAAGAAACGCTATACGGCCGACCGACTCATCTCATTCGCGTTCGTCGCTACGCACAACCATTTCACGCTCACAGATCGCGGGACTCTTTTC
Source organism: Arthrobacter sp. YN (assembly GCF_002224285.1). Taxonomy (GTDB): domain Bacteria; phylum Actinomycetota; class Actinomycetes; order Actinomycetales; family Micrococcaceae; genus Arthrobacter. The sequence goes on along the minus strand of NZ_CP022436.1, from coordinate 1,328,217 downwards.
ATCAGATCCGCCCCCGTCTTAAGGTTGCCGGAGGGCGCGTCCGAGGATGAGCACCTGGCCCTGCTCGGCGTGCTTAATTCCTCGACCGCGTGCTTCTGGCTCAAGCAGAATAGCCACAATAAAGGAAATGGTGGCATTGGCGGGGGCATCGGTGATGAATCATGGGAACCCCGATATGAGTTCACGGGAACGACGCTTCAGGACTTCCCGCTGCCCTCGATCCTGCCGTTGGATCGGGGACGGCTCCTCGACCAACTCGCACAGGACCTCGCTGCGACGTCGCCGCCATCGGTTGTAAGCAGCGCCCAGCCGACCGCTACTGCACTGTTTGAGGCACAGAAAAGGGCACAGATCCTGCACGGTCAGATGGTGGCGGCCCAGGAGGAACTGGATTGGGAAACCTACCGCCTTTATGGCCTGATAGCTGAGGACCTTACTTATACTCTGGATCCTTTACCCGAGGTTCAGCTGGGCCAGCGCGCATTCGAGATCGTACTGGCACGTCAAATTGCCAACGGCACCGCTACGTCAGCGTGGTTCACGCGTCACGGCTCCTCACCGGTCACTGGGATCCCGGCTGACTGGCCGGACGACTACCGGGCCTTAGTTCAGCGCCGCGTTGACGCCATCGAAGCCAACGCGAGCATCAAGCTGCTGGAAAAGCCGGAGTTCAAGCGTCGTTGGGTCTCCGAACCATGGGAAAAGCAGCAGGAACGCGCACTATCGGCTTGGCTCATGGACAAGCTGGAGGATCGCGATTTCTGGTTCGACGCGCAGGACCGTCCGACGGCGCGCAGCATCGCGCAACTGGCCGATATGGTTTCCCGCGATGCCGATCTGGTCAGTGTTCTGGGACTCTGGGACGGCACAGTCGACGTCGACGTCACCAAGGCCCTCACCAAGCTGCTCACAGACGAAGCAGTCCCTTACCTCGCGGCCCAGCGACTCAAGGACACTGGTCTGCGGAAGCGCGAAGCGTGGGAGGAAACGTGGGAGCTACAACGCCGCGAAGACAATGGCGAGGACGTGGGTAAGATCCCGGTGCCGCCCAAGTACGCCACAGCCGATTTCCGGAAGGCTTCTTGGTGGCAGGCGCGCGGGAAGCTTGACGTGCCCAAGGAACGCTTCATCCTGTACCCGGATGCCGGGCGTTCCACCGACCCGACACTGCTGCTCGGCTGGGCCGGTTGGGACCACGTCCAGCAGTTCCTCGTCCTCGCTACCATCATGGACGAGCGGATCGCCGAGGGAACCGATGACGCTCAGCTGGTTCCACTCGCTGCCGGCATGGCGGAAGTTCTGCCCTGGGTACAGCAGTGGCATGCCGATCTGGACCCGACTTTTGGCATGAGCATGGCCGATTTCTGTGCAGCTCAGCTGGAGGAACGAATGACCCAGCTCACTGTCTCGACCACCGATCTGAAGGCCTGGCGTCCCGCCACGGCTACCCGCAGCCGCCGCGCCGTCAAGGAGAACGCATGACTATCCTGCTTCGCGACGTCTTCGACATCCCTGAACGCGCCGGCGTCGAGGATTACGTCCTCCGTCTCACCGACGCCGTTACCGGTGACGGTGCCCGGCACGCCCTCGACGACTACGTGGTCACGCCATCCCTGGTGGGGGCCTTCGACTCCGCGTTGGGCTTGGTGTCCGATGCGCTGACCACGGGAATCAACCGCGGGGCGTTCCTGACGGGGTCCTTCGGCTCGGGTAAGTCCCACTTTATGGCTGTCCTCCACGCCCTCCTGCGCCACGATCCTAAGGCACGATCGGTCCTTGAACTCCAGGAGACCGTCGCAGGCCACGACGCTGTGCTGTCCGGCAGGAACATCCTGCCGTTGGCGTTCCATTTCCTGGACGGCCAGTCGATGGAACAGGTCATCTTCGACGCGTACGTCCGACACATCCAGGCCGCCCACCCAGCTTCGCCCCTACCCGCGCTATTCGCTTCCGATGCCCTCCTTGAGGACGCGGAGAACCTGCGTCAGCGAATTGGAGATATCGCGTTCCTCCAGGGTCTGGGCGGGGAAGCGGCCGACGCCGAGTTTGATGAGTTCTCCGGCCTGCTCGGCTCCAGCGGCTGGGATCTGGACCGATACCACGCGGCCCGCACCGCACCCGTACAAAGTGTGGAGCGGCAGTCCTTGGTCAGCGGCCTGGTGGGGACGTACTTCAAGGCTTTCGTCCGGTCCGGCGCGTACGTGGACCTGGACACGGGGCTCGCCGCCATGTCGTCTCACGCCAAGGCGCTTGGCTACGACGCCGTTGTCCTGTTCCTCGATGAACTGGTCCTCTGGCTCGCGTTCGGCATGCACGAACCAGAGTTCTTCCGCCGCGAATCCCAGAAACTGACCAAGCTGGTGGAGGGATCCTATGGCAGCCTCGAGGCCCCCTTGGTCTCGTTTGTAGCCAGGCAGATGGACCTGCGCAAGTGGTTCGCCGACGCCGGCGCCAACGGTGTCCAGCAGGAGGCATTGGAGTCTGCGTTTCGGCATCAGGAAGGACGCTTCGCGAAGATCGAACTGGGCGATGACAACCTCCCGTTCGTCGCCAGCAAGCGCCTTCTCAAGGCCAAAGACGATGCCGCCAAGCTGTCCGTTGACGATGCCTTCACTCGACTGGATCGCAACCCCAAGGTCTGGGATGTCCTGCTCGACGGGGTCAACTCCGATGACCAGCACCGAGGGTCCGACGAGAAAGCGTTCCGGCTCACCTACCCGTTTGCCCCCGCTCTGGTCTCCACCTTGCGTTCCCTGGCCAGCGTCATGCAGCGCGACCGCACCGCGCTGAAGGTCATGCAGCAGATGCTGGTTGACCGCCGGAACACGATGAGCATTGAGGAGGTCATCCCCGTCGGGGACAGCTTCGATTACATCGTTAAGGGTCAGGCCGGGGCTGCCCTCGACGCGCAAGCTGCGGCGCTCTTCCGCTCCGCCACCCAGCTCTACCGGGACAAGCTGACGCCCAAGATTCTCTCCACCCACCACCTTGCCGCCTCCGACCTGCAGGATCCGTCGCGGCTGACCCCCGCATTCCGCGCGGATGACCGACTCGCCAAAACACTGCTGCTCTCCGCTGTCGCCCCCAACGTCCCCGCTTTGAAGGCGCTGACCGCAGCAAGGCTCGCCTCGCTGAACCACGGCTCGATCGCGTCGCCGCTGGCCGGTGGGGAGGCCAACATCGTGCTGGCCAAGGTGAAGAACTGGTCCCGTGAGGTACCCGAAATCCATGTCGGCTCGGAACCGTTAAACCCCATCATCCGCGTCCAGCTGTCCAACGTCGACTACGAATCGATCGTAGAAAAGGCTAAGGGCGAGGACAACCCTGGCCGCCAACGCCAGCTGATTCGCAAGTTGGTCGCCGAAGGGCTCGGCCTTGAACTCGGCGAGCCCGACGCCTGGAACGTTTACCGGCATCCCGTCGTATGGCGCGGCTCTAAGCGCGAGGTCGAACTGGTCTTCGGCAACGTGCGCGACGCAGGCTGGCTCACGGATGAGCATTTCCGTTCCGGAGCCGGCGCGTGGCGCTTCGTCATCGATCACCCCTTCGATGAACAACAGCACACCGCCACGGAAGACATCGAGCGAATCGAGAACTTGCGAGCGCGCAATTTCACGTCCCGAACTGTCGTCTGGCTGCCGCGTTTCCTCTCCTCGGAGTCCATGCGCGACCTCCGCAGGCTCGTGGTATTGGACTGGTTGCTGGAGGGGACCGGAGACCGCTGGAACAGCCACGCCAATCACCTCAGTGAGGTGGACCGCCAACAGGCCCGTGGCATCCTCGAGTCCCAGCAAGCGGCCTTGCGCGAAGGATTGCTACGTATTATCCAGCAGGCATACGGAGCAGCGACTCCCGCGCCCGGGGCCCTGCTCGAGGATCCCGCACATGTGGAGGTCCTGTACTCCCTGGATCCGGAATATGTGCCCCAGCCCCCGGTCGGGGCTACCCTCGGGGCGGGCTTCAGGCAGCTGGTGAACCGTGCGTTCGAATCCGCGTACCCGGGCCATCCGCGCTTCGAGCCGGAGGACACCGAGGTCAGGGTTGCCGACCTTAAGGCCGTCGCCGCGGCGTTGGAGGCCGCAGCCGCCGAACCGGATGGCCGCGCCCCTTACCCCGGCGACGCACGGACGGTCCGCCGGATCGCCAACCCACTCGAAGTTGGGCTCGCGGGGGAAACCCACTTTCTCTTTGGTGACGGACGTTTCGGTCCTTGGGGCGCCTCGCTTGAGCAAGGGCTCTCGCGTGCGGGCATCGGCAACGACGATGCCGTCACGGTTTCGAAGTTGCGCGAGATCATCGACGGGGTCGAACCGGCCCATGGGCTGCGTAATGAAGTCTCCGACCTAATAGTGATTGCGTGGGGTCTGCTCCGCCAGCGTGCCTGGTTCAATCACGGCGGTGCGCTGCCGGCAGCTCCTTCGCCGGGAGCGCTCCAGCCAAGCATGGAACTGCGGCCCCAGCCCATGCCGTCGCAACAAGAGTGGGAGGTGGCCCGCGCCACCGCGGGTCGCGTGTTCGCGATCGAGGCCCCCAAGTACCGCACCCCTGCCGCGGTTGCGTCCCTTGCTGAGGCCACGCGCACGTTTGCCCGCACGCGTGTCGTCGACGCGGACGCGCTGGTCACTGCGTTGGAGTCTGCCGCCACGCGGCTCAAGACCGATGGGGGCAACCGTTTGGTGCTCGCCAGCGGGATTGCGAAGGCACTTGGTGCCTTGCAGCACCAAAATGGTGTGACACTGGTTCAGACTCTCGCCGGGCTGGACCTCCCGGCTACGCCGGAGGAAGCTTCAGCATCCCTCGCTCGCGCCAAGGAGGTTGTCACGGCCCTGTCGTCATTCTCATGGAGCCGGCTGACACCCGTCCGCGAGGCCGCTGCTGGCCATGGTGAACGGGCGGATGCCGCGCAAGACATCCTCGACAGTCTCACCACCGCTCTGAACGGCCATGAGCACGCTTATGCATGTGCGAAGGCGCTCAGGACAGCCGAAGATGCAATATTTGACTGGCTCGCCAGAGCACCTGTGCCGGCAGCGCCTGCGCCGCCGGTGTCTCCCGGTCCTGTTGCACCGGTTGCTCCCCCGGCGACACCAAAGCCCGACGATGTTGTTCTTCCACCCACCGTCGCACCGCCCGCCGTTCCTGGCGGGAACTGGCGCACCGCCGTCGGCACCGACAACGCGGTGTCCGAGCTGCAGACCTTCATCCAGAACAACCCCAACCGCCGAATCGAAGTGCAGTGGAGGATCGTCGAGTGAGCGCGCAGCCGACCGCCGCCGGCACGGTAAGCACCGCCGTCGTCCGTTCTCTAGTCTCCGCGGCCCGCAAAAACGGCACCCAGCGAGTGATCGGCCTCCGTGCCGTCCCGGACCCCGACGCCGAACGACGCTTCGGGGATTCCGGGGAACCCGTGCACGTGCTGCCCTGCGTCTCCTCGCTGGCCATCCGTGATGCTTTGCGCAACCGTCCCGTTGGGGAATGGCTCGTGATCCTGACCGACCGGCCGGAGGAAGACCTGGGCGCCGGTATCCTGGGGCATTTCGCGCACCAGCGGCTCCAGACCCCCGGGGCCTGGGAGGCCCTTAAGGAGCGTTTCGGTGCCGACCGGATCGATCGCGCTTTATCCACGCTGAAGCAGCGGTTGCCAGTGGCGCAGGGCTTATTGCGCATCACTCCCGACGACGGCTGGCCCGTCGCACCGGACGCCGTTTTGACCATCGATCATGCCTTCGGCTCCGTCGCCGAGCGGCAGCTGGCACTGACCCGCGGTCCGGTGGATGCGCTCAGCGTTATGGACTGGACCACGAGATCAGATGCCGCGGACCGTATGGCGGACCTGCGCGAATTCGGCGGTAATGAACTCGCCGACGCCGTCCTCCAGTGGTTGACCGGCCGCGCCGGGCAGGCAGGCACACCGTTGCTGCGGTTGCTCCTCTCTGGTCAGGCCGCCGAGGCCGTCCCGATCGGAATTGCGCTCAATGTTCTGACCGACACGGCCGGACGGACTGCCCACGATCAACAACTCACTCAGCTGGCACTGGCCCGGCTCGAACACCTGTGGACTGGTTCCGTCGAAGCGGTTACTCTGCCCATGCTGGCGGCGCTGGGCAAGGTTGCGCGCAGCGTTGTCGAAGCTCAGCTGGACGACCCCGCGCGCTGGCAGGAAGGTCATACCGCGCTACAGGCCGCCGACCGAATGCTGGTCAAGATTCAGGCAGCCAGCCTGGGTAGCGGTTCGCAGCTGCTGCCCGGCGGGCTCACCGCGTCACTGCACCGGCTCGCGGAATCGCTCCGGTCCTACCCAACATCAGGGATCGACGTCGTGGAGGAGGCTTGGTCGAGGGTGGAAGCCCATCGCTTAGCGTATCCATTACGAGGAAGCGCCCGGGATCCCCGAGTAGAACCGTTTCGTGCCGCCGTTAGGCTGGCCCGCTGGCTCAGCCGCGACAACGTGCTGCCGGACAGTTTCGCCGCCGCCGTCCAACTGCAAGCCCGCGACCATGCGTGGGTCGATGCCGCGTATAACGATGCGGTGGGCGGCGTCAGCGATCAGCTTCTGGGTGAAGGTCTCGGCACCATCGCGCGACTCACGGAGCAGCGGCGCCATGGCCACGACCGGGCCTTCGCACGCCTGTTGGCCGCGTCAGTCGCCTCAGACGAGGGCCAGACGACTGGCCGCTTGGATGGCGCCGGAGACCAGGCCTGGCACCTGGAGCGGTTACTGCCCTCGGTGGTGCTACCGCTGGCGCGAACGAAAAACACCCTGCTGCTGGTCCTCGACGGCATGAGCGCCGCCACCGCCACGGAGTTAACCTCTACCGTGCTGCACGGCAACGAGGGCTGGTCCGAAGCCATCCCCGCTGCCGCCGAACGTCGCGGGTCTGCCGTGGCCGTGCTGCCGACACTCACGAACCTCAGCCGCGCATCCCTCCTCAGCGGCGAGCTGACCTCTGGCGGACAGTCCCGTGAATTGTCGGGTTTCGCCGCGATGTCGAACGCCGGCGGGATCGCCCGGTCCGTGCTCTTCCACAAGGCACCCCTGGACTCGTCGCGTCCAGGATTGGCTCTGCAGGACGACATTTCCGTTTCTATCGCTGACCCGCAGATGCAGCTCGTGGCCTGCGTTCTGAACACCATCGACGACGCCCTGGACAAGAGCGACCCGGCCGGAACCACATGGACTCCTGACACCATCCGGCACCTCCGACCCTTGCTTTCCGCTGCCATGGCCGCCGGACGCACCGTGGTTATGACATCCGATCACGGGCACATCGTGGAGCGCCGCCGCGGGGAACTGCGCGCGTTCGGTGAAACGAGCAGCGCACGGTCCCGGACACCGGAATCTCCCGCCGGTGACGACGAGGTGCTGGTCCAGGGCCGCCGTGTCCTGACCGAAGGCGGCAGCGCAGTACTCGCCGTCGACGAAACCTTGCGCTACGGACCAATCAAGGCCGGATACCACGGAGGCGCTTCCCCCGCAGAGGTCGTGGTTCCGGTCGTTGTCTTGGTTCCCGGCGATGACGTCCCCGACGGGTGGAAGCTGGCGCCGTCACAGGAACCACTGTGGTGGTCGGTTGCCGCCAGCGGCGCCGCGGCGCGACCGGGTGCCGGCCTGACGAAGACAGCCAAGGACAACACCCCATCACTGCTCGACATCCTTGACTCCCCGGACCCCGTCCCCACCGCGGCGGGGACCGGCGCCGCCGTCGTATCTTCTGGCATGTTCAAGGCGCAGAAAGCGATCGCCGGCCGACTCGCCGTTGCCGATGGCCAAGTCGCTACGCTGTTGGATGCTCTGGTAGTTGCGCCGGGGACCCGGCTGGTCAAAGAGACGGCCGCCGTCGTCCTTCAGGTAGCCCCCACGCGCATGGATGGGGCGGTGGCCCAACTGCAGAAGCTGCTCAACGTCGAAGGCTACGGAGTGTTGCGTGTCGACGGTTCCATGCTGGTCCTCGACGCACGCCTGCTCCGTGAACAGTTCGGGGTGACAGACCGTGGCTGAAGTGTCCCCGCGCAGGCGCCGTGAAGTGATCGACGCGCTGCGGCGTGGCACGGTTCCTTCCAACGGACTCGACCTGCTCGCCGTCGGACTGGATCGTTTCCAGCTCGCCGTTGACGAGGAACTCGAGACCGTCGCGGGAAGTGGTGCCGTGGTCAAGGCAGTCCGTGGGGAGTACGGCACAGGAAAGACCTTCTACACGCGCCATCTTGCGGACAAGGCCCTCAGGAAGGGTTTCGCCGCCGCCGAAGTGCAGATTTCCGAGACCGAGACCCCGCTGCACAAGCTTGAAACCGTCTACCGCCGGATTACCGAATCGCTGCGCACTGCCTCGGTGGCTCCCAGCGCGTTCCGCTCGGTCCTGGATGCCTGGCTGTTCACTCTCGAGGACGACGCCATCGCCGCAGACCCCGCGCTGGCCACCGCCTCATCGAGTGACCTGACGGCCGCCGCGGATGAGCTGCTGGACCGGCGGTTGGCAGAGGTGAGTGCGAAGACACCTGCCTTCGCCCAGGCACTCCGCGGTTACCGAGCAGCCATAGCTGCTGGAGATGCCGCTGTTGCGGACGGGCTCGCAGCATGGCTCGGTGGCCAGCCCCATGTGGGCGCTTCGGCCAAGCGCGGGGCCGGAATCCGCGGCGATCTTGACCACTTCGGTGCCCTGGGATTCCTGCAGGGTCTGCTACTTATTCTGCGAGACGCCGGGCATCCTGGCCTGCTGGTGGTTTTGGACGAGGTCGAGACCCTGCAACGAATGCGATCGGATGTGCGGGACAAAGCCCTCAACGCGCTGCGCCAGCTCATGGATGAAGTGGATTCCGGTCGGTTCCCGGGCTTGTATCTGGTGCTGACCGGAACACCGGCTTTCTTCACCGGGCCATCGGGGGTGCCCCGCTTGGCGCCCCTGGCACAGCGTCTGGCGACGGATTTCGGCACCAATTCGCGCTTCGACAACCCCCGGGCCGTACAGATCCGTTTGGCCGGCTTCAACCGTGAAGCGCTCGAAGCTTTGGGCATCAAGGTACGGGACCTCTATCTTCTCGGTGCCGATGCTCCTGACCGTATCCGCCAGCTCGTCGATGATCCCTACATCTCCGATCTGGCAGACGCCGTGGCCGGCGGGCTGGGCGGCAAGGTGGGCATCGCGCCTAGGATCTTCCTAAAGAAACTCATCGGCGACGTGTTGGACCGTGTTGACCAGTTCGATGACTTCGACCCGCGCCAGCACTACGCCTTGACCCTCGCCCGCGAGGACCTAAGCCCCGAGGAACGCAACGCCGTCGGCGGCACCCTCGGAGTGGGCGGAGGCTACGCGGCGACCGCGGACGACGTCGAACTTAACATATGACCCAGGTCGCCGGGTTTGACGCACTCCACACGGTGGTCCAGCACCACATCGCCAACACGCTGGGATGGGGCGGCCTGCGGCCGCTGCAGTCCGAGTCCGTCAGTCCCGTCTTGGGCGGCAACGATTGCCTGCTCCTGGCTCCCACCGCCGGAGGCAAGACCGAGGCAGCATTGTTCCCGCTGCTGACCCGTATGGCTGAGGAGGCGTGGACAGGGACGTCAGTCCTCTACGTGTGTCCCCTGCGCGCGTTGCTGAACAACCTGGAGCCACGGGTCGCTTCCTACGCCGGATGGCTCGGACGCACCGCGGCGGTACGGCATGGAGACACCACTGCGGGTGCCCGCAGGCGTCAAGTCCTCGACCGACCCGACATCTTGCTGACAACTCCGGAATCGTTGGAATCCATGCTCGTGTCCACGCTGGCCGATCCCCGGACTCTGTTCGCGGATGTCCGCGCCATTGTGGTCGACGAGGTCCATGCCTTTGCCGGGGACGATCGGGGCTGGCACTTGTTGGGAGTTGTGGAACGGATCTCTCAGTTGGCCGGCCGGCCGCTGCAAAGGATTGGACTGTCCGCGACGGTCGGCAACGCCCCGGAACTTCTGACGTGGTTGCAGGGCAGCAATCGGGTCTCGGAGATGCCTGCCTCCGTGATCGCTCCGGATGGTGGCTCTGCGGCCCCACCGGAGATGCAGCTCGATTTCGTGGGCAGTGAATTGAACGCCGCCAAAGTGATCGCTGCCCTGCATCGCGGCGAAAAACGGCTCGTCTTTGCCGATTCGCGCAGGACGGTGGAAAAGGTTTCGCTGGGGCTGCGGGATCTTGAGGTGGAGACTTTCGTTTCGCATTCCTCCTTGTCGGTGGATGCCCGCAGGCAGGCCGAAACCGCGTTCTCCCAGGCCCGCAACTGCGTCATCGTGTCCACCTCGACCCTGGAGCTCGGCATCGACGTGGGCGACCTCGATAGGGTGGTCCAGATCGGCGCACCGCGCACCGTCGCCTCGGTACTGCAGCGGCTCGGCCGGACCGGCCGCAGGCCGGGAACAGAACGAAACATGCTTTTCCTGTCCACCGACGACGCGCAGTTCCTTCGCGCCTGTGGGCTGTTGCTGCTGTGGTCTGAGGGCTATGTGGAGCCTGTCACTCCCCCGCCCTCGCCCTTGCATGTCGCAGCACAACAACTCCTAGGATTGACGCTGCAGGAGCGTCGGGTGGGGCCAACACCTGGCAGGAGTGGTTCTCCGGGCTCGGGCTCGCCTCGCAGGTCGAGTGGCAGCACATTGCAGCCTGGCTGGTGGAAACCGGACACCTCGATTCGGACCAAGGGATGCTCTTCATGGGCCCCGAAGCTGAGCGGAAATACGGCGGCATCCATTATCGAGATCTCATGGCGGTTTTCACCGCTGACCCTCAAATCGTCATTCTGCATGGTCGAGAGGAGGTCGGTTCGGTCGACCCTATGGTCCTGCAGCGAAAAGTTGATGGGCTTCGACTTCTTACTCTCGGAGGAAGGGCGTGGCAGGTGAACTATGTAGATTGGAAGCGACACCGCGCTTACGTTGAACCGTCCGCGAACGCGGCCGACTCCAAATGGTCCAGCATGCCTCAGCCCGAGTCCTATGCGCTGAGTGATGCAACTCGGCGGGTGCTGCTCGGAGCCATACCGAATGGCGTCAATTTGTCTAAACGGGCTCTGAACAAGCTCGAGGAACTTCAAGATGAATACTCCCATCGCGTAGTCCATGACTCCAGCGTCTTAGTACGCGAGTCGAATGGGCGCCTTCGCTGGTGGACCTGGGCTGGGGCGCGGGCCAATGCAGTCCTCGCGGCCGGCTTGCTTGACCTTGCACCCGAATTGATTGATGAGTCGCGAGCCTACAACAACTGGCAAATTGGCTTGCGAGGAGACGTAAGCGCGAAGGATCTGATGGGAGCGACGGGCAGAATCCAGGACTCATTGCTCCGGGAGCCGTGCTCGATCTTGCCCCAAATGGACGATCGGGCACTCAAAACATTGAAGTTTGTGGAGCTTCTCCCTCACTCGCTGGCGGTTAGCACTCTTGCCGAGCGCGGCAGCGATCACGTTGGAGCTGCATCAGTTGCATTAAGAGGTGTCTCCACCGCGGTGGCCCGCTATCCCAAAAAAAATTCCGAGTTGATACCCTGATTCGGGCCAAAGCTTTTAAAAGACTTGACGCCCACTGACCCACCACATTTCTTTCGAGCGGTCCGAATCTATTCAATCCTATGCATATTACTTCGTTGCTCTCTTTAAAATTGACTCCGCATCACCGACATAAAGCACGCATCCGCTGCTGGGCTATCTTGAAAAATGTCCTGACCTCACGAATAGCCGGACAATTCTTCTTGTGCACGTTCTAATCTAGAAGTCTCAACCGAGCTCATTTGGCTCCGATTTACGAACGCTTGATAGATACGAAACCAGTTATCGTACATGTCTAATTCGGCCAGCTTCAAAAGTCGGATCGTTCGGAGACCCTTAAGAGTCTTTGCACTAGGTATATCCGGTTTATTGAGTAAATTCTGATAACCCCCTTCAATATGATCGGCGATCCTATCAAGGTAGGGATGACAAATTGCAAAGATGCTCAGTTCGTAAACATCATTTTTATTGATAACTGAATCAAAGCTCCGCTTCAAGGTCTGGTTGCAAGTCTTACACACTAGCAGTAAGTTCTTCAGTTCGAAGGACCATATCGGATATTGACTTTTGTCGGCAAAATGTTCAATGTCAGCCTCACGCCGAATAGCGCGACCAATTTCAATACAACAATATGCGCAAAAGCTGCCTTGGTTCTTCATGGCTAAAATTCTGAATTCCCTCTTGAAGTCACTACCATGTGACCATGGAGCACCCCTGAGGGCAGCGTAACGACGACTCGTGAGGGGAAGATCGCTCGGGTCAAGAGAGGGTAGGCTACGCATCAACCATCACGACCTTCCAAGCATGACCGATGCTTGAGAGAGGATGTGACTGACTTCTGGCGTGTCGTCCCCGGCTACTCTCTTGAGCCTCTCAAATGCTGCGACGAATTCATCTCCCATTCCTGGCTTGGGGCGTCCAGCACTAATCGCTCTAATCAACAGTGTCAGGTCCTTCTCAACATCTCGATTCCGCGAGGTCCTGGACTCGAACGCCCGGTAGAGAAGACTCTCGATGGATCTTCCCGCGTAGTCTCCTTCGTAAGGCACAAAGTGGCCTCTCCGTGAGCCCGGAACCAAAAGTTCGGCACCTTCCACGACGACGTGTGGTGAATGTGTCGTAACTATGAAATGACAACCAAACTCGTCAGGAATCATCCGATTCATTTCAGGGATCATGCGGCTCTGCCATTCTGGATGGAGCCCGATCTCAGGTTCGTCAAATAGGACTAGTGAGTTTGGTACAACATAGCGAGCAAGCCGCGCCAGGTTAGAGAGAATAAGTTGCTCACCGGCACTCAAATCTATAGCCCGGACATACCGCCCTTCCTTTATGAGGTGGATGTATGGCAAGATAATTTTTACGTCAAAGGCAGCTTCAAGCAGTTGTGAAGGGTGAAGATCATTACGTCTGGCCACATCTTCAATCCGTGCACAGTGATCGGTCCGATCGCCTGATGGACCCGATTTTTCCAATCTCCGAATCGAAGGCAGTAACTCTATGAGCTCGTCGATTGCGGACCCGTGCCTTGAATCCAGTATTATTCGGCTGCGTGAGTTGTATCCGCGACTAATATCTGCAACTCTGTCGCGTCGCTCCCTCCATCTACGCAGCCCAACTTCTCTAATCCCAAATTGCGGTGGTTGAGCAAAATTGACACCCACAATGTCTAGCGCGGGAGCGAACATACGTTGGCGTTCGGGCAAAAACCACGACCAGGCTACAGTCTCGGCGATCTGATCTGCCCAAACCCCTGACGTCACCATGTTCGTGCCTTGCCTGACACCTAGGTATACATACTGCGGAACCTTAGTATCTGACAATGGAAACTTGTCGTAGACCATGTTTGAGATGACGAGGACACGTTCCGGATGCTCACTGCTTGCGTACCCGGGATCTTTTAACGATGACCTCATGGTGACTGCGATATCGGTTAAGAGCCGACTCTTACCCGAGCCATTGGGCCCGATAATGGTCGAAATGAAATTTCCTAAAGCGGGCGGTGGCGAAAAGCGGACCTCGAAGTCCTGGTTACTATAACCGTGGAGCCTATACGTCATGCCTGAACCGTACCTGAAGCAAGGACACTGTTCAGAACTCTGCGCTCCCGTGCAACCTGCTAAAGGGGTGCCTCTGATGACCCTTTCTAAACACTCCTTGAGGCGTGTCGGGCCAGCGGGCCGAGAAGCAAACGCGCCAAGACCCGAACAGCGGTATGCTCGTCCTGCGATCGCATTCGGCGCTCGCTTCCAGAGGCCGTCCACCTGCCCTTCCCGCTCGCCCTCCCAATGTGGTGTTGGCACATGCGTCAGTGGGTCATCGGCTGGCGCACCTCAGACGACCCAGCTCCCATTCCGCGAAACCCGCAACGCACGCTGGCGGAGAGGGCTCGAAAGGAGCGGACCGAGGAAGCCCGTGCTGCCCGCGAACGGCCCGCCGATCCCCGCGCGAACTGGGACGGCAATGGTGGTCGATCCCCCACGGTCTTGTGCAGACCGCGCTGCGCATTCCGGAGGGGCTCAGTCTCGTGGAGGACTCCCTTGACTGGGAAACGCGACCACCATCCCGCCCCATCGAACAGGCCGAATCCTTGAGATCCGCACGGCCTATGACTGGACAAAGCTGTGCCGGCATTCCCTTTGGAGATCACCGCTTCCCGTCGGCACGGCTGGTTCCGGACCACCGGCCGGCACGGTGAGGGATCATTCCCGACTGGGAACGAGTTGCGACTGAGTGGGATGCCGTGCACCTTACTGTCACCGGGTACCTCAGCGTGGCTAACGTTCTTTGGCTGTAGAGCAAGATACGGCCACAGGTCATCGCGGGCTGGGATCCGGGCAGGACCCTTTGACTCACGGACGTTGCGCACGAAATTGAAGAGCCACGGCAGTTCTGGCACAGGACTCACGACGGAGACCCTTGGGAGCTGGTGAAAGCGGGCTGAACTGCCTCACGGTTCCCCGCTGGTGTCTTGCCGCCTCGGGCGCCACATCAGATAAAGTCCATAAAACTCGCTGGCCAACATGTTCGCTGCTGCCATGATCCGCCACCAGGCGACCGGCTGCCAGGTCGCGAAAATGATGGCCATGCCGAAGAAGCCCACGATCTGCAGAGCGGATTATTCATGCCGCCCCTTTCGATCGCTTGGTACCCTCCCTCAGCAGTCTGCACCTGCAAAGCAACCACCTAGCCTCTATTGGGCACCAACTAGGTGGTGACCTGACCCAAAATAGGCGCTCGGACGGTCGAAATGAGTGCTCCAACCTTTCCGCGTCGCCGTGTTCCTTAGTCTGTACCGCGTGAACGTTCGACTCCAGGTCTGGCTCAGCGGGCTCAAAAAAAGATCGCCTATGGCAATCCCGCCCTGCAGGCTTCAATCAATGGCTGATCCGAGCGCGCTGCCGTCTCAGCACGGTACGAAGGACGGTCTGCCCCCTGGACCAAACCCACCGCCCCCAACACCAACACCGCACCCACCAACTGCCACCCCGACAACGACTCCCCCAGGAACACAAACCCCAGCACCGTAGCCACAAGCGGGCTCAGGAATCCCAGGAACGACACCACCATCGTCGGCAGCCGCTGGATACCCCGGAACCACACCGCGTAGGCAGCCAACGCACCGATGACGCTGAGATAAGCGAAGCCTGCCAGGTTAGGCAGCGAAACCGACCCCGGCAGCCCTTCAACCACCAGCGTCACGGGCAGCAGCACGACCCCACCCATCGCTAGCTGCAGGCCGGTAAACCCAAGCAGCCCCACGCCGTCGGGCCTTCCCCAGCGTTTGGTGAGGACTATGCCGGCCGCCATGCTCAGAGCCGCCGTCATCCCGGCGAGCACACCCACAAGAGTCAGCGCCGCGTCGGATCGTAGGACGAGCAAGCCGACACCCGCGGCTCCCACCGCGCAAGCAATAATGTGCGCCTTGCGTATCCTCTCGCCCAGCAACAGCACGCCAAGGAAAAGCACAAACAGTGGCTGGATGGACATGACCAGCGCCGCAAGCCCACCCGGCAGTTGGTACGCGGTGAAAAACAGCAGGAAGAAGAACAGCCCAATGTTGAGCGCGCCCAGCGCAGCGGCTTTGAACCACCAACTCCCCCGCGGCCACGTTCGAGTGACCAGCATCAGCACAATGCCCGCCGGCAATGCCCTCACGGTTGCGGCCAGGAGCGGCCGATCGGCGGGGAGGAACTCCGTGGTCACCAGATAGGTGGAGCCCCAGACCATCGGCGCGAGAGCGGTGATGAAGAGGTCGCGAGGGGATGCCTTAGACGCCCCAACTCCCGCCCTGCTGGCAACCGCTGCAGATGAACTCATCTTTCACTTCCATACATTTCGATGTCGAACTATTTGATGTAAGACAATGTAGGTGCTGTACTGTTTGAGGTCAAGCATGGGAGGACGATGGACCGCGACGCAGTGGACATGATTCTTGAGCAGTGGAACAAAGAGCGACCCGACGTGGACGTCAGCTCCATGGGCGTTCTGGGACGGCTCAACAGGGCGAGTCGCCTCGCCTCTCTGGACGTGCAGAAATTCATGAGCCAGTTCGGGCTGGAGCCGTGGGAGTTCGACGTCCTGGCGACACTGCGCCGGTCGGCAGCCGAGGCGCCGTTGACACCGGGTCGACTCGCCAGCCTCACCATGATCGGTTCGGCGGCCATGACCAACCGCGTAGATCGGCTGGTATCGCGCGGTCTGGTTCATCGCGAGACCAACCCCGAGAACCGCCGGCAACTACTCATCAGCCTCACGCCCGAGGGACTCGCCCTGGTGGACGACGTGGTGGAGCACCACGTCGAGAATCAGCAGAAGATGCTCGCGGGCCTGTCCAAGGCTGAGCGGGTGCAGTTGGCGGACCTCCTGCGCAAGTTCCTGCTAACAAACCACGACGGCGAATCCTCCTAAGCGGGCACGTCACCCATGCGAGGATGAGGCGTGGACACTTCCTCTGAGCAGCTGGCGATTGCGATCGGAAAAGCGCTGGGCGGCGGACAGGCAAGCGCCTACACCGGCACCTCGTATTGCCAGAGCGGCCACCACTTGGTGAGGCACGCAGTTTCGGTGCACCCGAGGGCCTTCATCTGGTCTGCGAAAGAGCTGCCGGACGGACCGACGAGAACGTTCGATCCCCGCTCCCTCACTCTGCAGACAGATGGCGTCGATGATTTCAGCCTTTCCATCGACCGCATCCCGTTCTCGTTTCCTGAAGCTGTACAGCTCTCTTTCCCACTCTCCCTGCCCATTTGGGGTCGGCAGCTGGACGACTACCACCCTGTCGCTTGTGAAGTGAACGGCTCGGACACGACGCTCCTGCTGAGGCACCGAGTAGACCGGACAATTTTCGGGTCCTTCACCTTCGATACAGAAAGCGGAATCGCGAAAACGCTGTTCACGCCGACGACGGCACTGAAACTGGAGCGCGAGCTCCCTCCGGAGAACGGAGAACACGACTTCGGATTTGTGTCCGGCTTCGGTGACCCAAATTTGCAGACTCGCCTTCGCCCCGACGAAAACACCCATTAACAAAGAGATGGCCCGCAGACGTCAGTCCACAGGCCATCATCAACTTCCCGGTCACTCAAGCTCGCTGGGCTCCTGGCTGGTTTCTTTACGTTTGCTCCGCCGCAACACATAAATGCCGTAGCAACCGAACCCCAGCATGAGCACAGCAGCAGCGGCACGCCACCAAACAAACGGCTGCCAGGCCGCGAAATTGACGGCCATAGCGAAGAACATCACTACTTGCAGTGGATGCGGAACCCTGCTCACCATTTCCCCCTAAGACGATGAATACGCTCTGGTGGTTAGATCCTCGACGCCCCAGCGCTCCTCACTGTGGCACTCCAGATTCTGATGAACCACCATCGTCTGGGTCTGAGAAGTGCCCGAACCTCGTCATCCACCTATGCACAGCCATGGAGACGGCCAGGCTGAGCAGGGGAACCAGAACGGAACTCCATCCATACCCTCTGAGAAGAAGCGCTGAAATCATCGCCATCATGCATCCCCCACCCAAAGCGGCAGAATACGGTTGTCCCTTTTTGACCTGGACCCATCGCAAGCGTTTGTAGTAGATCGTCGCAGCCACGAGAAGACCGAGAAGCGCTAGAACAGCGAGGAAAACCAGCCAACCGGGGACCAGCCCCACTACCGCTACGCCAATTCCCATAATTAGAGACAAAACAACTGAGTATTGCTTGGCCCTACTCAAACTCCTACCTGCCCTTCAGCAACCTCTATTGAAGTCGACTATCATCCCAGCCAAGCCAAGCCCCAGAGCACAGGCAACTGCCGCTGGAGGATAGGCGGCAAAGGGTCCACAAAAGGCGGTATTGAAGGCGAACCAAGCCCAAAACGCTGCCCACGCTGAGGGGCACTGCGGAAAGGAACCCCACCCAAAAGTCGTGGGGGTTCCGGAATCGCTGGTGTACGACGCCATAGCATCCTTGTTGACGATCATTGTCACCCAGTTGCTTGAGTCCGAAGCGGGCCGGACCTTGTACTCTAAGATCTTTTTCTCCATCAGATCGATCATCCCGGTGAGGGCATCAGTTGGCATCGATGCCGCCATGCCCTCGATCTGTACATCTCTATCGAGGCCCTTGAAACTCTTCAGGTACTTGGATACTGCCTTAGACGAAGTGATGAGGTTCAACCGAACTTCAAACCCCAGCGGGTCCTGCGCCTTTACCTTTTCAATGGCTTGGTGGAGTTCTTCAGATGCAGCGCGATCTGGGTTCACAACTAGAGTCGATGTGCTGACAGTCTTGTTGTCGTAAGCCGCTACGGGTTCCGGAGGAGCGGCATGTGCCGCCAGCGGAACTGACGCCAGTAGCGTTGCAGTGGTCAATATGACGGCAGCTATCTGAAGTCCCTGCTTCCTCCAGGAGACGGACAACGTATGAGGACTGGACTTGCTCGTTCTTATGGTGCTGATGCGCTTCAGGGTCACGATTACTCCTAGTGACGAACGATCCTGCTTTGACTCGCATAGCCTGCGCCCGCAGAATGCCCTCTAGGTGGCGGAAACCCCGAAAATGAGTGCTGCCAGGGCCAAATTAGGTGCCGAGAAGCCCAAAAATGAGTGGTGAAACGCAGCGTCTAGGTGGTGGCCTCAACGCTGAATGAAACAGGCGCGGGACCCGCCACTAGCGGATCCCACACCTGCCCAACTTGAACTAACCAAAGGCAATCACCTCAACCCAGGCGGAACATTCCCCACGGCAATGCCCATGATGTTGAGCCCCTCATTGACCAGCGCGCTCCCCTGCGGCAGCGTCACGCTGGACACCTCAAAAGCAGGGGGAATGTCGATCTTCGTGGCAAAGATGCGGGCCGGCTCATCAACCCGCACCACCGTCGACGGCCCACCGATGTAAGCCTGCGTGTGCCGCTGGTGGTACGCCGACTCAGCCACCACCACGGCAGTATCCGTAGAAACCCCGGTGCGCCAGTTCGGCAGCGAAATGGTCACTGTCCGACTCTGCCCGTTAGTGAAGTGAACTGTTGCCACTCCGGAGGTCACGCTGCCTGTGGAGAATCCCGTCACCAACAGTGTCCGCCCGCGGGCCGAAAGAGCCACTTCCTGACCAGCGGCTTTCAACGTGTCCGGTGTCCCCACAGCCGTCGGATGCCACACGGACGAGACGCCAAACGCCGAATACGGCTTCCCGCTCACAAGCCCGGCAGCAGCCAACGCCTCCTCAGAGAACGTCCGACGATCAGACGTAATAGCCCCATTCCGGGGATTAGCCGAATTTGCCACGGATGTTTGATTCACCAATGAAGCAAAAGGCAAAGGAGCAACAGCAACACCAGGCCCCTGGTAGGCCCCGATGTTCGGCACCCCAACGGAACCGGCACCAGAGGTGGGGTTACCGAAGAAGCCCCTGCCGCCGTCGTCGTTTATCCGCACACCGGCACCGATGAGCGGCGACCCGGAAGCAAGTCGATACCCGGGAACATCCAGTGTTGTCTGGCCACTCCCGCCAACCACCAATCGCGGATCACCCAGCACCGACCCCATCTCCCCGAGGGCGGGACAATACCGCCAAAGTACGCGTTGTTCGCATACACAGCAGCACCGGACTTAAGAGCGCCGCCCGGCGCCACAAACACGTTGTTCCGCACCTCGCGTGGGCCGGCCATGTCATCCAAAAACACACGGGAAGGGCAGTAGAAGGTGTTGTTGTAGATATAGTGCTTGCCGGTACCGCTGCTGCTGCCGCCCAGACGGCAGTCGTCCTGTGCCACGTTGTAGCGCAGGACCACGTTCGCGGCAGTAGCGCCGCCGCCGCAGTTGGAGACGCAGTTGAGGTAGAAGCCGCCGGCGTTCCCGTAGGAGTAGTTGTACTGGAAGAGGCAGGTTCCCACGATTTTCATGTCGCAGTCCCAGGCGGTGGAGTCGTACGTGGAGGTGGTGCTGTTACCCACCACGTTGAACTGGAACACCGGGTTCTTGGAGTTGTACGGCCACATGCCAGCGAAGTTGCCGCCCTCATAGGGGTGGGCACCCTGGCCGAGGTTCAGACCCCTGTTGTGCTCGATGAGCGGAGCGTCAGAATTATGGATCACGATCGCATCGCCGCCCACGTCATGGATCTCGTTCCGCGCAACGTACACCTTGGTGTTGTAGCGCTCGGTTGTATCGGGAGCTGAGATCTTCACGCCACCACCGGCAGCGTCGTTGACCTCGTTATCGGTGATGGTGATGCCGTCCACCGATCCCTTGCCCCATGTACGCACCACAATGCCGGCCGACTGCGCAAAGCCAGCGCCGTTCGTCGCCTTATTGCGCCAGCCCGCCACGTCCTCCACATGGTTTCCCGTGACCACGATTCCGGCGGTCTGCGCCGTTCCACTGTTCTCGAACAGGATCCCAACCCTGCGGACCGGAGTGTCCGAAGGGTTCACAACGTGCAGGCCACTGACGGTCCAGTGACTGGCATTCGTGATCTGGATGGCCGCTACAGCACCGCCACCGTTGATGGTGGGCTTCGCGCCGTCACCGTAGCTGGAGAGCGTGATGGGATGGTTGGCTACACCCGTACCTACCGGCGTCAGAGCACCAACGCAGTTGGTGCCTGCACGGAAGAGGATCGACTCGCCGGCGTTGAATGCGCCGTGGCCGTTTACCTGGGCGATCGAGTTGAAAGGGCTTGTCTGGCTTCCATTGCCTGGGATCGCGGCGGAGCAATCCACATAGAACTTCGCATCGCTGATCTGCACAATGAACGCGCCGATCTTGCCCGTGGTGGCCACATCGAACGGCCCCGTGCCCGTGGCGACCAGTTCTGTCGCCCCGCCTGCGGCTCCCGTAGACACCACAAACGTGATGGCAGCCGCGCCGGTGGCATCAGCAACGGCGTCGGCCATCTTTTCGCCCCGTAGGCTCAGGCTAACGGGGCTGAGCGGCTTGAGGTCACGCACGACGACGGTAGCCGGCGTTCCGGGGACCAGCCCGTTGAGATTGGTCCCGGCTGAGCCCTCGACCCGCAGCGGTGCTGCGATGAACGCGTCCGAGCAGTTAATTTTGGCATCGGCCCAGTCGGCGTGGTCGTTGCCGTTTCCTTCCGGGCCGGTTTCCACCTTGAGCTGCAGCGTGCTGCCGCCCTGCAGGTTCACGTTGACGGGCAGGGCTCCGTCCGTCCCCTTCCGCTCCCCCGCAAACCGTTCCACCCCGTCCACCAAGACTTTGAAGTCCACTCGACCGCGGTCACCCTGAGTGTCATCCACACCAACTTGGGCGAGGAACTGCCGGCATTGCCCGCCAAGGTTGTACGTAATGGACGACGCCGCGTGGGTACCAATGCCCTTCGAGTACATGGTGCCGCCGACGGTCAACGGCCGGCGATTCGCATCGCCCGCCGCTTGGCCACCGTTGCTCATGTCCAGTTCAGCCGGTCCCCAACCGTTGGTCATACTCGACCACGGAACGTCGCTGGCATAGACGACGCCGGTGGGTGGCGGGGGTAGTTCGGCTGCGGTTGCGCTTGGGCTGGCTGCGATTCCGGTTGCCAGCGCCGCTGCCGTTAATGCGGTTGATGCGGCTACTGCTGCCAGACGTCTGGCCATGGGGTGTGGGTGCAAGTGGGGCTCCTCATTGAGTGGGTTTCCTCAAGGAGTTTCTTGCGGGGTGTGCGTTTGTGGCAACGAAATGCACAGGTATGAACATACGGACTGCAGCGTTACCCGGCGACCGTTAGCCGGCCGACCTCCCACCCCTAACAAAAGCCACCCAACAGGACTATGCTCCGGTGAATCGTTTGATGACCGCGTTGCTACTGGGGGTAACAGTGATGTTCAGATCAAAGTCGAGCAAGAATTCATGCCACAAAACACCCAACAATCGAAGGCGCCCACTTTTCATAGGGACAACCCTGGCCGCGACCGCGGCATTGCTCTTGGGCACAGCTGCCCTTCCAGCACAGGCAGGCCAGCCGGGCACCCGTGCAGCAAATGTCCCAACAAACAACTGGGACTACGTCAACATCAACACGGGCTACAACGACGATGTCCTCGCCAGAGATACTGCAGGCGACCTATGGGTTTATCCCGGTGACGGCCAAGGCGGTTGGAAGAAGCCCCGCTTCAAGATGGGCGAGGGCTGGAACGTGATGACTGCAATCATCGGTGCGGGCAAGTTCCAAAGCGAGTTCAACGACGACATCCTTGCCCGCGATATCAATGGCGACATGTGGCTCTACCCCGGTGGCTACGGATACCTCAAACCCCGGACCAAAGTAGGTATCGGTTGGAACGCCATGACCGCCATCATGGGCCCTGGCGACTTCGACGGCGACTACTGTGCGGACGTCATCGCCCGAGACGTCGAAGGTCGGCTTTGGCTGTATCCCGGCGATCACACTGGCGGCTGGAAACCCCGCACCCAAATCGGCGTCGGCTGGAACGTGATGACAGCGCTGATCGGCCGCGGTGACTTTAACGAGGACGGGAAAAGGGACGTCATGGCACGTGACACCAGCGGACGACTGTGGCTCTACCCCGGCGACGGCAAGGGCGGGTGGTTGCCCCGCATGCAGGTAGGCGAAGGCTGGAACGCCATGACAGCGATCATTTCCACGGGAAGATTTGACGGCCACTATCCGGGCTACTCACAAATCATCGCCCGTGATGCCAACGGAGACCTCTGGCTCTACCCTGGCGTCGGCAGTCGTCACCTCGAACCACGGAAGAAGATCGGCGAAGGCTGGAACGTTATGACAGCGCTGATCTGACCCAACCGAAACGCCACTAAACGGCAGGCACCAAGGCGGGCTCCGCCGTCGTACGTGTGTAACGCGAGTGCTACTTTGTACGGAAGCTGCTGGTTCAGGGGGATGACATGGAAGCTTGGGAATGGGTGTTGGCGTCGCTGGCGGGACTGTCCGCGGTGTTTGTCATGGGAGCGAACCTTTGGGCGATCTTCGATGTCCTGCGTCAGGACGGTCTGGATCAAGCTGCCCGGATCATGTGGGTGATGCTGTTCTTTGTGGTGCCGCTGTTCGGTGTTGTCGTGTGGCTGTACGCGAAGCCTCGGCTGGCTGGTTTGAGTAGTGGCACGCGCCTGAGGAAGACGCTTTAGGTGTTGGGCTCAGCTACTCTCGCCCTGATTGCCGCACGTGCTTCGTGGCTAATCGGGCAGAATGCTGCTGCAGCGGCCATCTCGGCTGCGACGGATGCCCTGGTCGATGGGCACGACGGCCGAGCCCTCCGCGAGCTTGCTGGCGTTTCGGCGCACATCAACGTGTTCCAGCTTGGGGTCCTCATCGACGATGCCCTCAAGGAGCTTGGCGTGGCGACGGGTGACATGACAAAAGACGATGCCCAGCTTGTAGCGGCTTACTATTACGCCAGCCAAGCCATCGAGGGAACCATGCCTGTACGGGAACTCGCGTCGTGGGCGCACCGGGTTGTCGGTCACGAAGGCCACCCCATCGCGCAGGAGCTGGTTGAGCTTGATGACGCATATGATGCGTACGACGGGTGGGGTGGGGAACCCGACGCCAGGCAGGTGGTCATGAGCTTCATGGATGCAGCCGGGCCGGAGATTCAGAAGTGGATGCGACCAGGAGCGGCGAGCCAGTGAAACCTTCACATGTGCTTTGGACATGGCCAACGACATCCGGACCGGACGACGTTGTCCGTTGCATGGTCGACTATGCCTTCAGCATTCACACGCAGGGCGGCATTGTCCTCAGGGTCGAGAATAAGTTCATTTACAAGTCAGCTTCCGGCCTAAGTCACCGCCTTAATCCCGCCGGAGAACCTTCCCAGCTGGGGCCTGCACTCTCGATCGCACGTTCCTCAGTCACGGCGGGGTTCGCTGACGACCGCGGAAGCCTACATGTCGACTTCGCCGACGGTAGCACCGTTGAGGTTTCGCCAGATGAACAGTACGAAGCCTGGACGCTCAATGGGCCAGAGGGGTTGCTCTTGATTTCTTGCCCCGGCGGCGGTCTCACAACTTGGGGTTTGGACACACAGTAACCCCATTGAAAGCATGTTCAAGCGTCAGGCAAGCTGCCGGCAGCAAGGCGGGTTCCGGCGTCGCGATTCAGCGTGCCAGGGTTATCAGCTGCAAGGACGAGGATATGGAGCCGGACATCGAGCAATTGCTAAATGGGCCCCGAGGCCGACGCCTCTGCCTTGAACTCGCGATGGAAATGGACCAGGACATCCGGATCGCCGTCTTCCACCTCGGCTACAACCTCGATCCTGGCGCCGGCAGGTCACGCAGAATGTTGACCATGGACCCCGTCGGCGAAGCACCGCCTCCACTACCGGAGTCGACCATGGAGGAGCTCGCAGGGCTGATCACGTCCTTGGATCTACGGAACATCACCACCGAGCTGGTTCAACACGCCTTTCAGCGCGCAGTGGACACCGCCAGATATTGGCAGGAGCCCGAAGGGGAGGACTTCCTCGCCGCCACCCAGGAAATCACAGAGTCCCTGGCGCATATCGCCAAGAGCCTAGAAGGAAAACCCGCAACGCTGTGGTGGGATCAGAAGGCCCTACCCGGGCAGTGGGCTATCGACTGGCGCTCAGCGGACGATCCCACACCGCTCCCCCGAAACCCGCAGCATACCCTGGCCGAGTGGGTACGAAAGGAACGGGCCGAGGAGTTACGTGCGGCCAAGGAACGGCCACAAGACCCCCGCGCCAACTTCAGCGGCGAATGGTGGTCGATCCCCCACGGACTGATCCACACGGTGGCGCGGATCCCTGAAGGGCTCAGCCTGGTTGAAGATTCCCTCGGCTGGGAAGAAGCCACCGTTATCCCCGTCGCCGGAACAGGCAGGATTTTGGAAATCACCACTGAAGAGGACTGGACCACCCTCTGCCGCGCTTTCCCGTTGGAGGTCACAGCGTCCCGTCGTCACGACTGGTTCCGGACCACGGGCCGCCACGGCCGCTGGGTCATCCCCGATTGGGAGCAAGCTGCATCCACGTGGGATGCCGTACACCTGACTGTCACCGGCTACCTCAGCGTTGCGGGCCGCGCACTCGCAGTGGGCGAAGACACTTCAAGTGTCATCGCTGGATGGAACCCCGACACCACGTTCTGGCTCAACGACGTAGTCCGCGAATCCGGGGAGCCCCGTCAGCATTGGCACAGGCCGCATAACCAGGACGAGTGGCAGTTGGCCGCGGGAGGTTAGCTGACCCACCCACGCAACCAGCCGCCGTCGTGCACTAACAACAAAAACCCGTCACCCGCCCGCAATATCCCGCAGCGTCTGCAGGTGCGCTGCCCACACGCCCCGCCCAGCGTTCGTCAGGCTGGCAGAGGTCCTCGGAAACTTCCCGGCGAAGCTCTTCTTGATCTTCACAAACTCGGCCTTCTCCAAGATGGCCAGTTGCTTGCTGAGGACCGAGTCGCTGACCTGGATCGCATCGCGCAGGTCCTTGAAGTCCAGCGACTCGGCCTTTGCCAGCGCAGCCATGATGGAGAAACGGACCGGTGAGTGGACGACCTCGTTGAGCTGGTGGCGCGGGTGTTCCGCCGGCGTGCTCATGCGCGCAGCTCACGGAAGGCGGCGGCGAGGCCAATGACGGCCAAAGCGATGGCGGCCGGGATGTAGAACCAGAGGTTGCCGGTCGGGAAGAAGTAAGCGCCACACACGAGGGCCACGACATAGAGCCCGAAGTACGCGAACAGCGATGTCAGGAACCTCTTGGTGTATCCGGCCTTGGTGGACCGTTGGAACATGGGCCAGATGCATGCGGAGATCGCACCCCAGGCGCCGACAGAACACGCCAGCAACGCAGCGCCGTAACCGGTATGGGCGACGATGTGCATCCCGATCATGAGCAGTGAACCCATGATGGCGAGGCTGGTGAACAGGACGGCGACGGGCCAAGCTGCTGCGTTGATCGAGGCGGCACCCACTGAGTCAGCTCTCGCAAGGAGTTCGCGGGCCTCGGCTGCTGACATATTTCCGGTGGTCTCGTTCATGGTTCCCCCAAAGTTGTGTGGATCAATGACCCCAACCTAGGAAAGTACTTTCCATATTGTCAAGTACTTTCCCATGACGGTCTAGTTAGCGCCCGCCCCACCACTCCCGGTAAATTTGATTCCAAGAGTTTGACCCTCGGTGAGCAACACCACTCGCGCGCCTCACGAAAGCAGGATCATATGACCGTCTCTCCCCTCATCTGGGGCATCACCATCGTCGTCATTTTGGCGCTTCTGGCCTTCGACTACTTCTTCCACATCCGCAAGGCACACGTCCCCTCGCTCAAGGAAGCGGCCATCTGGTCCTCCATCTACGTGGGCCTGGCTGTGCTCTTCGGCGTCCTGGTGCTGATCTTCGGCGGCGGCCAAATGGGGTCCGAGTACTTCGCCGGCTACATCACGGAGAAGGCCCTCTCGGTCGACAACCTGTTCGTGTTCCTCATCATCATGGCGAGCTTCCGGGTGCCGCGTGAGGATCAGCAGAAGGTCCTGCTCTTCGGCATCGTGTTCTCGCTGATCGCTCGCACCGGCTTCATTTTCCTGGGCGCCGCGCTGATCAACTCGTTCGCGTGGGTCTTCTACATCTTCGGCCTCATCCTGCTGCTCACGGCAGGCAACCTGCTCAAGCCCGGCGACCACGGTGACGGCCAAGCCAACAACTTCATCATCCGGCTCGCCAAGAAGCTCTTCCACACCACGGATAAGTACGACGGCGACAAGCTCTTCACTACCGTCAACGGCAAGCGTGCCCTGACTCCCATGCTCCTGGTCATGGTGGCCATTGGTGGCACGGACATCCTGTTCGCGCTTGACTCCATCCCGGCAATCTTCGGCCTCACGCAGAACGTCTTCATCGTCTTCACCGCTACGGCGTTCTCCCTGATGGGCCTGCGCCAGCTGTACTTCCTGATCGACGGCCTGCTGGACCGCCTCATCTACCTCTCCTACGGCCTGGCAGCCATCCTCGCGTTCATCGGCGTCAAGCTGATCCTGCACGCCCTGCACGAGAACAACCTGCCGTTCATCAACGACGGCGAGCACGTCAACGTCATCGAGATCACCACCGGCCTCTCGCTGAGTGTGATCATCGGCGTCCTGATCGTCACCGTGGTGCTCTCACTGATCAGCCCGGCGGGCAAGGCCCAGACGGCCATCAACAACGCCCGCCGCCATGCCGTGGATTACCTGGACCTCGACTACACCGCCGACGCCAACGAGCGCGAGCGCATTTACCGCGCACTGACGGCGGAAGAGGCGCAGATCGTCCAGATGCCGCTGAAGTACCGGAACAAGGCCAAGGACGTGGACAAGATCCGCGAGCAAGTGACCGAAGCCCACCGCCAGCACGAGGCCTTCCTCGATCGCTAGGCTTAGCTAAGCCCAGCTAAGAAGTCAGGCGCCCAGGAGCACGCTGATCTGATCCCTGATCCCGTCGCCAACCTGGGCGTCTGTCAGTTCTTTGGTGGCCGAGGACGTCATGCTGATGAACATGATCGCGGAGACGATCCGTGCCAGCTTGGCGGGGTCGCGGGCCAGCAGCTGCTCGTCGCGGCCCAGGACGTCGGCAATGGCCTCTTCGGTGCGCACGGTGAGTGACAGCGCTTCTGCATGGTGCGGCTCGGCGGGATCCCCGAAGACGATTTCCTTCAGGTAGGTCCGGCCGTTCTCGATCTGGACGCGGTTGCACTCGATGATGGGCCGGATGATGGCCATCACCGCATCGAGCACCGCCGTTTCAACGGCCGCTGCGTCCACCCCTTTGGTCAGTGCCTGGGCGTATTTGACGTTGTGCACCAGCAGAAGCAGCTCCGCCTTGGTCTTTGCGTACAGGAACAAGGTTCCCGAACCGACGTCGGCCTTTTCAGCTACTTGCTGGGTGGTGACCTCATCCACCCCGTACTGGGTGAAAAGCTCACGGGCTGCCGCCGTGATGCGGTCAAGCTTTTCCTGCTTATTCCGCTCACGTCGACCAAGGGTCTGGGGCGCAGGTTGCATGGAGCTACCGTATCAGCGGGCTGACGTTTCAGCGGGCCGAAGCATCAGCGGCCCAGGAATTCGAGGGCTACAGGGACAAACCTGTCGTGGAACTGGAAGATGCCACCGTGCCCGGAGTCGGGGTAGATCACCAATTCGCTGCCCGGAATCCGGCGGTGCATATCGTTCGAAAGCACCGAGGGCACCATGCGGTCATTGTCACCGTTGGCGATCAGCGTCGGTTGGGTGATGACTCCCAGATCGGCCGACGGCGACAATCCCCACCGGCGGATGGCTTTCAGTTGCGTCTGGAATGCGCCGAGCTTGAAGGGGGCCTCGCGGTTGGTGGTGCGTTCCTTAAGGCGATTGATGAAGGCCCGGGCGGCAGGCTTACCGGCTGCGTTCCTGTTGAAGAACAGGAACTCCTTGGGGTCCTGCCGGGTTAGGGTGCCCCGAAGAACGTCGAAGTAGGTGATCCCGATGATCTTCTGGATGCCCTCCCCACCCGCAGGGCCCGTGCCGGCGAGCACCATCTTGCGAACAAGCCCCGGGTGCTTGAGGACCAGCGACTGGGCGATCATGCCGCCGAGGGAAAATCCGAAGAGATCCACCTGCGGATAGCCGAGGGCCTGGATGAAGGCAGCGGCGTCGTCGGCCATGCTTTCGATGCTGTCCGGAACGCTTCCCGTGGAGGCGCCCACTCCGCGGTTGCTGAAGGTAATGACGTGGTGCTTCGCGGCGATGGGATCGATGATGCGCGGATCCCAGTTGTCCATGGTCCCGGCGAGGTGAATCAGGAAGACCACCGGAACCCCGCCCTTGGGCCCCATTTCCCGGTACGCGTACGTGACGCCGCCGGCCGTCACTGTCTTCGCCGGCACCTGCAGATACGACTGTTGTTCACTGCTCATGATGTTGGTCCTGTCGGGGTGTTGGTTTGTGGTTAGAGATGGCTGACGACGGTCTTGCCGCGAACGCCGCCCTTTTCCAGGGCAGCGAGGACATCGGCCGTCTGATCGAACGGCACCACGCGGCCCAGGACCGGCTTGATGTGGCCGGCATCGATGAGCGCAGCGATTTCCTTTAGCTGGCCACCATCGGCGCGCATGAAGAGGAACTCGTAGGTGACACCGAGGCGGCGGGCCTTGCGGCGGATACCGGAGCTCAGCAGGGTCGTCACACCCAGCAGGACAGGGTTTCCACCCAGCTGTCGGGCGAAGTCGGCATCTGGCGGTCCCGCGATGCCGATAGCTTTGCCGCCCTTCTTCAGGACCTTCAGGGACCGCTCCAGGTTTTCGCCGCCAAGGCTGTCCAGGACAAGGTCGTAATCGTGAAGGATCTCCACGAAATCCTCGGTCCGGTAGTCAATCACCACGTCAGCGCCGAGCTCGCGAACAAAGTCCTTGTTCCCTGCGCTGACCGTGGTGGCTACCGTTGCACCCAGGTACTTGGCGAGCTGGATGGCAATGGAGCCCACTCCCCCGGCACCGGCATGGATGAAGACCTTCTGGCCGGGGCCAACGTTCCCACGCTCCACCAGCGCCTGCCACGCCGTCAAAGCCACCAGCGGAAGCGAACCCGCTTCCTCCATGCTGACGGCGGTCGGTTTGATGGCCAAGTCTTCCTCGGCCACGGCGATACGCTCCGCGAAGGTGCCAATGCTGTCGTTACCCGGACGGGCGAAGACCTCATCGCCGGGAGTGAAGGACCGCACCTTCGATCCCACTTTCAGGACCACACCGGCAACGTCATGGCCAAGAACCTGCGGCAGTTTGTACGGGAGGATCTGCTTGAACTCCCCTTGGCGGATCTTCTCGTCCAGCTGGTTCAGGCCGGCTGCGTGGACCTCCACCAGCACATCGTGATCGCCGAGCACCGGCTCCGGAACGTCGACCTGCTGCAGGGGTTCCTTGTACTGGTTGAGGACGAAAGCTTTCATGGGGTTTCTCCAATGACTAATTTACTGACTTAGCTCAATTATGAGCACACTCAGTTATTTAGTCAAGAGATCCCGCATCTGAAGTCAGTCGGTGTTCTCGGCGGCAGCTTTCGCGACGCTCACCGGCGCCGGTCCCCTTTGGATGATTTACCCGCGCCTTCCGTTCGGCTGTTTGCCGCCTGCGGGGACCGCCGGTAGCCGCTGGGGCTGACGCCGTATTCCCGCGAAAACGCAGCACTGAAAGTGAAGGCATTGCTGTAGCCAACCTCCTCCGCGATCACTGCAGTAGTCGCGTTGCTGGATGCCAACCTGTCGGCAGCCAGCGCCAGCCGCCAAGCACTGAGATACGCCATGGGTGACTGCCCGACGGCGGCACGGAAGCGGGCGGCCATGCTGGCCCTGGAGACGTGGCACCTAAGCGCCAGCCCGGCCACGGTCCACGGCGCCGCCGGCTCTTGGTGCAGCAGTTCGAGGGCCTGCGCAACCACTGGTTCGCGGGACGCGTTTGCCCACGTTCCCTGAGATGCGTCTCCCCGGTCCACGCAGGCACGCACGAGGTTCAGCAGGAGAAGATCCAGCAGCCTGTCCAGCGCGCTTTCCTGTCCAGGCCGTTGATGTGTGAGTTCGCGTTCCAACATCCCCAGCAGACCGCCGTCGAGGTCTTCCTCCCCGAAGACCGCCAGCCTGGGCAGCACTGACGTGACCAACTGACCCACGGCCGCCGGCGACTGGTACGTGCCGATCAGCAGGACTGTTTCACCGACGGCACTGTTGCCCCACGTCAGCACACCCCGGGAAAACGTGAGCTCCAACTTTTCGCCGCTGGGGGTGCGGCAGGACTGCTCTGGATCGATGACCACCGAGGCCTCCCTGCCGGGAGCATCAGCAACGACATAGGGTTCCGGCCCACGGACTGTCGCCGCCTGAC
This sequence comes from Arthrobacter sp. YN, assembly GCF_002224285.1. GTDB lineage: Bacteria > Actinomycetota > Actinomycetes > Actinomycetales > Micrococcaceae > Arthrobacter. The sequence goes on along the minus strand of NZ_CP022436.1, from coordinate 1,297,401 downwards.
CCTGCCTTAGGGGTTGTGGCTCAGCGCCTTCCGCAGTGATCCACGCTTCCCCGCGCACCACGACGATCACTGTCAGGGCGGCCTGGTCCTGGACGTCAATGGCGAAGGGCGGATCCATCACCACGCGGAGGGCAAATGCCGCCTGCGCCCGAGGACCGGTGAGGAACTGCGACAATGGGTCCATGCGGCCAGTTTAGACGCCTGCGTATGAAAAGTGGATCCCCGCCTATTCATCGTCCACGGCAGTGAAGGCATTCTTGAGGCATGACAACTTTGAGCACCTGGCTTCCAGTAGCGGCCGGAACGGGTTCGGCCCTGGTGGGCGGCTTCTACTTCGCCTTCTCCGCACTCGTGATGCCCGCCCTTCGCCACCGGCCCGCGAGTGAAGCGGCCAACACCATGAACTCCATCAACCAGAAGGCCGTAACCCCGCCATTCATGATCCTGTTCTTCGGCTCGGCCGCCGCCTCCGCTGGCGTGGTGATTGCCGCCGTCGTCGATCCCGGGAGCCAGCCGCCACTCCGGGTGGCAGGCGCCGCGGCCTGCCTGGCTGGATTCCTCTCCACCATGGCGATCAACGTGCCGCTCAACAACCGCCTGGCCCAAGGCTCCAGCCAGGATTGGAACCAGTTCCTGAGGGGCTGGGTTCCGGCCAACCACCTGCGCGCAGCCCTGTCGATCGCAGGCGGGGCGGCACTGCTGATCCCGCTGAATCCCTAAACGGTGGGCTTCCGCCACATGACAGCCAGCACCAGCACCACTGCACTGAGTCCCAGCATTACCAAGACCATGATTCCCCAGTTGGCCTGGTTCACGCCCGGACCGTAGAGGACACCGATCAATACGGTGGCCGTGATGGCTCCGAGGTAGCGGCACGTCTGGAAAATTCCGGCAGCCACTCCCCTCTCCTCGGGACGGGCGGACACGTATAGACCCTGGTTGGAGGCAGTGCTCACCACGCCATAGGGAACGCCCATCAACGCAGTCAGCAGGAACACCAGCGGAGCCCACAGCGTCATGGTCAGGAAGCCGAGCGTTCCCGCAGCAACCGTCAGAATCAGGACTCCGGTGATCAGGACGGAACGTACGCCGAACCGCTCAATGAACCTCACCGTCAGCGGCGTCACCACCACCGACAACGCAGCAAGGGGCAGCATCAGCAGGCCGACCACACCGGCGTCGTACTGTCCTGCTTCCTGGAGCAGTTGCGGCAGGCCGAAGAACGCAAAGTAGTAGACGCCGCTGAAAACGATGAACAGCAGATAGACCAACAGCAGTGGCCGGTTCCGGCCCAGCAGGCGAAGGTCCAGGAACGGCGGCTGGAAGTGCAGCTCACGCCAGGCGAAGAGTGCGCCGATCACCGTGGCGGCACCCAGCAGGTACCAGCGGTAGCCGGGCATGACGTTGAGCAGGGCCATCATGGCGAGCATCAGCGAGGTGACGAAGGCGAGGATGCCGGGGATATCGGAATCGCGGATCAACTGGCCGAGCTTGCCGGTCTCGCGGCCGGAATCGACCGGCGCCACTTTGTAGACCACGATCATGGCCAGCAACGCGATGGGCACGTTGATGGCGAACAACGCCTGCCATCCCACAAGGCTCACCAACAGCCCGCCCACTACTGGTCCGACGGCAGCGGCCGAGGTGTTGGCCATCTGGATCCGGCCCAAAGGCCGCGTGGACGGCAGGTTAGCCAGCCGGCTCAGTTCGGTGACCATCACGACGGCGGACGGGTACGCCGTCGCGGTCCCCACAGCCATGAGCGCGCGGGCCACGCAGACCAGCGCGAAGTTGGGCAGGAACGGTGCGATGGCGCAGGTGACCGCAACCAGGGCCATGCCGAACATGAACAGACGTCGCGGACCGAAGCGGTCGGCGAGCCGGCCCATAAGCGGCTGACCTGCGGCGGACGCGAGGTAGAACGAGGTGATCACCCAGGTGACCGTGGCGACGTCGAGCTCGAAATGCTCCCGCAAAACCACCAGTGCGACGGCGATCATGGACGAGTTCAGCGGATTCAGCGCCGTCCCGAGACTCAGCGCAGCGATCGCGAGGCCGGGGCGGGGTTTGTTGACGGTCACCCGCCTAAGTCTGCTCCATGGTTGCCTCGGGTCACGAAACGGGGCCACAGGGCGGACTTTCCAGGCGAGCGCAAACAGTTAACCTCTCAGCCATTTGAAGTACGGCAGTCTCGTAATTCCGATTCAGATACTGCTGGTTTCGTAATTCCCGTCACCCCCAACACATGACGGAAGGCATCACCATGCACGCTCGTGCAGGCATCATCGCAACTTCGTTCATCGGCCTCCTGGCCATCGGCGCCCTCGCTGGCTGCTCCGGCGACGCCAACGCGGCCGGCGCCAATAGCCCAAAAACAGAGCTCGTTTTCGCTACTCCCCCAGGCACCGACGATCCCGACGAGCAAGCCATCATGGCCGACCTCGCCACCATGGTGGGCGACGCATCGGGCCGCACCGTGACCAACCTTCAGCCGGCCGACTACCTCGGCGTCGTCGAAGCCGTCCGCAACGGCTCGGTAGACATTGCCGTCCTCAGCCAGTTCTCCGCAGCGCTCGCCTACAAGACCGACAGTGTGGACCCGCTCCTGGTATGGCCTGCCAGCACCGAGCCTGCCAGCTTCTGCCTGGCCAGGAAGGACAGCGGCATCCAGACCGCGGCCGATGTGAAGGGCAAGCAGGTTGCCTTCATCGACCCCGGCTCCACTACCGGCTACTTCATGCCCAAGTCACTGCTGGCCAAGGCGGGCCTCACGGACGGCACCGACTACAAGAGCACGTTCGCCGGTTCGCACGACTCCGCAGTCCTGGCCCTCGCCAATGGCAACGTGGATGTTGCCTGCACCGCCCGCCAGCTGTACCCCACGTTCGTGCAGAAGGGCGTCATCAAGGAAGACGAGATCGGAGTCATCGCCAAGTCGGACCCCATTCCCGTCGGCATCTCCATCGTGGTCCGCAAAGGCCTGGACGACGAAGCCCGCGAAGCCCTCAAGGCCAAGCTCCCTGCCCTGATGACCGGCAACGAGAAGGTGTCCAAGACCTTCGGCATCACCGGCGAACCTACGGCCGATCCGGAATTCAGCACGTACGCACCGCTGGTGGACGTCGCCGAGTCCATCGGCGTGGACCTCCAGGACCTCCGATGAGCCTCTTGTCACCAACGGAAAGCACGACGGCGGCACTCACCCCCGCCGGGACGCCCACCGTCCGCGCTCGTCGCTTGCGGGTCCAGTACGGGGAGCAAGTTGCCTTGGCCGGGATCGACCTGGACGTCTACCCGGGCGAAGTCGTGGCGCTGCTGGGCCACTCCGGCTCGGGCAAGTCCACGCTCATGAAGACCCTCACCGGGATCGCTCCCTTCACTGCTGACGCGCTGGAAGTCGCCGGCCGTTCAGTAGCCCAACAGAACCCGACCGGCCTGCGAGAGCTGCGATCCGACGTCGGATATGTCTTCCAGCACTTCAATCTGGTGCCGCGGCTGACCGCCCTCACCAACGTGCTGACCGGCGGACTCCACTCGGCTGGGCCTTTGAACATGCTGGGAACGTTCAGCAGGGCGCAGCGGACCATGGCGTTGGAACTGCTGGACCGCGTGGGCCTGGCACACAAGGCCCAGCAGCCGTGCCGGAGCCTGAGCGGCGGTGAGCAGCAGCGCGTCGCGATTGCCCGCGCCTTGATGCAGCAGCCGCGCCTGATCCTCGCCGACGAACCCGTCGCTTCCCTGGACCCGCGGCTCGCCGGCACCATCCTTGGACTGCTCCGCGACATCGCCCGCGAGGAACAGATCCCCGTGATCGTCAGCCTTCACGTCGTGGGTCTCGCCCGCCGCTACGCCGACCGCGTCCTGGGGCTGCACTCCGGTGAACTCGTCTTCGCCGGCCCCGCCACCACCATCACCGAAAAGGAGGTGCACCAGATTTATGGAACAGACACTGAGCTCCTCGAAAACTGAAGCCCCCGCAGAGAAGACCATTAATACCAGCCTCCCCGAAGCCGACCGTCTCCGGCTTTCCCGCCCCTTCGGCCTCCCCACGCCACGCGGCGCCGCGCTCTGGGTGATCGTCGCCGTCGTGCTGGTCTGGGCCGGTATGGGCGCCGGGTTCAATCCCGACAAACTGCTCAGCGGTATCCCCAACATGGGCAACTTTCTGGGCCGCCTTTTCCCGCCGACGTTCGACAAGTTCGGCATCATCATCAAGCTGCTTGTCGAAACCCTGCAGATGGCTTTGGTGGGCACAGTCCTCGGCGCCCTCGCATCGCTGCTTCTGAGCTTCGGCGCGGCCAGCAACATCGCCCCGCGCTGGGTTTACACCTCCTGTCGGGCGGTGCTGAACGTGTTGCGATCCGTCCCGGAGCTCATCTTCGCGCTGATGTTCGTATCGGCTGTTGGGTTGGGTCCGTTCGCCGGCATCCTCGCAATCGTGCTTGGCTCAGTAGGATCCATCGGCAAGGTGTACGCCGAAGCCATGGAATCCGTGCAACCCGGGCCGGTGGAAGCACTGACCGCCGTGGGCGCCAACAAACGCCAGATCATCAGCTATGCCGTCCTCCCCCAGGCTGCGCCGCTGCTGGTCAGCTATACGTTGCTCCTCTTCGAAGGCAACGTCCGCGGTGCCACGATCCTCGGTTTGGTGGGTGCCGGCGGCATCGGCTTGGAGCTTACTACCGCAATGCGCATGTACGATTACGGACACCTCTGCGCCATCATCATCAGCATCGTCGTGCTGGTCACCATCATCGACCGGGTCAGCGCCTTCATCCGCGCCAAGCTCAGCTAGGACTCTCTTGTGGAAACTTTGGATCTCTCTCCCGTCAACCTGCGCGACCTTGGCGGCCTGCCCGTTTCCGGCGGTACCACCCGTCCCGGCGTACTGCTCCGCAGTGATGATGTCTCGGTGATGCCGGCGGCTTTCGCCCAGCAAATGATCGACGACGGCGTCACCTCGGTGATCGATCTCCGCTCACCGGAAGAAGCACTCTTCACCGGGCGGGGCCCGTTGACTGTACCGGGCGTAAGCTACCACCACCTTGCGTTGACGGCGTCGGTTTCATCGCCGGAGGACATCAGCAACGAGATGATGACCGCTGCCACTACTCCTGCACATGTGGGCGCCTGGTACGCCAACCTGCTCGAGACCCAGGCCCGGCAGCTCGCCCTCGGCGTGACGCTGGTAGCCATGGCCGACGGCGCCACCGTCTTCCATTGCGCGGCCGGCAAGGATCGTACGGGAGTGTTCGCCGCCGTCGTGCTGTCAGCCTTGGGCGCTACGCCGGAAACCATCTCCGCCGACTACGCCGTGACGGCCACCCGCCTGCCGCAGCTGTTCCCCCGGCTCCGGGCGATCATGGGTGGTCTCATGCCGGACCGGGTTCTTGACGAGGAAGCCATCAAGGGCATGGGCGCCATGATGGGCGCCCATGTGGAATCCATGGAGGCGATGCAGAAGGTGCTGATCGAGCGGCACGGGAGTGTGCTGGAGCCTGTGCGGCGTGCCGGGTTGTCGGACGCGACCATCGCGCAGCTGCGTGAGCGCTTGGTGATTGCCGATGCCTGACACCGTTGCCGTTGCGGATCGCCGGCCGGGCAGGCCGCGCGACACCGCACTGGAGTCCACCGTCCTGTCCTCCACAGTGGAACTCTTGCTGGAACGGGACACGCGGGAAGTGACCATCTCGGCCATCACGGAGCGTTCAGGCGTGAGCCGGGCCGCACTGTACCGGCGGTGGAGCAGCCGCGAAGAACTGATCGCTGCGGCCTTGGACAGCGTCCGGTCCAGCATCGGCTTCCGGCGCAAGGACTCCACGCTGGAGACGATCCTCGCCTCGTATGAAGAAGCAGCGATCGACGTCGACGGCCGCGTGGGCGCGCTGGTGAAGAAGCGCGTGGCCATGGGCTTGGAGAACGACGAACTCAGGGCACTGTCCTGGAACCGGCACGTGTCCAGGCGACGTGAACCTATTGCTGCGGAGATCCGCCACGGCATCACGTCCGGCGAGCTCTCGCCGGACGTGGATGTGGAGGCGATGATCGACCTCATCAACGGGCTGTACTACTACCAGTTCGTGGTGCGGCCCGCAGGTTCCGACGCCGCTTCCATCGCCGAAACCCGGGAGCGTGTGCGCAACGCCGTGAAGCTGGTGTGGGACGGGGCGTTGCGGAGGTAGAGGCCTACTCCTCGAAGTGCGTGGTGATCTTCCCGGACGAGACGGCCGCGATGATCGACTTCGCCAGGTGCCGCAGCTTGATGTTGCGGTTGCTGGAGGCGGTGCGAAGGATGGTGAAGGCTTCTTCCTGGCTGCACTTGTTCTGCGCCATGATCGCTCCGACGGCGAGGTCGATCACGGTGCGGGACTCCATGGCGGCTGCGAGGTCGTTCCGGGCGTCGCTGAGTTGCGCGATCTTCAACGCGAGACGCAGCGATTTGGAGGCATGGGAAGCAAAGACCTCGGCTCGTTCCAAGTCGGACTCGCTGAACGCGTTGCTTCGCTCCGAATAGAGGTTCAGGGCCGCCCTAGTGTCGCCCTCCACTAAGAGTGGAACGCTGAGGATGGAGCGCAAGCCTTGGTGTGAGGCAGCTTCGACATATTCCGGCCAGCGGTGTTCACGCAGCAGGTCCGGCACCAGGACAGCGGTCAGCTTATCCATGGCCGTGAGACAGGGACCTTCAAAGTCGTTTTGAAGTTGGTCCATCACGCGGGCGCGGTCGTCACTGCTGGCCGCGGTGGCCGACTTCTTACGGCGCAAAACGGTGATCCCGCAGAAGACGGTGGAGTCAGGATGCGAGAGACTCTGGGCCGAGAAAGCCGCCAGATCGGCGAGAAAAGCTTCGACATCTTCGCTGCCCAGGACTAGATCCAAAAAGTATCCATTCTGGAGAGCTTCCTGCTCAGGGCGGGGGTTGACCATGCACGTTCCTACTGACTGAAATGCGTCCCCAGCAGACAGCAAAGGAGCGAAAAGGGCCGCCCTCTGCAAAACGGTCTGGCAATACCTTATCGTCCAACGATCAACGGTACAAAGTGCAGCTCGAAAGGTCTTGACCTGCGGTTACGCAACCCGCGAGTAGCTATCTTGTCAACCCCGGCAAGGGTTTCGCATCACCAAAGAAGTAAGTAGGCTTACTATGCAAGCCGGCCTGGCTAACCAGGCCTTTCATGCAAAGGAGTCACACGATGGGCGTAGAAGACAGCATCCGCAAGACCGCCGAGAACGCCATGGAAGATCTGGCCGGCACGTCCGATCCCGTAGACAACGGCCGCGTCCCCGAGCCCGGCGACAAAGACGACGACATCCAGGTCCACTCGTCCATCAGCGAAGGATCCAACGCCATGGACTCGGAGGTGCCAAGCGGCAACGGCGGAGCGGCTCGCCATCGCGCGGACGGCGCGCCCGACGGCGGACGGGACTTCAGCGACCAGCGGGACGGCGCCGGGGCTCAGCAGGAGGACGGAAACACCCCCGCCGCCTCAGGCGTGGTTTCCGGCCCGGCAGGACTGCCAGAGAATGATCCCGACGACCTCCGCGCGGACCCCTCCGAAGGCGGCGCGGATCCGTCGACGAGCATGGGCAGGAGCTAGGCAGCCGGCGCCGCCGTCGAGCCCCTCACCACTAATTCCGTGCCGAGCTCGATGCGCTGCGGCAGCTCCTCGTCACCCTCAAGGTGGCGGAGGAGCGCGCGCATGGCGGTTTCAGCCATCTGCACCACAGGCTGGCGGATGGTGGTGAGGCCGGGTTCGATCCATTCCGCAGCAGGGATGTCGTCGAAGCCGATGATGGAGAGGTCCTCGGGAATTCGCAGTCCGGCAGAGCGCGCGGCACGGTAAGCGCCGAGGGCCTGGGCGTCGTTGCCGGTGAAGATCGCGGTGGGCTTCTCCGCCAGGGAAAGCAAAGCCTCGGTCCCCCGCGCCCCGGACTCAGTGGAGAAGTCGCCGGGCACCATGAGCGCAGGATCGGACTCGATTCCGCCTCGCCGCAGAGCCGCCAGGTACCCGTCTTCGCGGGCACTGCTGCACTGCAGATCCTCACGGCCGCCGATCATGCCGATCCGCTTGTGGCCAAGCTTCAACAGGTGCTCGGTAGCCGAGAACGCACCGTCCCAGTTGGCCGCACCCACAGTCATGAGGTCCGGTCCCGGTTGCCCCACGGGGTCGATCAGGATCACCGGAATGCCGAGCGACTTGATGCGCTGGATCTGCTTCGAGTCCAGTTCGTACACGGCGAGCAGCACGCCGTCGGACTTTCGCTCCGCAAGGTTCGCCAGCCACGGGCGGATCCTGGACCCATCCAGCGACAAGCTGCTGACCACGGTCCCGTACCCGGCTTCCTGGGCCACGCGCTCCACACCTTCGATGATCTCGCACGCCCATTCCGAGCCCATGCCCGGGAACACGAGGTCAATGAGCCCGGCCTTCTTGCTGCGCTTGGCGGGGCGTCGGGCGTAGTCGCGCTTGGCGATGATTTCTTCAACCCGTGCGCGGGTGGCCGCCGCGACATGGGCATGGCCGTTGAGGACCTTGGAAACCGTGGGCACGGAAACGCCGGCCTCCCGGGCGATCTCGCTGATCGTCGCCCGTCCCGAGTCCTGCTTGGTTACCATGGTCCCCACCTTCCGGCCGGGAATCACGTCCCGGCGATGACAGTTTCGGAAAGTTCCCACGCTTGGATCCGGCCGCACATGCCGTAAATCCTGCGGGTTTTCCGTTCGCCCATCGTAGTCCTCGCGTCCTGCATGTAGAAACTTTCCATGGACTCAAGAGACAGCAACTGCTGACCGGTAACGGTGGCCTGGCGCTCCGCGCCGTCGGCGAGGTACCCGCGCCACGTCCCGGTTTTCCCGTTCACCAATCGGGCAGCGGCCGCGTGAAAATCGGCGAGCGCAGCGGCCCCGTATTTTTGGACTGCCGTTTTCAACTCCAGATAACCCTCCAAAGCCAGGTCACGACGACGGCGCGCGGCCGCCTCCGCAGCCGCGTCACCGCCGTCGGCGTTCTTGGACGGCAGTGACGCAAAGCGTGCGTAAGTGTCGTGATCCACCAAGTGCCTGGGCGGGAAGGTCATGACGGCGTCGCCATTTTCGGGCAGCCCGGCGTTCTGCATCACCACCAGCACCTTGAGGTCGCCGGAGTCGTTGATGGCGCGATGCACCGTACCCGGCGTAAACCAGACCACCGTCCCGGGCGCCAGCGGTGTGGAGGTGAACCCGCGGGAATCCAGCGTCTCCAGCCGACCGAGACCCTGCTGCACCACGTACGCCTCCGTGGACGCAGTATGCAGATGCGGGGAGCCGCCGGCCGCGCCATCCAGTCCGGGCCAATCGTAAATACTGACCTCGGACACTGCAGTGGCGCCCGGGAACGATGTGCACATCTCAGGCCCAGGCATCCAACGCAGCTTTGGCAGCGTCGGCCAGAGCTGTGGCCTTTTGGTCTTCCAGCGCCCCGTCAGCAATCACGACGGCATACCGGTACGTCAGCGGCTGGCCCTCCTTAAGCGGGACTACTTCGCTGAAGAACGGTGCGGATCCGAGGCAGGCGAACATGGACGAACGGGCGAACCACTGGTTGGACGCACCCGGGTTGGCCTGGTCCTCGACGAACAGGATGCTGGACTTCCGGCAGGTGACATCGTGCTGGCCGGTGAAGGCGATCCACGGTGAGCGGGTGCCCATGAATTCGTCGGCGCCGGTTCCTGCTTCGGAGCGGAACTCGCCGCCGGTGAAGGACCGGGGTCCGCGCCAGAACAGGCCGCCATACCCTGCGTTGTCGCGGCCCTCGGTGGTGGGGCTGCCGATGCCGATCTCCGCACCGGAGACATTCTCCATAGTGGTTTCGAAGAGGAGGGCCCAGGCGTTTCCGGTGGGGAGCAATTGGATGGCGAAACGGCGTTGTTCCCTGATGAGGGGTGCGCCGGACTGCCCGGACGCGGACGGCTGCGCTGGCTCGGATTTGGCAGGCTGTGCAGTCCACAGCAGCGACTCCGCTGCGGTGATGGAGGTGCCGGCATCTTCAATGCTGGTGAAGGCCTCATGGTTCATGGCCCCGTTGTTGTCCAGGTTCGAGTAGCCGGTCTCGCGGGTGTAGGTGGCTCCGCCCCAGAAGTTGTGCTCGCCCACGTTCGGCAGCGCCCAGGAAAGACCCTTGTGCCACACGTGATCCCATGGTCTGGCAATGGTGACCTCGTCACCCTCCAACGTGGTGAGTGGGTGGAAGAAGGGGCGGGGGCTTTCGTACTGGTCGTCCGTGGGGCGGTATGTGTAGGTGGCGATGTCCTGGGCCCCGACGGTGAAGGTCAGGGAACTGCCGTCGTCGGTGTAGCTGATGGTTTCGGTCAGGGCTGTGTTGGTCAGGGCTGTGTTGGGCTGGGCTGTGGTGGTCATGTGGGATCTCCGGTTCGGGTGTGGGTATCAGGCGCGGGCTGTGGCAGTCAGGACACGGGTTCCGCGGCCTTCACCGTCCATGCCCTCATAGAAAGCGTGGCCGGGGACGATGTCCCCGCGTCGCACGGGTTGGCCGGTAAATGCCGAAGCGTAAATCGCGGCAGCGAACTCCAGTGTTTGCCGCGCAGAGTCCGCGTCGGCTGGGAGCGGTAATCCGGCGTCGAGCGCTTCATACATCGCGAGGAACTGGGCGGAATGTCCGCTGCCCCGCTCCAACGGATTAGCGCTCCATGCTGCAGATACGGCGTCTTCGTGCCCGGGTGCCGCGGTGATGGTCCAGTCCTTGGTGCCGTAGCCGTAGAGGTGGCTGAGTTCGATGGTGGCGAATTCACAGTCGACCCGGATGTCCGAGGTCTCGCGCGGCGAGAGCAGCGAGTTGATGACGGTGGCGGCGGCGCCGTTCTCGAAGCGGACCAAGGCGGCGGAGAAGTCTTCGGTGGACGTGGCGCGGGCTTGCCGTGATGCGATGGCGGTGACCTCTTCCCACGGACCGAGCAGGTGGAGGAGAAGATCGAACTGGTGGATGCCGTGGCCCATGGTGGGTCCGCCGCCCTCCGCCTTCCAGGTGCCGCGCCAGGGGAGGTCGAAGTACTCGTCGGGCCGGTACCAGAGGGTGTCGCAGCGGGCTACGAGCGGCCGGCCAAAATCGCTGCCGCCGATCAGGGCACGGGCCGCGGCGGAAGCGTCACCGAAGCGGTGTTGGAAGACGCACGAGAACTGGGCGCCGCCCTTGGCTTGTGCGTCATTGAGGCGATCGAAGTCAGCCAGGCTGAGCGCCGGCGGCTTCTCGGAGAGGACATGGACGCCGGCTTCGAGGCACTCGATGGCTTGGTCGATGTGCATCATGGGCGGCGTGCAGAGGTGCACGATGTCAGGTTTCGACTCCGCCAGGAGCTCGGTGAGGTTCTGGTAGCGGCCGGCAATGCCATGGTCATCAGCGAAGGTATGCAGGCGGGCCTCATCCACGTCGCACGCGGCCACCAACTCCGCCCGGTTGTCGGTGCGGGCCAGGTTGGACGCGTGGACTGCCGCGATCCCGCCAGTACCAACAATGGCCACTCTGTACTTGTGCATGGTTCTCCGATTGGCTTGGATTCATTTCCGAAAGTTTCTTATTTGCCTGCGGGGTAGATGTCGTCTTCTGGCGCGCTACTCCCGCTTCAGTGCTCAACGCTATGAAGACCCCACAGATGAAGTCAAGGGTTTTTGACTATGGAAAGTAATTGGATATTTCTGATAGTTTCTAAAAATCATCTGCAGAATCCAAGGAGAAGCCTGTGAGCACCGGCGCCGCCGATCAGCAATCACTAGCCCGCGTTCCGGCGTCGGACGTCGTAGAGCACCTCATCCGCGAAATGACACTGGAGGAGAAGCTCGCCCAGCTGGTGGGCGTGTGGGTCAATGCCTCCACCGACGGTGATTCCGTGGCTCCGCTGCAAAGCCAGATGGCGGGAGACGCCCGCTCCTGGGACGACATCATCGCCGACGGACTCGGCCAGATCACGCGCATGTACGGCACCGTTCCCGTGGAACCGGCCGAGGGTGCGCGCCGACTGGCGGCCGCGCAGGAGCAGATCATCGCCGCGTCCCGCTTCGGCATCCCCGCGCAGGTCCACGAGGAGTGCTTGGCCGGCCTGGCCGCGTGGAAGGCCACCGCCTTCCCCGTTCCGCTCGCCTGGGGCGCCACGTTCAACCCGCCCCTGGTGCGGGAGATGGCGGCCCGGATCGGCGCGAGCATGCGGTCCTTGGGCGTCCATCAGGGCCTGGCCCCCGTGCTGGACGTGGTGCGCGATCTCCGCTGGGGGCGTGTGGAAGAGACCATCGGCGAAGACCCGTATCTGGTGGGAACCGTGGCCACCGCGTACGTGCAGGGCTTGGAATCGGCCGGCATCGTCGCCACCCTGAAACACTTCGTGGGCTACTCAGCTTCCCAGGCCGGCCGTAACCACGCTCCCGTGTCCATGGGCCCCCGCGAACTCGCCGACGTCATGCTGCCGCCGTTTGAAATGGCAATCCGCCACGGCGGTCCCCGCTCGGTGATGCACGCTTATACCGACGTCGACGGCGTACCGGCCGCCGCGAACCGCGCCCTGTTGACCGGGCTGCTTCGTGAGGAGTGGGGTTTCACCGGGACCGTGGTGGCTGACTACTTCGGCGTCGCGTTCCTGGACGTCACGCATGGCGTGGCCGCAGATTCCGGTGACGCCGCAGTGCTGGCCCTGAGTGCCGGCGTCGACGTTGAACTGCCCACCGTGAACTGCTTCGGCGAGCCACTGCTGCGTCGCATCCGCGAGGGTGCGCTGGACGAATCCGTGGTGGACGATGCCCTGCGCCGGGTCCTGACGCAGAAGGCGGAGGTTGGGTTGTTGTCGCCGGACTTTTCTGCTGTCCCGGCCGTGCTTTCCGAGGCTCCGTCCGGTCAGATTGACCTGGATCCTGCTCCGAACCGCTCGCTGGCGCGACAATTGGCGGCTCAGTCCCTGGTGCTGCTGAGCAACCGGGAGTTCGACGGCGCTCCGGCGCTGCCGCTCAGTCCGACGGGTTCGCTGGGTGTTGTGGGGCCCTTGGCCGACGATCCCTTCGCGATGCTTGGCTGTTATTCCTTTGACGCGCATGTTGGAGCCTCACATCCGGACGTGCCGATGGGCATTTCGGTTCCCTCCGTGGCCGGCGTTGCTTCTGGACGGTTCGACTCAGTGGCCACGTCGGTCACCGGAAACTGCGAGGCGGCCACCGAGGAGCAGATCGCCGAAGCCTGCCGGGTGGCATCTTCCGTGGACACGTGCGTGGTGGTGGTGGGCGACAACGCAGGCCTGTTCGGCCGGGGCACTTCGGGCGAAGGAAACGACGCCGCCGACCTCCGCCTTCCCGGCGACCAGCACCAAATGCTGGACCGCATTCTCGCTGCGTGCGCAGATTCCGGGACACTGGCCGTAGTGGTGGTCCTCAGCGGGCGACCCTACGCGCTGGGTGACTTCGTGGACCGTGCCGACGCGATCGTCCAAGGATTCTTCCCCGGCGAAGAGGGCGGCGAAGCGCTCTGGGACGTCCTCACCGGCGTCGTCAATCCGTCCGGAAAACTACCCGTCTCCGTGCCGCGATCCCCCGGCGGCCAGCCCGGCACGTACCTGCATTCGAAGCTCGCTGGGCCCAGCGGGGTGAGTGCGCTGGACCCCTCGCCACTGTTCGGTTTCGGACACGGCTTGTCCTATACGGCGTTTGAGTTGTCGGACCACCAATGCAGCGCGCCCACCATGTCGACGTCGGACTCGGTCACCGTGAGCTGTACGGTCACGAACACTGGATCCCGTAGTGGCGCCGAGGTTGTCCAGCTTTACCTGGAAGATCCGGTGGGCGAAGTGGTCCGTCCCCTCCGCGAGCTGATCGGCTACGCGCGCGTCGAGCTGGAAGCCGGCGCGTCCGCCGTCGTGGATTTTGTGGTTCATGCGGACCGCACGTCCTTCACGGGGTTGGACCTTCAACGCGTGGTGACGCCAGGGCTGGTGAAGTTGCACGTCTCGACGTCCAGCACTGCTGATTCCCACACGCATGAGGTGATCCTGCACGGGCCGCGCCGCGTGGTGGGGTTCGAGCGGGAGATGCTGACGCCGGTGGAGGTGCGGCACTCGGCCTGACGGGGCAGCCTCTTTCTGCTGGCCCGTACCGCCACCACCCACTTTGAACTCCAAAGGGCTCTCATGCAGCCAAAAGTGGTTGCGTTACGGGGCCGCTAAGTTGAAAGTGGGTGGGGAAGGCGCGACCCCACGACGGGTAGGATTCTGGGATGCTCCCCCACCCCACGCCACGGTTGCGCTTCCGCCAGATGACGATGGCTGACCTCGATGCGATGAGCTTGATGCTGGGTGATCCAGACGTGATGACCTACTACCCCGCTCCCAAAACCCGCGACGAAGCGGCTGCCTGGATCGAGTGGAACCAGGCGAACTACGCCCGCCACGGGTACGGGCTGTGGATCGTTGAAACGCACGACGGCGATTTCGTGGGCGACTGCGGGCTGACCTGGCAACAGGTCAACGGGCGGTCCGAACTTGAGGTCGGCTACCACGTCCGCCGTGAGCTTCAGGGCAACGGGTATGCCTCGGAAGCTGCGTTGGCGTGCCTGGATTTCGCGCGGGACGTGGTGGGGGTTGGTCTGCTCGTGGCCATCGTCCACCCGGACAATGCGGCATCACGCCGAGTAGCTGAGCGGCTGGGGATGCGGCACCTCGAGGACGACACCGAGGGGCCGGCTGTTCGGACCGTGATGGGCGTGGAGCTGGGCTAATTCGCGTACCGTCCCCACCCACTTTGGCTGCAGGAAGGTCCAAAATCAGTCGATATGGGTTGCAAATCGGCCTAGCCGTGGTCAAAGAAGGTCATGAAGGCACAGCCTGATGTTGGGCGGCGCTACCAGGCGAGGTCGGCCGCTCCGAGTGAGACGAAACGTGGCGACATGCGGTCGCCGGAATTAACCAGTTCCCGCAGGGCTCGGGCCGCGACCCGCGGATCCTTGGAGGCATCCGCCTGCCCCATCTCCGTGGCCAGCTTGCCCGGGTGAACCGCCCAGCAGCGCACCCTGCCAGCGAGGTCGTGAGCGAGGGAAATGGTCAGCATGTTCTGCGCAGCCTTGGAGATTTTGTACGCGTAGCTCGTAGAGAGCTCCGCGTAGTCACCCCGTGCCTGCGCCGCCATCGAACCCAGCCGGGACGTGACGTTGATGATCACCGGATCCGGTGCGGCCAGCAGGTTCGGCAGGATGGCCTGCACCAGACGCAGGGGTCCAGCGACGTTGACGTCGACGGCGTTGAGAACGCCTTCCGCTGCTATGTCACCGAGTTCGGCGTGCTGAGCCCCCTGGGCAGCATTGTTGATAAGTACGTCAACGGATCTGCCCCGATGGTTGACAGCAGCTCGTCGGATGGCTGGTGCCGAACATCGTGGGTGACTGCAGTGACATGCTGCCGGTCGGCCCACGCGGTGGATGTCCTTGTGATCGCGACAACCGCCCAACCGGCGTCGGAGAATTCCTCCACCAACGACTTCCCCAGACCGCGGCTGGCACCTGTAATGACGGCGAGCCTTCTGCGTGCCGTCAAGCGAACCGCACGTCCGTGTCCGGGTCCGGGTCCTTGCGGGAATCCAGCATGCTGATGATCTTGCTCTCGAGCGCGGCAACCGTCGCCTCCGGGAGGACGATCAGGCCGTCGAGTTCCTTGCGGGCGCGCTTGTACGCGGTTTGCCGTTCGGCGGGGGTAGCGGCGGTGTCCTCCGCGATGCGCAAGAGCTTCCTCGCTGTGGCCAGTCGTTGGCGTTCGGGGCCGCTGAAGTTGCCGTCCTTGATGCGCCGGGCCTCCCGCTCGGCGACATCGAAAGCGAGTTCGTAGCTGTGGACGGCGGCACGGTACTCAGCCAGCCGGGCCGGCGTCGAAATCTCTTCAGGGGTGGCGGGCCGTAAGCCGTCGGCCTCTTTCTTGGCGCGTAGGAACGCGACCGTGAGCGGCTCGCGCACGTCGGTCATGAGGGGGAAGTCAATAAGGTTGCCGACGTCGAGCTCGTAATCAAGCCATCTGTGGTTCACCGAATCATGCGCGTCAATCAGCGAGACTACCTCGGCCTGGTTGGCCTCCTCGTGCACCGCCAACTGGTTCTTCAACTTCAGCAATTCAACCTTGCGGCGGTGCCGTTCCTCGCTTGCTTTCGACCACGACCTCGCCCAGCCACCAGCCATGCCGCCGATAGGGAAAATGAGCCACCAGTAACTGCCAAGGAAGTCGAAGAGGGGTTCCACTGCTCCATCCTCCCACCGGCTCGGACCGGGGCTCAACAGGACTGGCCAAGTTGGCTACTTTGTGATGGTCAGTGGCTTCATCGGTTCCGCACAAGAGGCTCTCTCAAGCTCGGCCTCACCCTGGTCCGCCCGGTTGTTCGTGCCCGTGTCATCGCACCAGTCGACGCCATAGGGCTCGGCCTTCACAGCCATGACACCCGGAGCCGCCCGCAATGGGACATCAACCGTGACCGTGAACCCACCTGCATCAGTCATGGGAGCGGTGGTGTTGAGGACGTCTTCTCCGGAAGCGTCCGTCAAGACGACTCGAACCTGCGCGTTGGCTCCATAACGGGGATTGCATGTGGCCTCCGGCGCCGATACCGTCACCACGTCACCCGGCCTGGCCGACGAAGGGGTCACTTGATAGTCGGGAGGCATGCACGGCAGCGAACCCAAGGAAGGGCTACACCCGGCGGCCCCCAGCGTGAGGAAAAGCGCCGATGCCAGCATCCATGACTCAGTGCTGCGGGACTTGGGCTGCGCTGGTTTGGCCATGCCTTCATTGTTGACGCTCCCGGCAATCAGCGGACACGGTCGGCATCGAATGGCACCCGAATCGTTGCACGGCTCCGCCAGCGTTGGCGCACCAACCGCCCCAGGCGAGTGCCGCCGTCGTACCCTCCCGCTAGGCTTCCCCTATGGACCAGCGACTGCACTTCATTACGTTCGCCACCAGGGATCTCGACGCCGCGCGCGCCTTCTATAAGGACGGGCTCGGCTGGGATCCGACCATGGACGTTCCCGGCGAGATCCTTTTCTTCCAGATCGCGCCAGGGCTGATGCTCGGCCTGTTCGACGCCGAAAAGTTCGACCAGGACCTCGGCGCCACTGCTCAAACGGCAGGAGTCAGCGGCGTGACACTCTCACACAACGTCGGCAGTCCCGAGGAAGTCGCCAGCACCATCGATGCCTTGGTGGCAGCGGGCGCGACGGTTTTGAAGCCGGCGCAGGCAGGCGCGTTTGGCGGCATCTTCCACGGCCACGTCAAGGATCCGAACGGCATCGTCTGGGAGATCGCCCATAACCCCGGCTGGCGAATCAACGACGACGGCACGGTGGTTTTCGGATGAGCGCCCTCCCACATGCCTTCACTGAGGACGTCATCAACCAGGACGCCCGGACCCAGTTCGATACGTTCCTGGACGAGCACCGCAGGGCCCTCAACGAATGCCTCGATGGACTCACTGAAGAACAAGCACGACGGCGGCTGGTGGCCTCGCGCACCACGCTCCTGGGTCTGGTGAAACACGCCACCTTCGTGGAAAAGGTGTGGTTCGACGAAGCCATCACGTGCAGGTCGCGGGCAGAGATCGGCATCCCCGCGACGCCGGACGCGTCGTTCATCCTGGACGATGACGACACCATTGCCAGCATCCAGGCGGCTCACCGGGAGGCTTGCTCGGCATCCAGGCAGGCGGCCGCCCCCTTGGGCCTCGACGACCTTGTACTCGGGAACCGCCGCGGCCCGCTCCCCCTCCGCTGGGTGTACCTGCACATGCTCCGCGAGCTCGCCCAGCACTGCGGGCACGCGGATATTTTGCGGGAGCAGATCACCCGATAGCCGGCACCCTAAAAATGTCAGACCCCCCTGACATGCTTGATTCATGGGAGCAATCGGGCAGATATTGGCAAGGCGGGCAGGTTCGCCCCGCAGCCATGCGCTGCTTCGTCAAAGAGCCCTCATATCCCTCAACGGGCCTGCTCGGGTCCCGGCATTCAAGCTCCCGACGGCGGTAGGCCCGGCTGCGGATACCTCCAGCAGCACTGGGCTGCTTCTCGGTCTGAGTCCGAAGGTGCGGTCCTCGGAGTCGGGCTACACTGGCGGCGTGAGCTCCGCAGACGCTGCTCCGGGCTTGCGTGTGGTTCCGGTTGCGGACATCAAACGCGCGGCTGGCTTTGTCGATGCGGGCCAACCCTCTCCCGGCGTCGTGGACATACCTCTTGCGCAGGCCGGTGCAATCCTGACATCCCTTCGCGAATCCCTCATTCACAAAACCCGGTTGTTTGGGTTCGAGGACGCAGCGGATTTTGCCGGCGAAGTGGAGGAGATCGCCCGGTCGGTGGAGTACTTGCAGGTGGTCGCGGCGCAGGCTGTGGAACGGACCCGGACGGAAGCACTAACGGCCGGTCCGGGGTCCTCGGCAGCAGCACCGGAATGGCGGACCGGCTGGACGGACCCGGTGCCGGGAACCGACACCGTGGCAGTTTCCGATGGTGAAGCATGCTCCACACCTCCCGCGGGTGGAGATGGTTCCGTGCCGGGAACAGGACCAGCCCGTTGGGCTTCGGCCGCTAAGGCCAGCGTTCTGGATGACGGGTACCGGAACGCGGCGCAGTTCCTGCGGGCACGGTTGCGGATCAACATCGGCGAGGCCAAACGCAGGCTCGCCCTCGCCCCCGACGTCCTCCCCCAGACAGGCATCGCCGGGCAGGAGATCCCGGCCCGCCGCGAAATACTAGCCCAAGCGGTTGGTTCCGCGCTGGTGTCTTCCCGTTCGGCGTCGATCATCAGCGCCGCCCTGGACAAAGTCCGGCACCTCACCGACGAGGACACCCTCACCCGGATGGAACACGCCCTCACCACCACCGCGGTCGAAACCGACCCCGACTTCGTCACCAAAATGGCCAAACGCTGGATCGACGTCATCGACCACGACGGCCCCGAACCCACCGAAGAAATCCTCCGCCAACTCCAAGGCGTGTTCCTCCGCCGCCGACGCCGCCACGGACTCCACCACCTCGAAATCTTCGCCACCGACGAACAATACGAAATCCTCACCACCGCCATGAACGTCGCCACCAACCCACGCCTCACCACCACCGGAACCGATACCGATACCGATCAGACGGTCCCCGCCGGCCCGGACCTGGACCGACGCACCCGGCCACAGAAACTCCTCAACGGCCTCACCAGCGCCTGCAGCCTCGCCATGCGCACAGAAAAACTACCCTCCAACGGCGGCCTCCCAGCCCAACTCACCGTCACCATCGGCTACCAAGAACTCCTCAAACAAGTCCACAACCACCAACAACACAACCAACACAGCACCGGCACCGGCACCGGCACCGGCACCGGCACGTTCAGCGGACCGATGCACCCGAACACCATCCGCAAAATCGCCTGCGACGCCGAGATCATCCCCGTCCTGCTCGGCAGCAACTCCCGCGTCCTGGACATCGGCCGCACCACCCGGACCTTCCCACCCCACATCCGAAAAGCCATCACCGCCCGCGACCAAGGATGCGCCTTCCCCGACTGCACCATGCCCGCACCCTGGTGCGAAGCACACCACACCACCTACTGGTCCCACGGCGGCACCACATCAACAGACAACGGCACCCTGCTCTGCAGCCACCACCACCACCTCATCCACAAAGAACAATGGCGCATCGACATGAAAACCGGCGTCCCCTGGTTCATCCCCCACCCCACATCGACCCAACCCAAACACCCCGACGCAACCACCACCACACACCCCAGAGAACCTAAAGGGTGTTGCTCGGGATGCGCCGCGGGCTTGGGTGAGAGTGAACTTTGGGGTCGGAATATTGGGAGGGCCACCCGACACTTTGTTCGCTTCCGGGCCGCTTCCCCGTGCCCGCGATATGCGACCTCCGACTTGCAAATACCGGTGCGGTGCCCAGCGCCGAACACTGCCCGCGACCTGTGACTTTCAAACAGCGGCGCGTACACAGTGCCGACTCCTCCGGCGTAAACCGTCAGCCGTCTACGCCGCCACGGTGACCTCACCTCCACCAACGCCAGCAGCGGCCTGGAGTTCAGGCACAGCAGTAGACCGGCAGGGCGCCGACGAACAACATCAGCCGCACACTGGTGGGGATCAGCGCGAAACCCGCAATGAAGGCAGCCCCACGTCCCCGACAGTTGTTTCCACGCCTTGGCATACCAAGCAGGCAAATCACCTCGGTAAAATACAACTATTGCTTGCATCACACCCCAAACCTGAGGCATTCTGGAATACCAAATGCTCAGCCGCAGCCACGCAGCGGCCCAGCAGCTCGTTCCCCAGGAGTCCAACAATGTGCCTTCACGATCACACCTCAGCACCCACGCCCCAGGGTGAGTTGCCCCGCCGGGGAATCCTCGCCGGAGCTGCAGCACTGGCCGGGATCTCCGTGGCCGGCATCGCCGCGCAGTTGGCATCAGCGCCAGCCGCCCTCGCGGACAACACGCAGTCGGGCCCGAACTACCCCGGACGTCCGTTGACCACCCAGGCGCTCATTATTGAGGGCGGAACAGTGGTGGATCCAAAGACAGGCGATGCTGTGGCAGATGGCGTGGTGGTGCTCGACGGCGGCAAGGTCACCGCCGTCGGCACCCGGGACGAAACACGCAAGGCTGTTGCCGGCGTCGCGAACCGTGCCCGTAGGCTCAACGCCTCGGGTAAATGGGTCCTTCCAGGACTCGTCGATGCCCACGTCCACGCCAACGCACTGGCAGACGCCCGCGCCCTCCTGCAAGGCGGAGCCACCAGCGTACGGAGCGGTTCGAGCACTTTCTATCAGGACATTGCTCTCGCCGCGCTGCCGTCGTGGGCTCCTGGGCTCTCGCCCAGGATGACTCCGGCGGGGCTGTTTATCTCACCGGACCAGGGAGACTCCCTCCTGGCGGATCCGGACTTGGCACCTTTGGCCACCCTCAGCGGTGGTGTTACGGAGCCGCAGGACCTCGCGTACCTGACCCGCATCAACCTCAAGCGCGGCGCCGAGGTCATCAAAACCCGCGCCAACCCACGGGCTGGCCTTCCCGAGCAGGATCCGCGTGAGTTGGTCTACAACGTGGACCAGCTCGGAGCGATCGTCAAGGCAGCCAAGGGTGCCGGCGTCCTCTGCCACGCCTACAGCGCCGAAGGAATCGACGGCGCCGTCCGCGCCGGGGTTCGCAGTATCGAGCATGGCGTCTTCATGACGGAAAAGACCATCCACGAGATGGCCCGGCGCGGCACCTTCTTCACACCCACCATGGACGCCATCACCAGCATGGCCCGCTCCTCCAACCCAATCCTGGCCGCACGCGGAACGGAGTACACGCCCATCCTTCAGGCCGCGGTGCGCGCAGCCAAGGACGCTGGAGTCACGATTGTGGCCGGCACCGATTCCTTCGGCACGGACGTGACGCCGATCGGCACGGAGGCGCGCTTGCTCGCGGAAGCCGGGCTGACCCCCTTGGAAGCATTGCAGGCAGCCACCACCAATGCGGCGCGTTTGCTGGGACGCGGCGACAGCGTCGGTCGCTTGGTTCGCGGTTCCTTGGCCGACGTCGTGGTGGTGGATTCGGATCCCCTGACCGATGGCTCGGCCCTGGAAAAGGTCAGCACGGTGATCGCCCAAGGTGCCGTGGTCCGGACGAACCTCTAGCCCACCGGGGAGTATCCGCCCGGGGAACCTGCTGGGCTGGCAGCCACCGAAACGGTGAACTTTTCCTCCACCAACGCCAGCAGCGGTCGGGAATTCAGGCACAACAGGTAGACCATCAGGCCGCCGACAAACAACATCAGCCACACGCTGGTAGAGATCAGCACGAAGCCCGTGATGAAGAGGATCCCCACGTTCCCGAGCGCTACCCGTTTCCGGACACCAATGCTGTAGATGGACAGCCGGTAGATGTCCACGGTGCGGAAATCGAAGCGGGCGAGCAACAACATCGCGTGCAGGGCAGCCGTGCTCACCAGGAGGCCAAGCCCCACCAGCCCGATCCGGGCAGCAACCGCTTCAAGGTTGCTGCCCGGCAGGCTGGAGAGGTTCGCGGCGATGACTGCAAGGAGGGCGGCGTAGGGCAGCCAGACCGCCAATGCCTGTCCAAAATTGCCCCGATAGGACTTCACGAAGTCGTGGAACACGCCCGTTTCCTCTCCGGTGAGAAGCCGATTGAAGGCGTAGCAGGAAGCCACCACAGAAGGACCCATCAGCACGAACCCCAACAACGCCACAGGACCCACGATCCCAGCCAGCAAAGGCATGAGCACCACCAGCGCATTGGCCAGCACCAGCAAAGCCCCACCCACCATGACGCCGTACACCACGCCCGCCGCCTTGAACAGCGGGCCGGACCCGTACTGTGCCTCCTTCGTAGCCATCAGAAGAGCTACTTCTTGTCCGCGTACGCTTTGTACGCCTTGTTCGCCAACTCCACGTATTTCGTCTGGCCCTTGCTGTCGAGTTCCTTCACGTAGGCGTCGAACTCGCCCAGAGCGCGCTGCCCAGTGATGAACTTAAGGGTGTTCTGCTTGACGTGGTCCTTGAGGGGCGTCAGCGCAAGAGTCGCCTGCTCCCGGTCGATGTCGTTGAACGGTACGGGCGGGGGCACGGGGCGTGGCTTCTTGGACTTCATGGCTTCCTGGAACGCCAACTCCTCGTCGTTGAACGTGGACTGCAGCAGTTCCGTGGCGCCGCCGTAGGCGAAGTTGCCGCCGGAGAATCCGTACTCCACCCGGAGGTCCTTGGTGCCGGCGGGATTGAGGCCCTGGAAGTTGATGTCGGATGCGAGTTGGCGCTTGCCGCCGGACTTGGTGAAGGTGGTTCCTTCCACGCCCCACTTGCTGAACTCCTGACCGGCGTCGCTGTAGAACAACCAGTCGATGTACTGGATGAGTGCCACGAAACTGTCTTTGTCCTTCACGGACGAGTTCAGCATGATGCCGTTCTCCAACCGGGTGCCACCGATGATGTCGCCGGCCGGGCCACCGGGAACCGTGATCTTGCCGATCTCAAAGTTGCCCTTGCCCAGGGACTGCTCCATGGACGTGCGGTAGGTGATGACGTTCTGCGAATTGGCACTGATGACGAACGACTTGCCGGACACGAATTTCTGGATGGCGGAGTCGTCGGTCTGGGTGAAGCTTTCAGGGTCCATCAGGCCCTCGGACACCAGGGAGTTGAAGTACGTCACCAGGTCCTTGAACTTGTCCGAGCCGGCGGCGAAGCCGAACTCCTTCTTGTCTTCATCGAACTGCAGGCCGTCCACCAATCCCCATCCGGCCACGGTCCCGAAGGCCGCACTGGCGATGTTCAGGACACTGTCGCCCTTGAACCGATCGGAGTAGGGCACCACGTCCGGGTAGGCCTTCTTCAGCGAGCGCAGCACGTCACGGAATTCGTCCCAGGTAGTCGGCTCGGAAAGGCCTTCCTTCTTCAGCACATCCTTGCGGAAGCACAGCGAGTAGTCGGGCCAGAGTTCCTCGTGGAGGCCGGGCAGGACGTAGTACTTACCGTCTTCCTGGGTCAGTCCTTCAATCTCAGGCTCCAGCTTCCACTTCTTCACCTTTTCCTGGAAGTGCGGCATCAGGTCCACGTAGTCGCTTACGGGCAGGACGGCTCCGGCGGAAACGAACGCTGCTTCCTGCCCGGGGTAGGTCTTGGCGATGATTTCCGGGGCGCTGCCGGAGCTGATGAGCAGGCTGCGCTTCTGCTCGTAGTCGCTGTTGGGCACGATGGTGGGTTCCAAGGTGACGTTGTTGTCGCTGGCCATCTTGGTGAACAGCAGCCAGTCCTTCTTGTACGGGTAGGTTGGCTGGTCGGAGAACAGGAACGTGAACGTGAGCGGCACCGTCGCCTTGAACGTGTCACCAACGCCGAAGCTGTCCATCGCACCGTTGCGGGACTTGGACGTGTCCACCTTCTCGGTGGTTTCGGCGTCGCAACTGGTCAGCATGAGTCCGATAGTGACAACGGAGGCGAGTCCAAGGAAATCGCGCCTACGGAATTCTGGTCTGCGGAGCTCGGGTTTGTGGATCATTGGATGTCCTTTCATAAGGGTTATTCCTTGACGGAACCGAGCATGACGCCCGAGAAGAAGTACTTCTGCACGAAGGGGTAGACGCACAGGATGGGGATGACGGTCAGGACGATGGTGACCGACTGGATGTTGGCGGCGATCTGGCCGACGTTCTCCGCTGTTCCGCCGGCTGAGCCCGCGGTGGTGACTCCGGCGATCATGTTGCGCAGGTAGATGGTGACCGGGAAGAGGTCCGGGTTGTCGAGGTAGAGGAAGGCCTGGAACCAGGAGTTCCAGTTGGCTACGGCGTAGAACAGGATCATGGTGGCCACGATCGCCTTGCTGAGCGGCAGCACAACCCGGAACAGCACCCCGTACTGGGTGAGTCCATCAATCGACGCTGCTTCCTCCAGTTCGCGGGGCATGTTCTCGAAGAAGGACTTCATGATGAGCAGGTTGAAGACGCTGATGGCGTTCGGCAGCACGACGGCCCAGATGGAGTCCCGCATTCCCAGGGAACTGATGAGCACGTAGTTGGGAATCAGCCCACCGTTGAAGAACATCGTGAACACGGCCAGGCCTATGAAGACGCTGCGTCCTTTGAGGTCCTTCTTGGCGATGGCGTAGGCGAAGGAAGTGGTGAGAACCATGGAGATGGCCGTTGCCACCACGGTGTACAGGACGGTGTTGCCGTAGTTGTTCCAGAAGGTGGAGTCGGCCAGGATCAGCTTGTATGTCTCGGTATTGAAGCCCATCGGGAACAGATTGACTTGCCCCGCGTTGATGAACCCTTCGCTGGAGAACGATTGCGCAATGATGTTCAGGAACGGATACACCGTCAGGAACACCACCAGCAGCAGGAAGACCAGGTTGAACGCCCGGAAGATCCGCATGGCGCGTGAGACTTTCATGTCCTTCACCAGGACGCCTTGGGCGGCGCCGCCCTTGCTGGCAGTAGCTGTCTTGTTCACCACAGGCTCGTTCCTGCGAGGCGCTTTGAGATCGCGTTCGCTGAGAGGATCAGCGTGAGGCCGATGACGGATTCGAACATTCCGATGGCGGCCGCATAGCTGAAGTTGCTGGATTCCAGGCCCACCCGGTACAGGTAGGTGGAGATGACGTCTGAGGTTGCGTAGTTGAGCGGGTTGTAGATGAGCAGGATCTTCTCGAAACCCACCGCCATGAACGTGCCGATGTTCAGGATCAAGAGGGTGATGATGGTTGGCCTGATGGCTGGGAGAGTCACGTGCCAGGTCTGCTGCCAACGGTTGGCGCCGTCGATCCTGGCCGCTTCATAGAGCGATTCGTCCACGCGCGTCAGTGCGGCAAGGTAGAGGATGGCGCCCCAGCCCATGGTCTGCCAGACCTCGGAGCTGATGTACATGGGCCTGAACCAGCCCGGGTCCTGCGTGATATTCACGGTGGTTCCGAACAACGACTCCGCTATTTGGTTCACGGTGCCGGTCATGGAGAAGTTCTGCAGGATCATGCCGGCGATGATCACCACGGACATGAAGTGCGGCAGGTAGGCCACGGTCTGGACGAACTTCTTGAACTTCTGCGACCTCAGCTCGTTGAGCATCAGCGCGAAGATGATGGGCATCGGGAAGCAGAACACCAGGGTCAGGACACCAAGGATGATGGTGTTCTGGAAGGCCTGCCAGAAGCTGGGATCGTTGATGAACAGGGTGATGTATTTGAACCCCACCCACTTCTCGCCGAAGATGCTGCCTCCGGGCTGGAACTGGCGGAAAGCGATGACATTGCCGGCCATGGGAAGGTATCTGAAAATCAGGAGATACAGCAGGGGCAGGGCCAGCAGCGTGTACAGGCGCCAGTCGCGTTTGAGCGCCAGTTTCCAGCTTCCAGGCTTGTTGCGCCGCTTCTTCGCCGAGCCCGGTTCGGGGCCCGCGACCGCCTTGGGCGGAACATCCAGTCGTAATGCCATCAGTCCGCCGCCCGTCCTGCAGATTCGTCCAGAATTTCGTCCAGAATGAGGACACCGTTGGCAGGGAGCTCAACCAGACCGGTGACCGCGCGTCCGCTGAGGCGGTCCGTGCCGCCGTCGAGCACGTCCACGCTGGACGGTGCGTCGTTGTGGTTGAGCACCATGAGGAAGCTTTTGTTGGTGCCGTCAGCGGCAGTGGAGGCACGACGGCGGACCTGGACTCCCGCGGGCGCCTTCAGTTCCGGCTCCACACCAGCCGCGCGGAGTTGGTCCTCGAGGAGCTGGTTCAGCAAGTCCTCGTCAACGCGTGCCGACACGTACAGTGCAGTGCCCAAACCAAAGGAATTGCTGGTGACGGCCGGAGCGCCGGCGAGGCGGCCCGAGGAATAGCTGGCCAGGACCTCCGCCGATTCGGCGTGCAAATGCTCAGTCCAGTAGCTCGCGGAGGAGGTGCCGCCGTCGGGCGTTGAGAGCTTTACTTGCTCATCCGCGCCGGAAAGCGGGTGCATTTCCTCACTCCAGGCTCCCAGCACATTCCTCAACGCGCCCGGGTAGCCGCCCAGCCGGATGGTGTTGTCCTGGTCCACGATGCCCGAAAGGTAGGAGACCACCAGCCGTCCACCGTCGGCCACGTAGTTTTCACACCGGGAAGCAGCGGAGTCGGTGAGGAGGTACGACGCCGGCATGATCACCACGCTGTACCCGGAAAGGTCGCTGTTGGCATTGACGAAATCCACGGTGATGTTAGCTTCGAACAGGGGGCGGTAGAACCGCAGGACTTCCTGCGCATAGTTCAGGTCCGACCTCGGCGAGTTGCCGAGCTCCAACGCCCACCAGCTGTCCCAGTCGAAGACGATGGCCACCTTGGCTGTAGACCGTGTGCCCGTCAGGTCGCCGAGGGACTTCAGTTCATTGCCGAGCTGGCACACTTCCCGGAAGATCCGGGTGTTCGGGCCGGCATGGTTCACCATGGCCGAGTGGTAGCGCTCGGTTCCGCCCTTGGCCTGCCGCCACTGGAAGAACAAGATGGAATCAGCGCCCTGCGCTATGGCCTGGTACGAGCCGAGGCGCATCTTGCCCGGAAGCTTGGAGACGTTGACGGACCATTGGCTGACCGCGCCGGTGGCTTGCTCCATCACCATCCATGGCTGGCCGTGGCGGAGTGAACGCATGAGGTCGAAATTCAGAGCTGCCGCAATGTGGGCGTCTTCTTCACGAGGATCCGGGTAGATGTCCAGCGCTGCGGCGTCTTCCTCAGCGGCCCAGGCCCAGTAGTCGTTGGTCTTGTAGAAGCGCATGAAGTTGGTGAGGATCGGCAGGTCCGGGCTGTGGCGGCGAAGGACATCCCGCTCGGCCTTGAAATGTTCCAGCATGCTGTCCGAGGTGAAACGGTGGAAGTCCAGGCGGCGTGACGGGTTGGACCACGTGCGGGGTTGGGCGGGGACACGGACCTGGTTCCAGTCAGAGTAGAGCTGGCCCCACACCGCGGTGCTCCAGGCTTGGTTGAGCTCATCCAGCGACGGGTACTTTCGCTGCAGCCATTCCCGGAACGCCTTCTCAGCCCACGGACCGTAGGACACCGGACCGTATTCGTTGCCAACGTGCCACATCCGCAGCGCAGGGTGGCTGGCGTAGCGCTCCCCATTTTTTCGGCCAGAGCAAGTGACTTGGCCCGGTACACAGGGTGGGAAACGTCGAAGTGCTGCCTGGAACCGAAGCCAAAAATGCTGCCGTCGGGGCGCTCCGGCATGATGTCCGGGTGCTGCTCCACGAGCCAGGCCGGCGGCACGGCATCCGGTGTTGCCAGGTCCACTCCGATGCCGTGCGAGTGCATCAGGTCCATGACGTCGTCCAGCCAGCCAAAGTCGAAGACGTTGTCACTGGTTTCCAGCCGGCTCCAGGAGAAGACCGCCAAGGTCACCAGGTTTACCCCGGCCTGCTGCATGAGTTTTGCGTCCTCGAGCCACACGTCGCGCGGCCATTGCTCGGGGTTGTAATCCCCGCCGTAGGCTATGCCGCCTATTCGTTGGTGCAGTTGCTGCAGCCGCGCCTCGGCTGTCCGCAAGTCCTCAGGGTGGATGGTCATCGTTGTCCTTCACTTGGCCTTCGTCGCCCCACATCGCAGTGCGACGCACATCACAGAGAGAAACTATCGTAAAGTTTACGCAATAACAACAGGTTGGTATCGGAAACCCGCGAGTAATAAGGAGAGCGCAAATTCCGGATAAGACCGCCGACTTGAGGGTGTTTCGGAGCGGTAGATCGCAGTCGTAGCGGGCGTAAACGCATGACAGAGCGAGGAAGTTTCCGATGAATTATGGAAACTATCGGACGCTGAAGCCGGGTCGAAGCACCCATGCCAGGTGGGCAGCTAGCGCGCCGGAGGCATGCCGAGGTCGCTGCCATCAACCGTTGACACGTGACCAAATGGTCACCTATTCTGAAACCATGGACACCGTGTTCAAGGCCTTGGCGGACCCCACCCGCAGGGAATTGCTGGACGAACTGTTCCGCGAGGATGGCCAGTCCGCGTCCGCCTTGGGAGCCCGGTTCGAGATGACCCGCTTCGGCATCGCCAAGCACCTCAAGCTGCTGGAAGATGCGGGATTGGTGGTCACCCGCCGTCGGGGTCGCGAAAAGCTGCACTTCCTGAACCCGGTACCCATCCGCCTCATCCACGATCGTTGGGTGAGTAAATACGCAGAACCATGGGCCGCTGCCCTCAGCGACCTCAAATCCAGATTGGAAAGTCCCATGGAAAAGATCTTCGAGATTTATATCAAGACCACTCCGGAACGGCTCTGGGAAGCCATCACCGACAGCGAGATCCGCAGCAAGTACCAGTTCGGAAACACTTTCACCTCGGACTGGACGCCCGGAAGCCGCTTCGAGATGCACAACGTCAACGCTGACGCACCGCTAGGCGAGGGCGAGAACATCGAAGTCGATCCCCCGCGACGCCTCGTCCAGACCATGCGTGCGCTGTGGGGCGAGGATGTGAAGGCCGAGGGAACGTCGCGGATCACCTGGGAGATTGAACCCGTGGGAGACTCCTGCCACCTCACCGTCACGCACGATCAGCTCCGCGAAGGCGCCAACGACCAACTCTACGGCGGCTGGCCCATGATCCTCTCCGGCCTTAAGACCTGGCTTGAAACCGGCGAAAAGCTCACCACACCCGGCTCGCTCATGTACACGTAGCCGGTTTAAACGCGGACGACGACGGCGGGCTGTAGCCGCCGTCGTCGTCGATACCCCAGTCTCCCGCCTGTCAGGCGACGGGCACAGTCTCCTGCTCTTCAGAGAGCCAGGCCGCCTGCAAAGTACCAAGCAGGTGCGGTGCGAAGTCTTCGCCAATTTCCATGACTACCCGGCAGCGTGCCCCGCGCTGTTTCGGGAAGCCGGCGTACTGTCCGCGGAGATCGCACACTGTCTGGCCGCGACCGGGTCCGTCAGTGGTGTCCACCTGGATGCGAACGGTGGGAGCCAGTGTCAGCTCCACTCCCCTGACGGCGATGGCCGCGGCGAGGGGATCGTGCATCGCCGAGCATGCCCGGCCGAAGATGTCGACGTAAAAGCCGAAGTAGTAGCCGAGCATTTCTCCCAGCGCCTGCGACACCGGGTGCTCGGTGGCCAGCAACTCCTGGCGGTGGTTTTCCTCCAAGACGTTGGTCATGGTGACGTCCAGGGGTACCAGGGTGACGTTCCAGTCGGCGGCCAGCACCTCGGCAGCGGCCTCGGGATCGTTGGCGATGTTGGCCTCGGCCACCGGCGTAATGTTCCCCGGGGCCAGTGCTGCGCCGCCCATGATGGTGACCTCGGCAATGAGCTCTGGCAGCGTGGGTTCCAGGCGCAGCGCCTCGGCGATGTTGGTCAGCGGGCCGATGGCCACCAAGCGCAACTCCCCGGCGTACTGGTGGGCCAGCTGGACCAACAGTTCCGCAGCGGTGGCTTTCACCGGTTCACGGTCAGACTGGACCAAGTCCACGCCGCCGATGCCGTTGTCGCCATGGACGTGCGGTGCCCCGCCGTGGAACGTACCCACTTGCGGATCGTGCGCACCGACAGCCACCGGAATGTCCGGGTGGCCGGCCAAATTCAGCAGATCCAAGGTGTTCCGGGCGCCGCCTGCTGCACTGACGTTGCCACTGACCGTGCCGATTCCTACCAGGTCAGCCCGCGGAGAGGCCAGGAGGTAGGCGAGGGCGAGGGCGTCGTCGATGCCGGTATCGCAGTCAAGGAAGAAGGGTGCGGACTGGGTCATGATGGTCTCTCGTTTCAGGATGGAGCGGGTCTTGAGGCGGGCGGGGTGAAGCTCTGGTGCCTGGCACGCTCAGCCGGGCGCCGGCGTCGTGCGTTAGATCTTTTCGCCCTTGGGGGCCGCAATGAAGAGACTGACGATGAAGGCCAGAGCGGTGATGGACACTGAGATCCAGAGGGCGGTGGAGTATCCGGCGGCGGTGCCCTGACCTGCAAACGGGGCAACAATCACGACGCCGAGGCTCGCCCCGATGCCAAAGGAGGCACCGTTGATGCCCGGCAAGGCGGCTGGTGCTTCCTTGGGCGAGAGCAGTACGGACAAGCCGTTGATGGCCGTGAGGAAGAAGCCGTTATAGAAGATGCCCAGGGCGGCGATGGCAATCAGGACGGCCACTTGGTTGTGCGAGAACAATGCAGCGACGATCGCGCAGGCGAGGCTGGTGGCCGTGCCGACCCGGACGGTCTTGATCCAACCGCGGCGGTCGGCGATCCAGCCGGCGAGCGGTGCGGCAAATACACCGATGAGCGCTGCGGGCGTGAGGAACAACAGAGCGGCGACCGACGCAGACAGGCCGAAGCCGTTCTCCTTGTCCTGGCTCAGCAACACCACAGTGAAGTTGATGATGGCGAAGATTCCGGCGAGGGTCAGCACGGTGGTGGCGATGACGGGCCAAACCTGGCGTGAACGGAGGTGGTGGACCGCGACCAGCGGAGTTTCGCGCTTCTTTTC
Organism: Arthrobacter sp. YN; assembly: GCF_002224285.1. GTDB lineage: Bacteria > Actinomycetota > Actinomycetes > Actinomycetales > Micrococcaceae > Arthrobacter. The sequence continues at coordinate 1,266,445 of NZ_CP022436.1, read as the reverse complement.
GATGAGCCAGAACGCGGCAAAGGAAACGATGCTTCCAGCGAGCAGGCCGAGGGCGGCAGGCGAGGTCCAGCCGGCCGAAGAACCCGTGGAGACAAAGTAGGTGATGAAGACGAGGAACACGGACAGGGAACCTGCGCCCCACCAGTCCATCCGGCCCGGGGCGACCGCGGACTTGCCGCCGGGGACCACTTTGATGACGCAGACGACGGCGATCGCGGCCAGTACCAGGACGGCGACGAAGATCGACTGGAAGCCAAGGGTCTCCGCCATAAGTCCGCCGAAGTAGCCATCCACGCCGCCAACGCCGCCGTTGATGGCCGCAATGATGCCGATGGAGGTGCCGAAGAGCCGGGCCGGCAGGTACTCATTGAGGACGATGTAGGACAGCGCAAAGATGGCGCTGGAGACACCCTGCATGAAGCGGCCTGTGACCAGCAACGGCAGGGTAGGCGCGAAAATGCACAGCACCGTTCCTGCGCCCATGATCGCCAGCACCAGCAGGAGGGCATTGCGGCGGCCGATGAAGTCGCTCCATCGCCCGATGACCGGGCCGGCAA